>NZ_JBITDL010000001.1:0-453353 GCF_044454225.1 Streptomyces sp. NPDC051563
TTCGACAAGATGCTGAAGTGGCGGGACGACTCCCTGCTGAAGGTGTCGTAGACGCGAGCTGAAGGTGTCGTGGAGGCGGGGGGGGGGGGGGGGGGGGGGGGGGGGGGGGGCGGGGGGGCCGGGGGGGGGGGGGGGGGGGGCGCCCCCCCCCGCCGCGGGGGGGGGGGGGGGGCCGGGGGGGGGGGGGGGGGGGGGCGGTCCCCCCCCCACCCCCCCCCCCCCCCCCCCCCCCCCGCACGGGTCAACTCACAGCGGCCCGGGCGTCAGACGCCGATGTTCTTGCCGTCCTTGCGCCAGACCGACACGACGGCCGGGCGGACGATCTTGCCGGGACCGTCGGGCCACACCGACTGCGGCTTCTCGACGGACGCGCCGTCGATCTCGCCCGGGTGCTGCACGGACACCAGGACGCGCTTGTCCTGAATGAGCGGGCCGCAGGTCTCGGCACCGCGCGGAACGGTGAGGAACTGCTTCAGCTCACCACGGCGCTCACCGGCGGTCGCGACGCCGAACAGGCCGTCGTGCGAGCCGAGCTGGTTGCCGTCCGTGGAGATCCACAGGTTGCCGTGCGGGTCGAAGGCCACGTTGTCCGGGCAGGAGATCGGGCTGACCTTGTCCTTCGGGAAGCCCGCGAAGTAGGTCGCCGGGTCGTTCGGGTCACCCGCGACCAGGAAGAGGCGCCAGGCGAAGCCGTCGCCGGCCGGGTCGTCGAAGTTCTCGGCGAGCTCCAGGATCTGGCCGTGCTTGTTCAGGTTGCGCGGGTTGGCCTCGGTGGCGCCTTCCTTGCCCGGCTTGCCGCGGTCCGTGTTGTTCGTCAGCGCGATGTAGACGCGGCCGGTGCGCGGCGAGGGCTCGACGTCCTCGGGACGGTCCATCTTGGTCGCGCCGGCCTTGTCGGCGGCGAGGCGCGTGAAGACGGACACCTCTTCGGCGGTCATGCCCTCGACGTGCGAGACGTTCCCGGCCGGGGAGGAGGTGAGGAGCTTGATCCAGACGCCGGAACCGTCGAACTCGCCGTCGGAGGGGAGCTTGCCGGTGCCGTCGATCTCCGCGGCCGGGGTGTCGCCGGTGAGCTTGGCGACGTAGAGGGTGCCCTCGTCGAGCAGCGTGAGGTTGTGCTCCTTCGCCGCGCGCGAGTCACCCTTCTTCATCTGCTTCGACGAGACGAACTTGTAGAAGTAGTCGAAGCGCTCGTCGTCGCCCATGTAGACGACGGGGCGGCCGTCCTCGGTCAGGCGGGGCTGCGCGGCCTCGTGCTTGAAGCGGCCGAGCGCGGTGCGCTTGCGCGGGACGGAGTTCACGTCGTACGGGTCCAGCTCGACGACCCAGCCGAAGCGGTGCGACTCGTTGGGCTCCTGGGCGACGTCGAAGCGCTTGTCGAACCGCTCCCACTTGCGCTCGGTGGCGCCGGCGGTCACGCCGTAGCGCTTCAGGCGGGCGGCCTGGGTGGGCTCGGTGACCAGGCCGGCGTTGCCGAAGTACTGGTTGAAGTTCTCCTCGCCGTGGAGGGTGGTGCCCCACGGGGTGGTGCCGCCGGCGCAGTTGTTCAGGGTGCCGAGCACCTTGGTGCCGGTGGCGTCGACCGAGGTCTTCACCAGGTCGGTGCCGGCGGCCGGACCGGTCAGCCGGAACTCGCTGGTGGCGGTCAGGCGGCGGTTGAGGCGGTGGCGGCTGATGGCCGTCAGCTTGCCGCTGCGGTGGTCCTCCTGGACCGCGACCACGGACAGGCCGTGCGCGGCCCAGGCGATCTCGACCTGCTCGCGGGTCGGGTTGGCCGGGTCGTACGCCTTGAACATGAGGTTCTCGTCCGTGTACTCGTGGTTGGCCACGAGCAGCTGCTGGCGCTCGTAGTCGCCGCCGAGCGGGAGCAGGCTGATGAAGTCGTTGTTGTAGCCGAACTGACCGGCCTGGGCGGCGGCGGTCTGCTTGTCCGGGTTGAAGCCCGGAGCGCCCTTGACGATCGGCTCGCCCCAGCGGATGACCACGTTCTGCTCGTGGCCCTCGGGGATGGTGACCTGGTCGGCGGTGTTCGGCGCGACGGGCTTGAAGCGCAGGCCCCGGGCACCCTGGGCGTTGACCCCGGCGGCGCCGGCGCGCTGCGCTTCGGCGGTGGGGTCGGCGGAGGCGGAGGAACCGTTGCCGCTCAGCGTGAGGGCCGTACCGGCGGCCGAGGCGACCGTGACGACCGCGGCGGAGCGGAGCATCGCGCGGCGGGAGTAGGCGCGGGCTATGACGTCGCCGGCGTACTCGTTGTCGCTGGTGTTCGGCACCTCGTGGAAGCAGGCGTCGCCGCAGCGGTAGCGGCAGGTGAGAGCGGAACGGCCGCCCCCGTGGGAAGTGCCGATGAGCGGCAGGAGCTTGCGCACGAGTGTCCTCCGTAGATGCACGGTCCCCGACAACGTGTCGGAACAATCCGTCGGTGACGCTATGGGCGGGTTGCGCCGAAGCGGCGGCCGATGGATGAACGGCCGGTGAATCCGGCACGTCGGAGCGGCAGTTCAGGGGCGGAACGGGTGTGTTTGGGCCGTGGGCGCCACGAAAGGTGCCCCTCCCGAAGTTCCAGCCAAGGGGCCGATAACCTTACGTGTCCACTCTGGGCAGGGATCTACCGCGCCTCACGGACAAATGACGCACGCACTCATGCGAAAGGCCTGGCCCATGGGTATTCGGAGCTTGTTGCGCAAGGTGTTCGGACGGACCTCTGAATCGGTTCCGGAGACGTCCGGAACCCCTTCGGCGGCCCTCCCGAGCCAGACCGAACGCACCCCCCTCGACGCGGCCGCCGAACTGGTCGCCGCCTCCTTCGACAACCCGACGGTTCCCCCGCAGTCCACACCCCGGGACCTCGAACCGGGCACGGTGCTCACCGCCCCGGCCCCGGCCCCCACCCCGGACCCCACGGTCCCGGAAGCCCGCCGGTCCTCCACCGGCGGCCCGTCGGCGACCCCTGCGGCCCCCGCCACGGCCGAAGCGGAACCGGTCACCGCGGAGGCTACCCCGGCCGCCTCAGCCGAGACCGAGGCAACGCCGGAGCCCGAGCCCGCAGCCGAACCGGCCGCCACCGGGGCCGAAGCCACCCCCGAAGCCGAGCCGGTCGCCGCCGAAGCGGAGGCCACCCCCGAAGCCGAGCCGGTCGCCGCCGAAGCGGAGGCCGAACCGGCCCTGGCCGCCACGCCCGAGGCGGAGCCCGTCGCGACTGCGCCCGAACCCCTCACCGAGCCGGAGCCCGTCACGGCCGAAGCCGAAGCCATCACCGAGGCGGAAGCCGTCACGGCCGAGGCAGAGGTCGTCGCCGAGGCGGAGGCCATCGTGGCCGAGGCGGAGGCCATCACCGAGCCCGAGATCGAGGTCGAGGTCGAGCCCGCGGCTGCCGAGCCCGAGCCCGTGGCTGCCGAGGCCGAGCCCGTGGCCGCCGAGGCCGAGCCCGTCGCGACGGAGCCCGCCGAGGCGGAGCCCGTCGCGGCCGAGCCCCTCCCCGCCGATGCCGCCGAAGGCGGCCCCGCGCACGCCCTCGCCGCGGTCAAGCGCCAGGCGCCCCCGCTCGCAGCCGCGTACAAGGCCGCCGGTCAGGTCCTGCGCGCCAAGGGGAAGGCCGGCGCCCGCGCCACCGTGTTCCTCGTGCTCGACCGGTCGGGCTCGATGCGCCCGTTCTACAAGGACGGCAGCGTCCAGCACCTCGCGGACCACGCCCTCGCCCTCGCCGCCCACCTCGACGAAGAGGCCACCGTCCGTACGGTGTTCTTCTCCACCGAGCTGGACGGCTCCGCCGACCTGTCCCTCGACGCGTACGACGCGGCCTGGGTCGAGTCCCGCCACGCCGAGCTCGGCCGGATGGGCCGCACCAGCTACCACGTCGCCGTCGAGGCCGTCGTGGAGCGCTACCAGAAGGACGGCGGCGAGGGACCGGCCCTGGTCGTGTTCCAGACGGACGGTGCGCCCGACAGCGTCCGCCCCGCCCGCGAGGCCATCGTGGAGGCGGCCGCCACCGCCCCCGGCATCCACTGGCAGTTCGTCGCCTTCGGCGAGCACGAGACCAAGGCCTTCGACTTCCTGCGCAAGCTGTCCGCCGAAAGCCCCGACAACGCCGGCTTCTTCCACGCCGGCCCGGCCCCGGCCGAGCTCACCTCGGCCGCCCTGCTCAAGGGTCTGGTCCAGGGACTCTGAGGCCCGGCCACCACGCGGCCACCGCCCCCGACCGGGAAGCCGGTCGGGGGCGGTGGCATGTCACGGCGGGGTGCGCAGGCGCCGGCCCGGCGCCGGAGGATCAGAAGAGCAGTCCGCCGGCCGGGTAGCCGCTGCCCACCTTGGCCGGGGCCCCGAAGCCGTCACCCGTGCTGTTGCCCTTCAGCAGGAAGAGTCCGCCTGCGGTGTCCCGGGCCAGCAGGTCGGCCTTGCCGTCGGCGGTGATGTCGCCCGGCGAGAGCATCGCGTCGTAACCGGCCGTGCCCGAGCCGATCTTCAGCCGGGGCGCGTATCCGCCCGCACCGTCGCCCTTGTACAGGTACAGGTCGCCGGCGGGCTCGCGCCCGATCAGGTCGGCCCGGCCGTCGCCGGTGAAGTCGCCGGGCGAGAACAGGTCGGCGTAGATGTTCCAGTTCGTACCGATCTTCACCGGCGCGGCGTAGGCGGCGGCCGCCGTGCCCTTGTGGAGCCACAGTCCGCCGGAGGTGTCCCGGGTGATCAGGTCTGCGCGGCCGTCGCCGGAGAAGTCGCCGGGCGAGACCAGCTTGTCCCAGGCTCCCCAGCCGGTGCCCGCGGAGACCCGCGTCGATCCCGAGTAGGCGCCGGTCGCATCGGCCGGGTAGTGCCACAGCGCGCCCGCGGAGTCGACGGCCGCGAGGGTCGACGTACCGTTCAGGCGGACCACCCGTGCGATGCTCTGCCATCCGCTGCCGGTCTTGCAGGCGGCGGCCAGGCTGCTGCCCTCGCGACCGGAGTAGCGGAACAGCGCACCGGACTCGTCGCGGCTGAAGAGCGCACCGGCGGCCGGTGCGAAGGGCCCGCAGTCGGCCCAGGTGGCGGCACCGCGGACCATCTGGTGGTCCGAGACGGCGGGGTCGAGCGGAAGCACGTCCCCCTTCGGCGACGCGAAGTGCTTGGCGCTGAAGAAGACGTAGTCGAGCTTCTTGCCCTCGCGGGTCGGTTCGCCGGAGCGGCAGCGCTGTTCCTGGCCCACCGTGCAGGCGGCCGGGTCGAAGAACTCGCCGTCGGTCTCGTCCGCCTCGATGAAGGTGCCGCGGGCGTTGTCGTTGATGCCCGTGTCGTAGAACGGGGCGAGCGAGGAGGTGCGGGGCGAGTGGTTGAAGTCGCCGCCCAGCACCACCGGTATGCCCTGGTCCTGCCAGGTCTTGGCCTGGGCCGCCAGCCGCTCGGCCTCCGGAGCGGCGAGCGTCCCGTTGTCCCAGTAGAGATGCACCGAGCAGGCCCAGTTGAGCCGGTTCTGCACGTAGTTCTTCACGCACGGCACCTTGATCGGCTCGCTCTCCCCGCCGACCGTCAGGTCCAGTTCCACGGACTCGGAGACCGGGCCCCTGACGAGCACCGCGTTGCCGTAGTCCTGACCGCCGCAGACCGACGGGTTCCCCGTCAGGGTCGCGCTGTACGAGCCGCGGAACCCCTGGGGCGCCAGGCGCCTCAGGACCTCGTCGTACTGCGGGCGGCACACCTCCTGGAGGAAGATCTGGTCCGCGTTCCAGGTGGTGACGGCCGCCTGGGCGACGATGCTGTCGATCCGCTTCTGCTGGTCGTACGAGGCGCCGGAGCAGACGTTGCCGCAGATGTTGTAGCTGACGAAGCGCAGGGGCGGGGCGGTGGAGGCGCTGACCGTGTCGGCCTGGGCCGGTACGGTGCCGACCGTCAGGGCGGCGAGGGCGAGGACCGCCGAACCGGCGGCGGCCCAGAGGGCGGTGGGGCGACGGGACATGCTGGGGCTCCAGGAGGAAGTTCGGGGACGAGCGGGCGGGGGCGCCGCAGGGCGCCGGGCAGCGGGGCTCGGCCCCGGGGGCGGGCCGGTGCGGCGGGCCGGCGGGGCTCTGCCCTCGCACCGGCCCGCCGCGTACGCGGGTGTCCCACCCGCCGCCGCGCTGCTACCAGTTGGTGCCGATCTGGGTGCGGCTGCCGCCCGCGAAGGTCGGGCCGGTGTACCGGTAGAGGTTGCCGTTGGCCTTCTCGACGGCCACCAGGTCGCCCTTGCCGTCGCCGGTCACATCGCCGACACCGGCCAGCGAGCGCATCGAGTCCCAGTTGGAGCCGACCTTGACCATGGTCGAGCCGTTGTACGCGGGGCCGGAGTAGCGGTTCAGGTCGCCGGTGGTGGCGTTGACCGCCACGATGTCCGCCTTGCCGTCACCCGTCACGTCGCCGATGCCGGTGATCGAGGAGTAGATGTTCCAGCCGGTGCCGATCTTGACCGCGGAGCCGCCCGTGTAGGACGGGCCCGAGTAGCGGTACAGGTCTCCGCTGCTCTTCTCGACCGCGATGATGTCGCCCTGGCCGTCACCGGTGACGTCACCGACCGAGGTGATGTTCTTCATCGTGTCCCAGTTGGTGCCGACCTTGACCCGGGAGGAGCCGGCGAAGGTGGGGCCCGCGTAGCGGTACAGGTCCCCGGTGTTCTTCTCCACGGCGAGGAGGTCGCCCTTGCCGTCGCCGGTCACGTCGCCGATGCCGACGATCTCGCTCATGCTGTTCCAGCCGAAGCCCAGCTTGACCCGGGCGCCGGAGGCACCGCTGAAGTTCGGGCCCGAGTACCGGTAGAGGTCTCCGCTGGCCACCTCGACGGCGACCATGTCGCCCTTCCCGTCGCCGGTCAGGTCACCGACGCCGGTCAGGTTGGTCATCTGGCCCTGCGGGCCCTCGGGTTCGGACGGGTAGGGGTCGGCGTGGTCGGCGCCGAGGTTGGCGGCCGGGCCGCAGTTCGGCCAGGCTCCCTCGCCCTGGGTGGCGAGGACCTTCTCGGCTATGCGGATCTGCTGTTCCTTGGTCGCCTGGTGGGCGTACGCCGCGTACTTGGTGCCACCGAAGGCCTCCCAGGTGGACTTGGTGAACTGGAGTCCTCCGTAGAACCCGTTGCCGGTGTTGATGGCCCAGTTCCCGGTGCTCTCGCACTGGGCGACCTTGTCCCAGGTGGAGACGGAGGCGGCCGAGGCCGGGGCGGCGGCCAGCAGGGGGAGGGTGAGGGCGGCGACGGGGCCTGCGACCAGGGCCGCCAGGACGGACTTCTTGCGGAGGAAGAGCGGACGCATGACAAACCTCGGGCTTCTCGCGGGAAGGCAGGGCGGGCGGAGCGGCGGCGGGTCGGCGGACGGCCGCCGGGCGGCGGGTCTGCGGGGCCGGGGGCACGGCGGGGCCGGGGGCCGAGGTGGCCGGGGCGGCCCCGCCGTGCGGGGGAGGGTGGACTCCCGGGGGGATCAGACCAGGCGGGCTACCACTTGGTGCCGATCTTCACCGCGGCGCCGCCGGCGAAGTCGGGGCCGGAGTAGCGGAAGAGGTACCCGGTGGACGAGTTGACCGCGAGGAGGTCCGGGACGCCGTCCTTGTTCAGGTCACCGGGACCGGTCAGGTTGACCATCGAGTTCCAGTTGGTGCCGATCTTGACCCGGCTGCCGCCGTTGAACGAGGGGCCGGAGTAGCGGTACAGGTCACCGGTCGCCGTCTCGACCGCGACGATGTCGCCCTTGCCGTCACCCGTGAGGTCGCCGACACCGACGAGGGTGTCGTAGACGTTCCAGCCGGTGCCGATCTTGACCGCGGAACCGCCGGTGAAGTTCGGGCCGGAGTAGCGGTACAGGTCGCCGGTGGCCGACTCGACGGCGATGATGTCGCCCTTGCCGTCACCCGTGAGGTCGCCGACCGAGGCGATGCCGTGCATGGAGTCCCAGTTCGACCCGATCTTGGTCCGGGTGCCGCCGGCGTAGTTCGGGCCGCTGTAGCGGTAGAGGTCGCCGGTCGCGGCGTCGGTGGCGATGATGTCGCCCACGCCGTCGCCGGTCTGGTCGCCCACTCCCACGATGTCGCCCATCGTGTCCCAGTTGGTGCCGATCTTGACGCGGGCGGTGCCGCCGGTGAAGTTGGGGCCGGAGTAGCGGAAGAGCTCGCCGGTCGTGGAGTCCACGGCGATCACGTCGCCGATGCCGTCACCGGTGATGTCCCCGACCGCCGTCACGTCGGTCATGCCCTTGTCGGGAACCGCGATGGGGGCCTCGATCACCTTGTTGTAGCGGTAGCCCTTCATGTTCTGATCGGCGATGTAGCTCTTGGTGTACTTGATGTGGCGGGCGTTGGTGCCCGGCCTGGCGTGCTCGTAGACCCACATCTCGGTCTTCGAGGAGTCGGTCCACTTGTCGAACAGCACGACGTGGGCATCGATGTTGTTGAGGGCGTCGCCGGGCTGGAGCTCGTCCAGGCTGCCGATCTTGGTGGAGTAGTTGGGCAGGGTCCAGGTGGTGGCGCCGATACCGGCGTTGAGGTGCCAGGCCATGGAGACCAGGCCGGAGCAGTCGGTGCGGTAGGACCGGCCCTGCGGGTCCTTGTAGGTGGCCCCCTGGTTGTACGGAACCCCTGCGTCGACCCAGGTCTGGGCCCGCTGGAGTATCTCGCTCTGGGTGATCTGACCGCCCAGGGTCGAGGTGGCCGCGGCCAGCGTGGTGGCCTGGCCCGTCGGGGCCGTGGCGGCCTGGGAGGGGAGCGTGCCACCGAGCGCCACCGCGGCGAGAGCGGTGGCCACCAGGGCGGTGCGGGTGGCGGTACGAACGGTGTTCTTGGACATGCTCATGACAGGGACTCCTGTGTGTGAAGGCGTGGAAGAGCGACGTGGGTTACTGCGAAGGCTTGAAGGCGTGCGGCCGGGTCACGACGGCCGGCGGAGGCCGGGCGGCACGTGGATGCGACAGCGGGAAGGACACCGCGGAGGCCGCGGGCGCCGCGACGGGCGCCCTCGTGACGGGCCGGGCGGGGTGGGGAACGATCAGGTGGGACGGGGAACGTCCGGGTGTGGCAGGGAACGTTCAGGTGCGTCAGAGGCCGGTCGGGTCGGTCGGGTGCGCCGGAGGCCGGTCGGGTGCGGAAGAGGACGATCGGGTAGGGCCGGGGCCTGTCAGGTGCGTCGGAGGCCGATCAGGTACGGCGGGCGACGGTCAGGCACGGCAGCAGGGGACGGTCGAGTGCGTCGGGGGACGGTCGGGTGGGCAGTCGCCGTTCGGCAGCGGAATCCCGGACGGCGGTCGCCGTCAGGCGAGCGCGGGTTCGGCCACGGTGTAGCCCTGGGCCGACAGGGCCAGGCCGGCCCGGTTCAGGAGGGACCGTGCACCGAGCAGGGCGCCGGCTTCGGATGTCCCGCCCATCAGGGCGACCGCTTCCAAGCCGTAGCGGGCGGGGCGTACCCGGATGTGTTCGACGTTCAGGTCCGGATCGGCGTGGGCCCACAGCAGGTCCTCGACCAGTGCCGTGTTCCCCGGCCCCTCGGTACCTTCGCCGGCCAGCAAGGTGACGATCATGTACATCCCTAGTCCCAACCCATCCCGTTCGTGCCGGCGGCCGGAGCGGCGGCCACGGCGTCCCACCCCATCCCGTTCGTACCGGCGGCCGGAGCGGCGACCGTGGTGGGCGCCGGGGCGTCCCAGCCCATCCCGCCGCCGAAGCCGGACCCCGTGACGGTGAAGAGGACCGTGAGGGCGGCGGGGGCGAGGACGGCGGCGACGAGGCGGGCGGAACTGGACATCGAAAACTCCCTGAAGGATCGGGTGGCTGGACTCTGACGCGTTTCCGGCAGGAGGTCCGGGGCCTTTTCCGCGGCCCCGCTCCCTTCCGGTGAACACCATCCTGTCCGCCCCCGAACAGCCTCGGAAGGCCTATCGGGTGGCACCAAGGTGCAGGCACCTTGGTGCCACCCCACCACATTGATCTTGCAGATCAGCTGCCCTGCGAAGGAGAATCGATGCGGCGAGAAACGCCACCGCGCGACATCGGAAGGATGGTGTCCGCCGGTGGCTCGCATGGGGGAGGAATAACTACATGTTGGAAACACTGGGGCTGGGCCGGTCCGTGGAAGCGGTCTACCGAGGACTGCTGGAGGAACCGGCAGCGGGAGTGGCCGAGTTGTGCCTGTTGCTGGGGCTCCCGGAGGCGGACGTACGCGCCGGCCTGGACCGGCTGATCGATCTGGAGCTGCTCCAGCCGTCCCGGGACGTACCGGGAGCGCTGCGTCCGGTCAGCCCGGACGTAGGCCTGGAGATGATCCTGCGCAGGCAGGAAGCAGAGGTGCTGCGCCGGCAGGAAGAGCTGGTGCGCGGCAAGGAGGCCGTGGCACGGCTGGTGGCCGGGCTCGAAGCGGCCCGGCCGGAGCGGGAGGTGGACGCCTTCGAGCGGCTCGTCGGACTGGACGCCGTCCAGGACCGGCTGCGGCAGTTGACCCGCGACCTCCGCGAGGAATGCCTGTCCATCATGCCCGGGGGCGCGCAGTCGCAGGCGGCCCTCGACGCGTCACGCCCGCTGGACGAGGTCCTGCTGGGCCGGGGGGTGGTCATGAGGACGCTCTACCAGGACAGCGCGCGCAATGATTCCGCCACCCACGCCTACGCGCGCTGGATGACGGATCTGGGCGGCGAGGTGCGCACCAGCCCGATCGTGCCGCCTCGGCTGCTCGTCGTCGACCGGACCACCGCGCTGGTCCCCGTGGACCCCGAGAACAGCCGTGCGGGCGCCCTGTGCACCACGTCGCCCGGCATCGTGAGCTCGCTGGTCTCCTTGTTCGAGCGGGCCTGGCAGGCCGCCGTGCCGCTGGGCGCGGACACCCGCAGCCGCGCCGACGACGAGGACCTCAACGCGACCGAGCGGGAACTGCTCAAGCTGCTCGCCGGCGGGCTCACCGACGAGGCGGCCGGCAAGCGGCTGGGCCTCTCCCTGCGCACCGTCCGCCGGCAGATGGCGGGGCTGATGGAACGGCTGGGAGCCAGCAGCCGTTTCGAGGCCGGGCTGGAGGCGGGCAGGCGCGGCTGGCTCTGACCCGGCCGGGCCGCGAGGGTCGGGTCGGGCTCGGGAGAGCCTGAAGGGCCGCGAGGGCCGTCACGCGCGAAGGGCCCGGGATCCGTACGGATCCCGGGCCCTTCGCGTTCAGCGGCCTACTGGTGGGGCTTGACGGCCTTCTCGACCGGCTCCGAGCTCTTCGTCTCCACCGGCTTGCGCAGCGCGATGTTGAGCTCGCGCAGGCGGGACTCCTCCAGGATGGTGGGCGCGCCCATCATCAGGTCCTGCGCGTTGCCGTTCAGCGGGAAGGCGATGGTCTCGCGGATGTTCGGCTCGTCGGCCAGCAGCATGACGATGCGGTCGACGCCCGGGGCGATGCCACCGTGCGGCGGGGCGCCGAGGCGGAACGCGCGGAGCATGCCCGCGAACTCGCGCTCGACGGTCTCGGCCTCGTAACCGGCGATCTCGAAGGCCTTCAGCATGACCTCGGGCTCGTGGTTGCGGATGGCGCCGGAGGACAGCTCGATGCCGTTGCAGACGATGTCGTACTGCCAGGCCAGGATGTCGAGCGGGTCCTTCTCCTCCAGGTCCTTCATGCCGCCCTGCGGCATGGAGAACGGGTTGTGGGAGAAGTCGATCTTGCCGGTCTCCTCGTCCGCCTCGAACATCGGGAAGTCGACGATCCAGCAGAAGCGGAAGACGTCCTCCTCGAACTGTCCGGCGCGCTTGGAGGCCTCGACGCGGACGCCCGCCATGATCTTGGAGACCTCGTCGAACTCGCCCGCGCCGAAGAACACGGCGTGACCGGCGGCCAGGCCCAGGCGCTCGGTGAGGACCTTGACGTTCTCCTCGGTGAGGAACTTGGCGATGGGGCCGGTCAGGCCGCCATCCTCGCCGACGCGGACCCAGGCCAGGCCCTTCGCGCCGAGCGAGATCGCGTACTCGCCGAGGCCGTCGAAGAACTTGCGGGGCTGGGCGGCGGTGTCCGGGACGGCCAGGGCGCGCACGTGCTTGCCGGCGAACGCCTTGAACTCCGAGCCCTCGAACACGTCGGTGATGTCGACGAGCTCCAGCTTGGACCGCAGGTCGGGCTTGTCGTTGCCGTACTTCATCATCGACTCGCGGAAGGGGATCCGCGGGAACGGCGAGGTGACCGGGCGGCCCTTGCCGAACTCGGTGAAGATCTCCGTCATCAGCCGCTCGATGGGCTGGAAGACGTCCTCCTGCTCGACGAAGGACATCTCGACGTCGAGCTGGTAGAACTCGCCCGGCGAACGGTCGGCGCGGGCGTCCTCGTCGCGGAAGCAGGGCGCGATCTGGAAGTACCGGTCGAAGCCGGAGATCATCAGCAGCTGCTTGAACTGCTGCGGCGCCTGCGGGAGCGCGTAGAACTTGCCCGGGTTCAGGCGGGAGGGGACCACGAAGTCACGGGCGCCCTCGGGGGAGGTCGCGGTGAGGATCGGGGTCGCCATCTCGTTGAAGCCGAGGGCCACCATCTTGGAGCGGATGGAGGCGATGACGGCCGAGCGCAGCATGATGTTGCGGTGCATGCGCTCGCGGCGAAGGTCGAGGAAGCGGTACTCCAGGCGGCGCTCCTCGTTCACCCCGTCGTCGGTGTTGATGGTGAAGGGCAGCGGGGCGGCGGCGCCGAGCACCTCGACCGCGGTGACCTCGACCTCGATGTCGCCGGTGGCGAGCTCGGGGTTGACGTTGTCCGCGCCGCGGGAGACGACCTTGCCGTCGATGCGGACGACGGTCTCCTTGGTGACGCTGCTGAGCGCCTCGTTCGCGGCCGTACCGGGACGGGCGACGAGCTGCGTGATGCCGTAGTGGTCACGCAGATCGATGAAGAGGATGCCGCCCAGGTCGCGCCGATTGTGCAGCCAGCCGCTCAGCCGGACGTCGGAGGCGACGTCGGAGGCTCGGAGCTCGCCGCACGTGTGGGACCTGTACCGATGCATCAGTCATCCAGTTCTACGTGATACCAGGGTGGATTCAACCGTCCCAAGGTTACCGTCCGGGGCGGGAGCCCGTGCGGGGCCGCTCGCGGGGCCGCACCGGTGGCCGCTCACCGGGGTGGTGAACAGGCACGTCAGGTGTATGACCTGTAAAGATGACCGAGTGCGCACCGAGGATGTCCTGGCCGCCATCGCGACCGGTTTGTGGCGATGGGACAACGCCTCCGGGACGGTCACCCTCGACAGCGAGGCCGCCCGGCTCCTCGGGCTGCCCGCCGAGCCCGTCGTGCTGCCCGAAGTCGCCGTGCGCTCGCGCTTCCACCCGGTGGACTGGAACGAGATCAACGGCATCGTGAACCTCGCGGTCGCCGAGGACACCCTCGCCGAGGCCCGGCTGCGGATCATGGACGAGGACGGGCGCGTGCTGCGCACCGTGCGCAGCCGCTCCAAGCCGCTGGAGAACCGCACCGCGGACGGTCGCGTCGACTACGAGCTGATCGGCACGATCCAGGAGATAGCCGAGGCCCAGCCCGGCACCACGGCCGTGCACACCCCCATCACCGGCGACTGGCGCCGCTCGCGCGAGGCGTTCCTGCTGGACGCCGGGCGGGCGCTGGCCGAGGCCCGCTCCACCGCCGAGGTGCTGCGGGTGGCGGCCTCGCTGTCCATGCCCGGGTTCATCCCCGACGGGCTGGCCGTCTTCGGCGTGTCCGGCGACCGGCTGTCGATCATCGGGCACCACGGGCACGATCCCGGGGACGAGGGCCCCTTCGCGGACATGCCGCTCCAGACGGACTACCCGGCCGCGGAGGTCGTCCGTACGGGGCGGGCGATCTACCTCCCCAGCCCTGACGACTACAAGCGGCGCTTTCCGGCCACCTGGCCCCTCGCCCGGCGCTTCGACCGGATCTCCTGGGCCTTCCTGCCGCTGATCGTCGCGGGACGCACCATGGGCGCCTGGATGGCCGCCTTCAAGCACCCGGTGTCCTTCTCCCCCGACGAACGCTCCGTCCTGACGACGGTGGCCCGGATGCTCGCACAGGCGCTCCAGCGCGCAGGCGTGGCCGAATCCGAGCGGGAGCTCACCACGGGCCTCCAGCGGTCGATGATGCCGCAGCTCGGGCCCGAGATCCCCGGGATGACCCTCGCCGCGCGCTACGTGCCGACCGGCGGCGGGCTCCAGGTCGGCGGCGACTGGTACGACATGATCCCGCTGCCGTCGGGACGGTTCGCGCTGGTCATCGGCGATGTCCAGGGCCACGACGTCCGCGCGGCCGGCCTCATGGGCCAGCTCCGGATCGCGGTGCGCGCGTACGCCTCCGAGGGCCACCGGCCCGACGCGGTGCTCTCGCGCGCCTCCCGCTTCCTGGCCGGCCTGTGCTCGGAGCAGGACTCCGCCGCGGACCCGGGCAAGGGCGGCGGCCTGGACGGCGGGGACTCCGACTTCCAGAGCCCGCGCTTCGCGACCTGCCTGTACGTGGAGTGCGATCCGGCGACCGGCCTGCTGGAGGTGGCCCGCGCCGGGCACCCCGACCCGGCGGTGCGGATGGCCGACGGCACCGTCCTGATGCGGCCCACGGCCGGCGGGCTGCCGCTCGGCATCGTGCCGGACACCGACTACCCGACGACCCGGTTCACCCTGGAACCCGGCGAGACGATGATGCTCTGCACCGACGGGCTGATCGAGACGGGCGGGCACGACCTCGACACGGGCTGGGCCCGGCTGCGGGCCATCCTGGAATCGCAGACACCCGATCCCTCGCAGGACACGGACCCGGAGCCCCGCCACCTGGAACGGCTGGCCGACCTGCTGGTCCAGGCGGTGCACGGCCCGTCCTCGCACCACACCACGGGCCCGCTGGCCGACCGGCGCGAGGACGACATCGCCGTCGTGCTGCTCTGCCGCGAGGGCGAGGGCTGCGGCTGCGAGACCCCGCTGCTGCACCCGTCGCGGCCGGCCCGGCGCACCATGACCACCGTCGCCCAGGCGGAGCCGGAGCGGGTCGCGGGCGTCCGCCAGCAGATCCGGGAGCTGCTGCACGACTGGGCGGACCCGGAGCAGGTCGACGCCACGGTGCTGATGGTCTCCGAGATGCTGACGAACGTACTGGTCCACACGGACGGGGACGCCCTGCTCATCGCCGAGGCGGTGGGCGAGCTCGGCGCGCGCCGGCTGCGGGTGGAGGTGGCGGACGCCTCCGACGAGCTGCCACACAAGCGGCACCCGGGAGAGATGGCGTCGAGCGGGCGGGGCGTCCTGCTGCTGGAGATGCTCGCGGACGACTGGGGGGTCGACCCGCGGGGCGAGGGCAAGTCCACGTGGTTCGTACTGAACGAGCGTTCCAAACCCGATTCCGACCCGCTGGAGTGAGCTCCGGGCGGCGGGACCCCGGCGTGTTTGTATGAGTTCGTGCCGACTCCTCCCCTGCTGCCCGAGCCCGTGCGCCGACTCGCCGCCTGGTGCGTCGTCGTCCTCCTGGCCGCCGCCGTCCTCGCGCTCGTCGTGTGGCTGTGCGCCGTCTTCCGGACGGTGGTCACGCCCGTGCTGCTCGCCGTGCTCGGCACGGCCCTGCTCGGGCCGATGCACGGGCGGCTGGTCCGCATGAAGGTCAACCGCTCCCTCGCCGCGGCCCTGACCTGCCTGACCGTGGCCGCCGTGGTCGGCGGAGCCGCGTACATCGTGGTCCTCGCGCTCGTCGAGACCGGCGACCAGATCATCGACTCCCTGCGCAAGGCCGCGTCGGACCTCACGGAGCACTTCGGGGCGCTCGGCACCTCGCTGGACGACGTGGCCGGGAACTCCAAGGACCTGCTCGCCAAGTTCGGCGGGACGGCCGCCTCGGGCGTGGTCACCGGGCTCAGCGTGGTCGCCACGATGATCGCGACGGCCCTGCTGGCCATGGTGCTGATCTTCTTCTTCCTCCGCGACTCCGACCGGGCCGTGACCACCCTGCGGGCGATGGTGCCGAGCCGCTCGGGCGACCTGATGGAGGCGATGGGGCGGCGCGCGTACGGGGCCGTCGAGGGCTTCATGCGCGGCACCACCTTCGTGGCCCTGGTCGACGCCGTCCTCATCGGCGCGGGTCTGCTGATCCTGCGGGTCCCGGGCGCGGTGGGGCTGGCCGCCCTGGTGTTCGTGACCGCCTACATCCCCTACCTCGGCGCCTTCCTCTCCGGCGCCGTGGCCGTCCTCGTGGCCCTCGCCGACCGCGGCTGGGTGATCGGCCTGTGGGCGCTGGGCGTGGTGCTGGCCGTCCAGATGATCGAGGGGTACGTGCTCCAGCCCATGGTGCAGAGCCGCACCGTGCAGATGCACCCGGCGGTGGTGATGCTCTCGATCACGGCCGGCGCGAGCGTCGCCGGCATCCTCGGCATGCTCCTGGCCGTACCCCTGACCGCGGCCTTCTTCGGCGTGGTCTCGGAACTGAAGTCCCGGTACGCGGCCGCGGTCTGAGGCCTGCGTTCTGAGGCGTGAGGCCTGAGGTCTGAGGCCCGGTCAGCCGGTGAAGGAGTCCGGCCCGCCCGGCTCGGTCTCGACGGCCCGGCGGCCGAAGACCAGCATGCCGAGGAAGAACAGGCCGCCGAGCAGGAGCAGGCCCACCACGATCACCACGGAGACGAAGGCCTCCTGCGGGGTCACCAGGACGAACAGCGCGATGAACGTCCACAGCAGTGCGCTGACGGCGACCGGCAGTTCGAGGCGTCCCAGGTCGAAGGCGCCCTTCCGGCGGCTCAGGCGCCCGCGCACCGCGAGGTAGAGCACGATGGTCGCGCCGTAGGTGACCGCGGGGAGAATGGTCGAGGCCGTGATCAGCTCCAGCAGCGCGGCCCCCGGCAGGGCGAGCATCAGGACGGCGCCCAGGGCGAAGACCAGCACGGTCGCCGGGATCGGCGTCCTCGTACGGGGGTTCACCCGCCGCATCAGCCGGTGGGCGGGGAAGCGCCCGTCGCGCGACATCGCGAAGACGAGCCGCGCGCACGAGACCATCACCACGATCCCGGCGCCGAAGAACGCGATACTGATCGCGACCAGCAGCGTCCTCTCCATGGCCGGACCGAGCTGGTCGCGCATGATCGCCGCGACGGGTGAGCCCTCGGCGCTGACGCGGGGGATGTCGTCGATCGCGACGGTGAGCGTGACCAGGAACAGCATGCCCAGGATCCCGGCCGCCACGACCGACCCCACGATCGCGCGCGGAACGGTGCGGTACGGGTCCTTGGCCTCCTCGGCCAGGTTCGCCGCCGAGTCGAAACCGACCAGGGTCGCCAGCCCCATGATCATCGCGAGCATCAGCCCGCCGCCGACCGAGAAGTAGCCGGGGGCGTTCTCGACGACACCGCGCGAGGTGAGGTTGCCGACCGCGCCGTCGCCCGTGACGGCCACGGCGATGACGAGCGCGATCGCCACCACCACGACCAGCGCCAGTTCGAGTCCCACCGCGACCGTGTTGATCAGGCTGACGAGTCGTGTGGACGCCACGGCCAGCACGGTCTGGACGAGCAGCACCACCAGGGTGATCAGGCGCGCGACGCCCTCGTCCGGCGCGAGGCCGACCAGCGGCATGAACGCCTGGCCGGCCAGCGCGTTGTCGACCGCGACCACACCGATCGCCAGGTAACAGAAGGTCAGCCACCCGAACCACCAGCCGGTCTTCGGGCCGGCCAGCCGCGAGGCCCACTGGTACGAGGACCCGCTGAGCGGGATGCGGGCCGCGAACTGGGCGACCACCAACGCCACCAGGGTCTGCCCCACCGCGGCGACGATCCACAGCCAGATCCCGACCGGACCGGCCGTCCGCAGGACCTCGTCGAAGGTCGCGAAGATGCCGACCGCCACCGAGATGAACGCGAACGAGATCGCGAACACCTGGAAGGAGCCGAGCGTCCGCTTCAGCTCCTGCCGGTAGCCGCCGGCCTCGACGGATCCCGCATCACTCCGGGCATCGGGCGACGACTCCACCACGGCGGCCACCTCATCGTGCGGTCCTCCCGCGGTACTCGGGGCACACCGCGGGCAGGGGCTGGATCAGTGCACCGTTCACACCGTGGAACCCGGGCGCTACGGGCATGACCGGCTCACCGCCACTCTGCCGGGACGCGCGGATCCCGGGACGGCACCACGCCGGGGGCGGCTGCGCGCGGGGCCTGTGTGCGCGGGGCCCGTGTGCGCGGGGCCCGTGTGCGCGGGGCCCGTTACGCCCTGGACCTGCCACGCCCTGGCCCTGCTACGTGTCCTCTGTCATCGGATCTTGCTCTTTTGCCATCGGATCGTGACAACTACCGGTTTCCAGACAACGAATCTTGTTTGTGCAGGTCAGGGGATGGTTCAAGGTTTCGTGCGCAGAGCAGATGTCAGCGGGATGCGCAGGGTTATGGCAGCGGGGGCGCCAAGTCCGTGTCAGTAGGAACTGGCGGCTCGGAGAGCATCCGCGTCCCGAAACGGGTTCCGGACACCTCACCCGTTCACCCGTACGAGTGAGCGAGGGGTGATCGGCGGGCAGCCCCTCAGCGCCCGTCCATGCTGGTCAGGGGGCCGGAACCGGCCCCCTTCGGGGTTGGTCGCCGCGGTCGGCGGCCGACGGCTGTTCGTGGACTTCGCGAACAGCCGTACGTACGGCTGCCGCGAGAGGAAAGATCATCTCCGGCATGTGTGTACCTACTGCGGAGGAGAGTCTTATGGCCGGTAACGCGAACAGCTCAGGTGTGTACGTGGAGGAACTGTTCTCGCTGAGCCTGTCGGTTCAGTCCAGCGCGACGGCCGTGGTGGCGTTCGTCGGCGAGGCCGAGGGCCTCCCCGCGGGGGTCACGAGGGTGAACAACTGGCTGGACGCCCAGTCCTTGTTCCCCGAGGCTGACGGCGGCGGCAAGGGTGCTACTGCCGCGTGGAGGGATGCGCTGCGGGGCTACTTCTACAACGGTGGCGGCTACTGCTACCTGGCCAGCACCGCCGGTACGACCTTGGACGGGGCGCTGAAGCAGCTGTCCGCGGCGGCCGACGTCACCATCGTGGTGGCTCCCGGGCTGTGGGACCAGGGTGCCGAGACGGCCGGGGAGTGGGCCCGTGGCCTGACGGGCTGGGCCGCCGGGCACAGGGCGATGGCCGTCCTGCACGCGGACCGCGACCACACCCCGGACCAGGCCGGCGAGGCCGTGGACGCCTGGGCCATCGACGAGGCGCAGAAGCCCTACGCCGCGGTGTACTTCCCCTGGCTGCGGCAGGACGGCCAGGAAGAGCCGGTGCCGCCGTCCGCCCTCGTGGTCGGCGCCTGGGCGACCGTGGACCGGGAGCGGGGAGTGTGGAAGGCGCCGGCCAACATCCCCGTCAAGGGCCCCTACAAGGTGCTGTACAAGGCCAGCGACCAGGAGCAGGGCAGCTTCCGGTCCCTGAACTTCCTGCGCGAGTTCACAGGCTCCGGCACGGTGGTGTGGGGTGCCCGGACCCTCTCCGACAGCGACGAGTGGCGCTACATCCCCATCCGCCGCCTCTTCTCCAGCGTCGAACGAGACCTCGGGCGGGCGCTTCCCTTCGCCGTCTTCGAGCCCAACAGCCAGCCCACCTGGGAGAAGGTCCGCGCGGCTGCCGAGAACTACCTGTACTCCCTGTGGCAGCAGGGCGCCCTCCAGGGAGGGACGCCTGAGGAGGCTTACTTCGTCCAGGTCGGAAAGGGCATCACCATGACCCAGGACGACATCGCCAGTGGCCGGCTCATCCTGAAGATCGGCCTCGCCGCCTTCAGGCCCGCCGAGTTCCAGATCCTCCAGCTCACCCAGCAGCTCGACTCCTGACCTGCCCCACCGCCCAGATCCTTCCATGTGCCCAGGGCGGCACTCCATGATCCGGTCGTAGACCGTAGGGCAGGAGTTCGGCGGGCTACCGTCCCGGAACCGACCGGTTCCGGGACGGTAGCCCGCCGGGGCGGCCGGAGCGCGAGAGCCGTCCCGACAAGGCGTCTCGAACCGGCGGGCACACCGCAGAAAAGGGATGGGTATGCGAGACGCCCGCGCCGGGCTGATCGAGCACGGACACTGCCCGCGGTGCGGGGCGCCACCCGGGTCGGTGTGCCGAGCCAACTCCGGCATGGTCGCCTCCGGATCCCGGCCTCGCGCGCCAGAGAGCACACACTGACGAAACCCTGCGCCGCACTGACATCTACTCTGCGTAGGACACCGGGATCTCGCCGAGCTTGCGGGCTCTGTAGGCGGCCTGTCGGCAGGCGTGTGAGCACCACCGTCGGGCTGCTGAGGCCGAGTCCATGGGGGTTCGGCAGAAGCCGCATGTCGGGCCCGTGGGGACGCTGTGGCCGGCGGGAGGTTGGGCGGGGTTCTGCTGGCGTTGGAGGTAGTCCTGGTCTCGGCATCGCTGGCAGTAGCCCGCCGGACCGCGGCGGCTCACGGGGATGCGGTGGATGATCTCGCCGCACTTCGTGCAGAGCTTCGCCGGGGAGGCGGTCGTGGCCGGCTCGGGGGGCCGCTCGACTCCTTGGCGGTGTGCCATCCGGCGGCAGCGTGGGGAACACCAGGACGGTGTGCTCTTCCCCGGGGTCCGGGGCAGTTCGATTCCGCAGTATCCGCAGGTCGGGGTGCCGATGGTGCGTTGCAGATGGGCGCGTTGGCGGCAGCGGGCGGAGCAGTGGCGTCGGGGGCTTCCGCCGGCGGTGCCCTTCGGGGGGAGCGGGGCGTCGCACTCGGCGCATCGGGTTGCCGGGCCTTCGAGGGCTTCTCGGAGGGCGGCGGGGTGACGGCCGGTTGCTGCGGCGAGCCGGCCCCAGCTCGGTTTCCCGCGGTGGTGGGGCGGCGGGCAGAGGTAGTCCCGCAGGTAGGCGGGCTGGAGGTGGTTGGCTTGGGCGAGCCGGACGATGAAGGCTTCGACGCCTTCGCGGTCCAGGGGCCGCACTTGGCGCGGGAGGCGGGTGACGGTGGGGTCCGGTTCCATGTCGGGGGTCACCGGGTGGTCCGCCTGCGGGGCTTGGGCGAGGCGGCGAGGTCGAGCGGAACGTCCTCCAGGCCGTACTTGGTGAGTTCCTCGGTGCCGGTGAGGATCGCGTCGATCGCGGCGCCGCGGATCTGGTGGGAGAGGGAGCCGATCATGCCGCCGCAGCGTTCGTGGAGGAAGCGGTCGAGGCTGATCAGGCTGAACGGTTCGTGCTTGAGCAGGACCAGCGTGCCTTCCAGGGTCCTGACCAGGCCCTTCCACTCGGGTCCGTAGGGGAAGGGGTGGGTGCGGATGAGGGTGAAGCGGCCGGCGATCTGTTCACCGCGGACGCCGGCCAGGAGTCGCTCGACGTTGATGCCGGCGTAGACGAACGTCGCGGGGATGCGCTCGGAGAAGTACTTGAGGGTGTCGGCGACCTCGGCGCCGTTGCGGCTGGTCAGCGAGATGTTGTGGAGCTCGTCGACGAGGACCAGGCCGGTGCGGGCGTCGGTGCAGACGCCGACGACGGCTTCGATGATGTCGGTGATGTTGAACCGGGGGGTCACCGGCAGGCCGAGGAAGCGGGCGAACTCCGCCGCGATCATGCGGGGTGTGGCGGCGGGTGGGACGGTGATGTAGACGACTGGGATGCGGCCCAGGTCGTCGGGATGGCGTGAGCGGTCCAGGAGTTCGTGGGCCAGGCCGAGCTGGGTGATGGCGATCGTCTTGCCGGTGCCGGCCGGGCCGGAGACGATCAGCCCGCGGCGGGCGCTGATCGCGTGCCGGTTGAGCAGGACGAGGCGTCGGCCGGTGGCGACGGTGTGCTGGACGGTGGAGGTGCGGACCACCAGCAGGCGGGTGTGGTAGTCGAGCCGGTCCTCGTCGTAGGCCGTCCGCTTCGCCGCGGGCAGGGCGGCGTACTGTTCCGGGGAGAGCAACGGCGGAGCCTCGGGAGGGCGGTCGGTGAACCGGAGCCAGCCTTCGAGGGTGGTCAGGTGCTGTCCCGGCTCCTCCGGCTCGCTCACTTCCGCCTCCAGGGGTCTTCGAGCGGGTCGAACAGCCCCAGCGGAATCACTTCGGCCAGGGACTCCCGTTCTTCCGGCTCGGTGACCGGTTCGGCAGGCTCGGCTGCCGGGGCCGGGATGGAAGGGCCGGTGTTCTTGGTGCGGGCCGCCACCCGCTGCTCGCGCCGGCTCGGCTGGCGGCCTGGCTCGCCGGGCGGGCCGCCGTGCGCGCGGGTCAGCAGGGCGGAGACGGCGTCGGCGAGTTCCTCCTCCGTCGCCTCGGGCAGCTGCCGGGCGACGTGGTCCCAGGCCAGGTCCCCGAACGGCACCGGAACCCGCTTCAGGTACTTCCAGGTGGCCGGCACCCACCCGCCGTCACCGAGGTGGTCGCGTACCCAGATGCGGGAGACGTCGTAGGGGTCGTGGTGGACCTCCCAGAGCCCGCGCTTGGCCTGGACCCCCGAGTGCTGGCGCCGCATCGGGCCCAACTCCTCGCTGTCGTAGATCCGGTTCTTGATCCGGATGCCGTAGTCGTTGACGACCCGCCAGAGGGCGGGCAGCAGCTCGACGTAGTCGTCGCCGCTCAGCGCGACCGGGACGTAGCCGCATGCCTCGATGAGGGCGGCGTACTTCTCGTTCGGGGTGAATGCCCGGCCGGGGTGCGCGGGATCCCGCAGGCCGTCGTGCGGACGGTTCTGCCACGCGGCGACGATCCACTCGTCCAGCAACTCCTGCAGTTCCAACAGGGACCACAGTCGCTCGCGCTCCAGGTGACGGCCGCGGTGGTCGGTGCTGCGGCCGGTGTAGCCGGCCACGAACTGGGCGAACAAGGTGGCCACCGAGCCGAGCATCTTCTCGATGTGGCCCTTCTCGAAGGGCGAGCCCTTGTGCGTGGGCTGGAACTCGATCTGCAGGAACCGGCAGGAGGACTGGAAGTTGCGGGAGACGAAGACCTTCCCGTGGTCGCAGACGATCGTCTCCGGCACGATCACCGGCCGGGCGGCGGCGTACGCCAGGCGTTCGTCGAGCTGAAGGAGCCGACGGTGCGGCAGCACCGAGCGGGACATCGCCAACGCGTCCGCCCAGCCCGGCCGCATGGGCTCGGGGGTGACCGTGCGGGCCAGCAGCACGCTCGCGTCGACCGACTTCGTGGTCGGCCGCAGCACCGCCGCGGTCAGCGTCCTCGTCGCGACGTCGATCATGCCGGTGAGATCGACCTTCCCGGTCACCCCGCTGTCCAGCAGGACCAGGACGTCGAGCGGGGTGGAGTCGATCTGCATGATCTCGCCCGGCGCGAAGACCGTCCGCTCGCCGAACGGCCCCACCGCCCCGTGGGCGCGCGAACGCCGGGTGACGGCCGAGCCGAAGGTGTGGGTGCCGTCGGTGAGCTTGGCCAGCAGCCGGTAGAGGGTCCGCTCCGAGGGCAGCTTCACCGCCCGGCCCTCGGGCGTCTGCCGCAGCAGCTCGCCGGTCCGCCAGATGATGAACGTGCCCCTGCGGGTGGAGGCGTCGACGGCCTCGACGATCGCCTGCCGCATCGCCGCCACGACTCGGTCGTCCACCGCCCCGAACGCCGGCTTCTTGCGGACCGGCCGGTGATCGGCCAGCCCCATCACGCCCTGGGCCTGGTAGCGGCGCCGCTTGAGGGCGACCGTGCTCGCCGCGGCCGGGTGGCCCGCCGCGGTCAGCTCGGCGGCCTTCGCCCGCTCGCGGACCGTCAACGACCGGCCCGGACCGTACTCGGGCCGGCGCTCGGCGCCCGGGCCCGCGCCCGGCGGCAGGCCGTGCAGCACCTCGAGAATGTGCCCCTCCCACCAAAGAGCCTTCTGCCTCGCCTCCTGCGGCAGCGTCTCCAGCAGCGACGCGGCCGGCAGTGGCATCCGCACCGGGCTGCCGATCACCGCGAAGTCCTCCGCGGCCAGCAGCTCGCCCGTCCCGACCACCAGCAGCTCCGCTTCCCCCTCGCCGGTCAGCGTCACCGACGTCGCCGAGACCGCCACCACCGCCCGGACCTGCCCCGAGGCCCGCACCCAGGCGCCGGCCTCGATCGCGGCCGGCCGCTGCAGATACGTCACCAGCTCGTCCCCCTCGCCCAGATCACGGTCCCGCTGTGCAGCAGTTCCCCGCCCAGGTCCGCCGTCAAGACGCCGGACCACAGCAGATGGAACAGGTGCGGCAGCACCAGCAGCGGATCGCCCACCCGCACCGCCCCGGCCCGCAGCGGGCCCGGCTCGGCGAACAGCTCCAACAGGCCGTCCACGACGTCCGGCCGGCGGGCGGACCGGGCCCGGCGGTAGCGCACCAGCCACCGCACGTTCGCCATCAGCACCGGATCGGCCACCCCCACCCGTACGAACTCCCAGCCCACCGCCCGGCAGGCCCGCTCCGTCGCCGCGAAGGCCTCCGCGGACGCCTCGTCGATCTGGTCGCCAGCCCGGACGTCGACCACACGAGCCCGCCCGTCCGCGAGGCGTACGAAGTAGTCCGGCGCGTGCCGGCGCGCACGCTGTCCGTCGTGCCAGTGCAGCCAGAACGGCTGCGAGGCCACCCCCACGACATCCGGATCCCGGTCCAGCAGGATCAGCCGGTCCCGCTCCAGCCAGGACTCGAACCCGATCAAGTCCGCCGCGGTGACGGCGTAGTACCAGCCCGCGAAGCCCCGGGCACCCTTGTCCCACCGGAAGCCACGAACCGGCTCGGCCTCCTCGAACCGCGCACTCCACCCCTCGGCCAGCGTCACCCGCACCCGCTCACCCGACACAGAAAAGTCCAGCTCGAAGGCCGCTAACGCTGCATCCCCGTACGCACGCTCAGGTGCCCCCACCACGCCCCCAGACCAGCGATCGTTCCGAGTGCTCAAGCTTCGATGACAGAAAAGTACGGTTCGTCAGACTTCGGTGGCAATCGAACAAGATTCGTTGTCGGAGGACACTACGCCCGGGGCCGGGCGAACCAGGCCGCGCTCTCCTTCTTCAGGCAGCAGGACAGGACGATCGCCGTGAAGACGAAGCTCGGTCCGGACGCCCCGTCTCCGGAGATCAGCCCGAACAGGGCACTGGCGCCGGTGAGCGCCGCGATCACGATGGCCGCCGTCCGCACTCCCGACCCGCCCGTGCGGAACTTGAGGCCTACCAGCAGGCAGGCGACGCCCGTGAGCACGGAGATCAGACCGACGAGCAGGAAGGCCCCGGAGGTGAGCCCCGCGTCGCCGGTCTCGTCCACGGTCGGTCCGACGACGGTGAGCACGATGAGGAAGAGCCCGATCACGATGTTCAGGCCCGCCCCGACGAACAGCGCGATCCGCGCGGTCTTCACCGCCTTCGGCATCTCCTGCGGGACGTACGGACCGGTGGGGTACGTCGGGGGGACGGGAGAAGGTGCGGTGTTCAACTCGGACTCTTTCGCTGGGCTGATGGGCTGATCTGCTGTGCGTGTATGCCACGGATAAGCCAACAGCCCGCGGTCGCCGCCCCCGCCCGCCGAAGGTCCCGATGATCAATCCGATGGACCCTGCGCGGTTCCGGTGCCTCAGGCGCTTCAGGCGCCTCAGGCGCTCGCGGCGCTTCCGGCGGCGTACGAGGAGACCAGGCGCGACAGGTGCCGGCCCGCCAGGAGGAGCGGGGTGCGGCTCCGGGTGACCTGGGAGGTCATCTCGGCGCCCTCCAGGGTGTTGATCACGGTGACCGCCAGTTCGCGGGCCTCCGCCTCCGGGTGGCCGCAGGCCAGGAGCTTCGCGGCGACGAGCTCCTGCCAGTTCGCGAAGGCCCGGGCGCAGGCCGCCTGGAGCTCGGGCAGCCGGCCGACCGACTCCAGGGCCGTGGTCGTCACGGGGCAGCCGTCGCGCCAGTCGGACGCTTCGAGCGCCTCGGCGAGCAGCTCCGTGACCGCCTCCATGGCGCGCGCCGGGTCCGCGTGGGCGGACAGCCCGAAGCGGAGCGCCTCGGCGAACTCCTCGTCGCCGAAGTGGATCGCGGCGACCGCGAGCTCCTGCTTGCCCCCGGGAAAGAAGTGGTAGAGCGAGCCGAGGGTGGCTCCCGCCTCGCGGACGAGCTGCTTGACCGGCGTGTTCTCGTACCCGCCGTGCTGGAGGAGGCGCGAGGCGGTACGGACCAGCCGCTCCCGCGTCCCGAGTCCGTCCGCCGTCTTCACCTCTGCTGCTGCCATGCGGAGAACCTTACTCCCGGATCTGGATAGAGCGTTCGTTCTAGTGCGTGCTACGTTCGTTCCGAGCGCTGGATAGAGCGTTCGTTCCAGAGATCGATCCACCCATCCGAGGAGAGCTCTGCCATGAACCAGGACCGGACCCCCGCGGTCACCGTCATCGGACTCGGCCCCATGGGGCGGGCCATGGCCGCCGCCTACCTGGACGCCGGATACGAGGTCACCGTCTGGAACCGCAGCCCCGGCAAGGACACCGAGCTCGTGGCACGCGGTGCGCGGCGGGCCGGCAGCGCCGCCGACGCGGTCGCGGCGAGCGGACTGACGGTGCTCAGCCTCATCGACGTGGAGGCCATGTACACGGCCCTCGGCGACGCCGACCTCCGCGGCCGGGTCCTGGCCAACCTGTCCTCCGACGTCCCCGACAAGGCCCGGGCGGCCGCTCGCTGGGCGCAGGAGCGCGGGGCCGCGTACCTCACCGGCGGGGTCAACGTGCCGCCGTCCGGCATCGGCCGGGAGGGCTCGTCGATCTTCGTCAGCGGCCCCGAGGAGGTCTACGCCGCCCACCGCACGGCGCTCGACCTGCTCGCCGCCACCGACTACCGGGGCACCGACCCCGGCTATGCCCAGCTCTACTACCAGCTCAACATGATCATGTTCTGGACCGCGTACACCGGCTGGTACCAGGCCCTCGCCGTGGCGCGGGCCAACGGCCTGACGGCCGCGGACCTCGTGCCGTACGCGGCCTACACGGCCGACAGCATGCGCGGCTTCTACGAGGGCTCCGCCCCGCTGCTCGACGCGGAGGCGCACGAGGGCACCCACCAGCGCCTCGCGATGTGCGCGGCGAGCGTGGAGCACGTCCTGCACACCGCCGCCGACTCCGGGGTGGACACCGGGATCCTGACGGCGCACGCCGACCTCTACCGTCGCGGGGTCGCCGCGGGCTTCGGCGCCGACAGCAGCTCGCGGCTGGTCAGCCTGCTCCAGGGGGCGCCGCCGGCAGCCTGAGGGCGGCCGGGACCTCCCGGTCCGCGAGGGGGTGCCAGGTGGTGCCGGCCTGGGCCGTGAGCACGACGAGGGCCGCCACGAAGACGAGGGAGGCCAGCACGAAGGAGCCCCCCACGACAGCGGGGTCGGCGGGGTCGCTGGCGCGCAGGAGGAGGAAGGCGTGGACGGCGGGGGCCGCCGCGCCGGTGCCGTAGGCCCACAGGGCCGCTTGATGCCAGAAGGGGCTCATGTGGAGGCGGGCCGCCGGGGCCCGGGCGAAGAGCTCGTCCAGGTGGGCCCGGACGGCCGCCTGGAAGGCCGGATCCGCGCCGTTGACGCCGAGGCGGGACCGGCGCCCGTCCGGCTCGTACCAGTGGAGCGCACGGAACGCGGCAGCGGTGACCGGGTGGGCCGGCCCGGACGCCGCCTGCACGGGCTCCGGGCCGTCGCCATCGCCGTCGCCATCGCCATCGCCGTCCCCGTCGCCGCCGGGCAGGGCGCGCTCCTCCTTCAGCAGCCGGAGGGCCACGGCCGACGCCCGGTGGGAGTTGCGTGCCAGCCGGTCGGGCTGGTGGTTCCGCGCGCACAACGGCTCGGCGGCACCCAGCAGTTCCGCGTGGTAGGCGTCGCGCTCCGGCAGGGCCCGCACCTGCCGGACGATCCGGGCCTCCACCGAACGCCGCCACAGCCGGAGCAGTCCGAAGGCGGTGTTCACCGCCGCGAGCGAGACCAGACAGGTCGTCAGCATCCCCATGGAGACGACGATCGGCGACGGCCTCGCGGCCCGCAAGAGCCCGGGCGGCCCCCCAGCGGCGCAGGGCCTCAGCGGCGCAGGCCCCCGGCGCCGCAGGCCCTCAGCGGCGCAGGGCCTCCGCCGGCTGGATGCGGGCGGCGCGCCATGCCGGGTACAGGCCGGCGACGAGGCCCGTCACCAGTCCGATGACCGGTGCCGCGGCCGCCGTCGCCGGGTGGATCACCGGGGTCCAGTCGCGGACCACGGCGACGAGGACCACGGTGAGGACCCCCAGGGAGGTCCCGACGAGGCCGCCCAGCGCGCCGAGCGCGCCGGACTCCGCGAGGAACTGCACGGTGATGTGGCGTCCGCGGGCGCCCAGGGCCCGGCGCAGGCCGATCTCCCCGGTGCGCTCCAGGACGGCGACCAGGGTGGTGTTGGCGATGCCGACGGCGCCGATCACCAGGCAGATGGATGCCAGCAGGAGGAACAGCCGGTTCAGGTCGTCGCCGACCTGGCCCCGCAGCATCTTGGGGTCCGGCGGCGGGACGACCTTGAAGTACTCCGGGTGGTCGGGGCGCAGCGCCGTCGGGGCCAGCCGCCCGATCTGCTGGGCGGCGCCGAGTCTGGTCGCGACCAGCATCCGCGCTCCGCCGGGGCCGGGTCCGCCCCAGATCCGTTCCGCCGTGGTGCGGGGTACGACGACCGACATCAGCAGGTCGGCCTTGCGGTCCGTGTCGGCGACGATGCCGATGACGGTGAACGGCCGGCCGCCGATGAAGATCGCCGGGCTGGTCTCCAGCGTGGTGATGCCGAGCCGGTCGGCGACGGCCGTACCGATGACGGCCACCGGCGCCTCCCGGTCCGCGGCGAAGGCGTCGTAGAGCCTTCCCTCGGCCAGCCGGGCGCCCGCCGCGGCGAGCACCCCGGGCGAGGCGGCCACGACGTCGGTACTGGTCGGGGCGCCGCGGTCCCCGGCGACGACGGAGGCCCGCACGGCCTCCGCCGCCGACAGCCTGACCGGCCAGAACACCCCGGCGCGCTCGACCCCGTTGAGCCGCTCGATCCGTGCGTCGGCGTCCGCCGGGAAGGCGGGCCCGGCGAACTCGTCGCGTTCGTTGGCGACGTCCTCGACGGTCACCTCGGTCGCGCTGAGGGCGTTGAAGCGGGTGTCGATCTGCGAGGAGGTGGTGGCGGTCAGCCCGAGGATCGCCACGAACGTGCCCACGCCGAGCACCGTGCCGAGCGCGGTCAGCGCCGAGCGGCCGGGCCGCTGGAGCATTCCGGCGAGGGACTCGGAGAGCACGTCGCGCCAGCCGAACACGGAGGGCCGGATGCGGCCGTCCCGCCGCACGCGCCGCCGCACGCGCCACCGCATGAGCCTCACGTGGCGGACTCCGCCACGGCCGCCTCCAGAACGGGCGCCTCCCCCACGGCCGCCTCGGACGCGGCCGGCTCCGAGACGCTCAGCACCCCGTCCCGGATGGTCACCGTGCGCTTGGCGCGGGCGGCGACGAGCGGATCGTGGGTGATCACCAGGACCGTCATGCCCTCGTCCGCGTGCAGCCTCTCCAGCAGGGCCAGTACCGCGTCGGCGTTCGCCGTGTCGAGGTTGCCGGTCGGCTCGTCGCACAGCAGCAGGGAGGGCCGGGTCACCAGCGCGCGGGCGATGGCCACCCGCTGGCGTTCTCCGCCGGACAGCCGCGTGGGCAGCGCGTCGATGCGGTGGCCGAGGCCCACCTGCTCCAGTGCGCGGCGGGCCCGGGCCCGCCGCTCCCGGCGCGGGGTGCCGTCGTAGACGAGGGCGAGCGTGACGTTCTCCAACGCGCTGCGCTGGGGCAGCAGATGGAAGGACTGGAACACGAAGCCGATGCGCAGTCCGCGCAGGGCGGTGCGGTCGGCGTCCCGGAGGGTGCCGGTGTCGATGCCGTCCAGGAGGTACGTTCCGCCGGTGGGCGCGTCCAGCAGGCCGACGATGTTGAGGAACGTGGACTTCCCCGAACCGGACGGACCGACGACGGCGACGAACTCGCCCCGCCCGACGGTCAGATCGCACGCCCGGAGGGCGGCCACGGGCGGCGGGCCGGGGTAGGTCAGCGCGATCCCGCGGAACTCGATGACCGGTTCCGGCTCGTCCGGCGTCTCATCTGCGCTCACGGGGAGGCCTTCTCACGGGCCACTCCGGTGATCACCCTGTCTCCGCTCGCCAACGAGCCGTCCGCCACGGGCGTGACGGCCACGAACCCGTCCCCCGCCGTCCCCGTCCGTATCTCCACCCGGCGCCGCTCCCCGCTCCCGGCGAGCACGGTCACGGTGGTCCGGCCGTCGGCCCCGGAGCTGATCGCGGTGATCGGTACGACGAGCGAGGCGCCGTCCGTCGAGGCCGCGGTGACGGTGACGCGCACGTCCTGGCCGGTCAGCTCCGCCTTCAGCGGCGCGCCGGGAGTGATCTCCACGAGCCATCCGCTCGCGCCCTGGACACCGCCCGGCGCGGGTGCGTCCGCGCCGCCCGGCGCCTGTCCGGACGGGGCGCCGGCCGTGGAGGGCTTGTCGGAGACGAGCGTGACCTCGCCCTTCGCGGACAGGCCGGTCACCTCGGAGTAGATCTCGGCCGCACGGCCGGGCCGCACGAGGTCCTTCTGGTACTCGGGCACGCGCGCCTGCACCACCAGCTTGCCGGCGGACAGCGTCATGGCGGTCCCGGTGGCCTCGGCGCCCACCTTCGCGGCCACCGAGTCCACGCGGGCCGGGAAGCTCTGGAGGAACACCACCTCGCCCGCGGGCAGCTTCGGCCCGGCCACCGCCTCCGCGGCGGTGAGCTTCTTCCTGGCCTCGGCCAGGTCCTCCTGCGCCCTGCGCACGGCCTTCGCCCCGTCCCGGGCGGCGCCGGCCTCCGCCTCGGCCCGCGCCCCGGATCCCGGCTTGGCCCCCGGCCCGGCGTCCTCCCCGGCCCCGGACCCGGACCCGGGCTTGGAGCCGGAACCGGACCCGGACTTGGACGCCTGCGCCTGCGCGCTCCTGGCGTCTTCCAGTGCCCGCTGGGCGAGGGTGACCTGGCTCCGGGCCTCTTCCACCGGGTCGCCCCCGGCCCCGTTCGCGGACACCGGGGCGTAGCCCATCGCCGTGTAGAAGGAGGTGAGCGCGGCCTTGGTCCCGGCACCGAAGCTGCCCGCCGGGTCCGGGGCCGAGGAGCGGCCGAGTGCCTTCAGCGCCTTCTGCAGCTGGGCGATGTCGTCGCCCGTGGCGCCCGGCACCAGGTCGCGGTAGACGGGCAGGCTGCCCTCCAGGACGAACACGGGCCGCCCGGACACCTCCATCAGGACCTGTCCCGCCTGGACCGTGTCCCCCGGCCGGACCCGCATCTTGGTGATCACGGGCCGTGCGGCGCCCGTCCCGGCGGACACCTGGGGTATCACCTCGACGGTCTGGCCCGCGACGACCTGGCCGCGGGTGATGACGGACGAGGTGAGCACCCGGCGTTCCACGGTCGCGGTCAGCACGTCGGCGCGCGGGGCCGCGGCCTCCGCGGCGGCCTGCGCCGGGGACTTCACCACCAGCGCCGCGCCCATCCCGCCGAGGGTGGTCAGTACGGCGCCCACCGCGACGGCCGCCACCCACCGGCGCCGTCCGGACGCACCGCGCGCCCCCGCTCCGGGCAGGTCCGGCTCCGGAGGGCCCGGCTGAACCACGTCGAGCGCCGTACCCGGCTCCGGGAGGCCCGGCTGAACCACGTCGAGCGCCGTACCCGCCTCCGGAGGGCCCGGCTGAGCCACGTCGACGGCCGTGCCCGTGTCCTGCGCCATCCAAGTCCCCCCTCGCCCGGCGGACCCGCCGGGGGCGGGCCGGGGGCGGACCGGGGCATGAGTCTGACGGCACCTTCCCGGGCCGAGCGCCCAAAGAATAGGTCGTGTGCGCGGGTACGTCCACCGTCCCACCAGCGCCGAACGATCAAGTTCCAGCCATGATCAATTCGATGGAAGCAGAGCCGACTTGAGCCGCCCACCGCCCCGCGACACGGCGAAGCCCCGGGCCGCTGGCCAGGGGCTTCGCCGTACGTGGAGCGGGGTCCGGGACCCGGGGTCCGCACCCCGGGCTCGGGGTCAGTCCTCCGACACCTCGCCCGCGCCGCGGTGACCGAGGCCGGTGCGCTCGGTGGTGGGGATGCGGCCCAGCCGGCCGGCCTGGAAGTCGTCGAACGCCTGCTGGAGTTCGTGCTTGCTGTTCATCACGAACGGCCCGTAGTGCGCCATCGGCTCCCGGATCGGCGCTCCGCCGAGCAGGACGACCTCCAGCGCGGGGGCGTTGGCGTCCTGGCCCTCGTCCGCGCGCAGGGTCAGCGAGCCGCCCTCGCCGAAGACCGCGGTCTGCCCGGTGTGGATGGGCCGCCGGTCCTCGCCGACCGAGCCGCGCCCGGCCAGTACGTACGCCAGGGCGTTGAAGTCCTCGCGCCACGGGAGGGTGATCTGCGCGCCGGGTGCGACCGTCGCGTGGATCATCGTGATCGGGGTGTGGGTGATGCCGGGGCCCTGGTGGCCGTCCAGCTCGCCGGCGATGACGCGGAGCAGGGCGCCGCCGTCCGGGGTGGAGAGCAGCTGGACCTGGCCGCCGCCGATGTCCTGGTAGCGCGGGGGCATCATCTTGTCGGAGGCGGGGAGGTTCACCCACAGCTGGAGGCCGTGGAAGAGCCCGCCGGACACCACGAGCGACTCCGGCGGCGCCTCGATGTGCAGCAGGCCGCTGCCCGCCGTCATCCACTGGGTGTCGCCGCCGTTGATGACTCCGCCGCCGCCGTTGCTGTCCTGGTGGACGAAGGTTCCGTCGATCAGGTAGGTGACGGTCTCGAAGCCGCGGTGGGGGTGCCAGGGGGTGCCCTTGGGCTCGCCCGGCGCGTACTCCACCTCGCCCATCTGGTCCATCATGATGAACGGGTCGAGGTACTGGTAGTTGATCCCGGCGAACGCACGGCGCACCGGGAACCCCTCGCCCTCGAAGCCGCCCGGGGCGGTCGTGACGGCCAGCACCTTGCGGGCGGTCGTCTCCTGGGCCGGCTCCCCGACGCGCGGGAGCGTCAACGGGTTCTCCACAGTCACTGCAGGCATGGTCGGAACCTCCTTCTGGCGTCGAGTTTAGTTGAAACCCGAACTTTCTGCCACCCGACAGAACAGAGAAGACCCCGGGGGAATTCCCCCGGGGTCTCAGGTTCCCCCGACCGCGCGCTCGGCGCGCGGCCCGTCAGTCGCAGCTGGGGTGGAACCGGCACCAGTGCGCCGGCGCCGCCCCGGCCGGAGCCGCGGCGAGGGCGCCGGCGCCCATGGTCAGCGCCGCGGTCGCCAGTACGGCGGCGATCTTCGATCGGAGCCGCGTACGCGTGGCGGAAGTGGAGCGGGTACGGGTCATCGCTGTCTCCTCGGATCGGGATCGACCGGAGCCGAGTGGCCGGGTCGAGTGCGTGCACGCGTGCGGGGTGCGGTGCCGGGGGCCACCCCCGTGGGCTCCCGGCGACGGACCCCGCACGGCGCTGCGCCGCACCGCGTCACGGCGTGATCTTCACCGAGTTGATCGGTGACAGGTTCTTCACCATGTACGTACCGGCCGGAAGGTAGCCGGTGGAGCAGCCGGTGCCGTTGTAACCGGTGCACGTCCAGAACTTCCAGCCGTTGGTCTGGTTGTTGTAGATGACGTGGTCCCCCTCCATGTTGGAGAGGTTGTAGGTGCCCGCCGCGGACCTCGACCAGATGATGTCGTTCCAGCCCGTGCCTTGCCCGTAGATGCACACGGAACCCACCGGACAGTCCGACGGCGACGCCTGCGCGGATCCGGCCCCGAGGATGGCCGTGGCGAGCGTCATGACCCCGGTGGCTGCACCGGCGGCGAGCTTCGTGCGGACGGATGTGCGTGACATGGCGGTCTCCTTGGTCGGTGAAGGCGGGTCCCCGTGCGTCCCCCGGTTCCTCCGCTGCACCGATGTTCCGGCCCGCCCTGCCACCCCCGCGATGGTTTCGGTGGAGGCCGAAAGGTCGGCCCGCCCGGTCGATCCGCCCGGTCCGGGGAGAGCGGTCCCTCCCGGGACAACCAGAGGCCCCGGACGGGCGTCCTCATGATCGACATGATCGATGCGCGCGAACCCGCGCACGCCGCACGGCAGGAGCCCGCTCAGTGACCACCTCGACCGGCCCGGAGGCGAGCACCGAGCACGGGAAGCCACGGGCCGCGCTCGCCGCGCTGGGCTCGTCCGCCGCCGTCACGGCCGTGGTCGTGGCCGTCGGGTACGCCACCTGTCGGTGGGCGGCCACCGGCCTCCCGCTGGAACCCCTCCCCGGCTCGCCGTGGCCCTACCTCGCCACCTGGGGCGCCCTCTGCCTGGCCTGGGGCCTGCTGCTGCGCTGGTCGACCGGGTTCGTGGGCGTGGAGGGCGGCGCCCAGGCGGTCGGCGCCCTGGCCTTCGCGGGCGTCCGTACCTCCCTGGCGCACCGCCCCGACCTCACCCTCCTGTGGACGTACGGCGCCCTCGCCCTCGCACTGGCCGCGACGGCCGCGGTCTTCTGGCGGCGCCGCCACCGCTCCTGAAGCTCAGCCGCCGCTGTGGAGGAGGTCCACGCCCAGCGCCGTCGCGGAGTGCAGGACCGCCTTGCCGGTGCGGGCCGTGGTGATCAGGCCCGCCGCGCGCAGGGTGCGGGTGTGCTCCGAGACCGACGGGAGGCTGATGTCGAGGTCGCGGGCCAGCTCGGAGGTGGTGCGCTGCTCGGTGAGCAGCTGGAGGACGGCGGCCCTGGTCCGCCCCAGGAGCGCGTCCAGCGCGCCGTCCGCACGGTCCGGGGACACCAGGGGCAGGGGGGTCATCGCCGGGTAGAGGAGGACGTACGTCCCGTCCGGGTGGTCGTCCAGCAGCGGCCGGCCCGTCCAGAACGGCGAGGGCATCAGGACGAGCCCGCGGCCGCCGAGGCGGACCTCGAAGTCCGGCGGCCGGTCCACCTCGAAGACCAGGCCCGACCAGCCGGCCGCCGGGTGCGTGCTCGCCAGGCAGGCCTTGATCCCGTGGGCGGCCAGCAGCCGGGTCCGCCAGGCCACGTCCGCCTGGAAGGACTGCCGGATCCGCGGCCACTGCGGGGCGATGAGCACGTCGTACGCGGACCGGATCGCGGAGTCGAGCTGCTGCCAGGCCTCCCGGTCCTGCCCCCACAGGGCGCGCAGCCAGGACGGGGACCCGGGCGCGCGGGCGGCGGCGCGGGCCAGCCCCTCCGGGGTGAGGAACGGGACCCGGTCCCGTATGACGCCGATCCCCTCCTCCAGGCTCCGCGCGTACGGCTCCACGAAGGGGGGATTGTCGCCGTCGGGCCGGATCAGGTCGAAGAGCGGGCGCACCCGCTCCGGCAGCTCCCGCGCGGCCAGGCTCCGCCAACGGCCGAAAACCGCCTGCTGGTCCGTGCGCTGGGCGGCGACGAGCGCCAGGGCGAGCTCCACCAGGGGAAGCGGCTCGCTCGCGAAGGTGATGTTGAGCAGGTCCTCGGCCTCGAAGTGCACGCGCAGCATGTCCGCCCCCGGGCCCTGCTCTGGGTGTCAGCCGTACATGCGGCGCATGGCGTAGTCGACCATCTGCTCGACCGCCTTCGCGTCGAACACCATCCGGTGGTCGCCCTCCATGTCGAGGACGAACCCGTACCCGGTGGGCAGCAGGTCGATCACCTCGGCGCCGGTGATCACGAAGTACTTGGACTCCTTGCCGGCGTACCGGCGCAGCTCCTTGAGCGTGGTGAACATCGGGATGACCGGCTGCTGCGTGTTGTGCAGCGCGAGGAAACCCGGGGTGTCGCCGCGCGGGCAGTAGACCTTCGAGGAGGCGAAGATCTGCTGGAAGTCCTCGGCGGACAGCGACCCGGTCGTGAAGGCGCGTACCGCGTCCGCGAGGGAGGGCGGCGAGGGCTCCGGGTACAGCGGCTGCTGCTGCTGCGCGTAGCCCTGCTGGGGCTGGGCGTAGCCGCCCTGCTGCCCCGCGCTCACGTTCTGGTCGTAGCCGTACATGGCCCGAAGCCTACCGAGGCGGTGGCCTCCGGGTGCGTCGAGTTCCGGTCAGTGGGACTTCAGCCCCTGGACGAAGCCGTGCCAGGCGGTGGCCCCGACCATGAGCACGGGCCCGCCCTGCACCTTGGAGTCCCGAACGGGGACGAGTCCGGCCACCCCGTCGGCGACCGCAACGCAGTCCCCGTCCTCACCGTTGCTGTACGTGCTCGTCCGCCAGACGGCATCGCTCAAGTCAATGGTGGTGCTCTCCATTTCGGAGCTCCTCGGCTATAGATTCGATCATGGCGAGGGACGCCTCGGACGGCAGTGCGGCAGCCCTGAGCCGATCGTATGCCTTGCGATAGGCCTTCACCGTGGCCGGATCCTCGACAAGTTGGCCGTAGTACGGACCCTCGGTGTACATGATCGGCGGCTCCGCATCGAACTCCAGGAGCTTGATCGAATGCGCCATGAACGGCTGGGTCGCAGCGTTCCACAGAAGGATCTGTGGAACGATCCTCCGGCGCCTGGTCAGCGCGGCGATGTGGTCCAGCTGTTCCGCCATCTCCAGGCCGGACAGCAACGGGTTCCGTAGCAGCGACTCCTGCATGATCACCCAGTACTCCGGCCTCTTCGGGTTCTCGAAGAGCCTGGCTCGGCGCAACCGGTTCTGGACCTTCGCCTCCACCTCCTCCGGCAGGTACATGGGGTGCGTCGAGTAGGTGATCGCGCGGGTGTACGGCGGGGTCTGCAGCAGGCCGGGAATGATCGAGTTGGCCCAGTCCTCGATACTCCGCGCCCGCAACTCACTCTCCGCCACCGGTGCGAAGTACACCGCGTGGCCGCCGCTCCGCGCCTTCTGCACGTCTTCGCAGCACCGCTCGAAGAACCCGTCCGTACCCAGGATCCCGTCCACATGCCGCGCCAGGTCCATCGGCATGCGGCGCTGCCCGCGCTCGATCTCGCTCAGGTAGCTGACCCCGTAAAAGCTGCCCGCGACGGTCTGCTGAAGGGTGAGCCCCGCCACCTCCCGACGCCAGCGCAACTCCTTGCCGTAGAACGCCGGCACGCTCGCCGAGCCGTCAATGTCCTTGCTCTTACCCACCGTCGGAGCCTGCTTTCCACACTTCGTGCTGTGGACTCGAAACGCTTCCCAAGCTACGCCGAGCGACGCCAGCCTGTGAGCAGTTCGTCACTCCCCGCTGCGAAGGAATGCCCCATGAGCGACCACCCCCACGACCACGAGGCGACCCGGGCCCTGGAGAACCTCCGCTCCGCCCTCACCGCGAACGGCATCGTGCTGCCCTCCCTCGACCTCCACCTCCTCTCCTACGCCGGGCGGTACGCCAGCCCACCCCTCATCGCCCTCGGCAACTGCAACCCGGCCACGGCCCAGCGCCTGGCCGACGCCCTGGCGGGCACGCCATGAACGGGGACCTCACCCTCCACCTCCTCGCCACCCCCGGCGCCGTCCCCCTGGCCCGCCACGCGGTGCGGGAGCACCTGGGGTGCCACACCGCCGAGCTCTGCGTCAGCGAGCTGCTGACCAACGCCCTCACCCACCTGGGCGAAGGCACGCCCGTCACCCTGCGGGTCACCGGAAGGGCAGCCCGTACACGGGTCGAGCTCACCGATCCCGACCCGCACGCACGCCCCGTAAGGCGGCACCCCGCGGACGGGGACGAATCCGGGCGGGGTCTAGCCCTGCTCGACGCCCTCGCGGTGCAATGGGGCGTCATCCAGGGGCCCGGGAGCAAGACGGTCTGGTGTGAGCTCGAACTTGACCCTGGTCACAGTCGCCACGGAAGGGTTGCTCTTATTACCGGCGGGTAGCATCATTACGTTACCGATTGGTATGCACGAGGAACCACTCTCACCGAGCCTTAACGGAGCCGTCGCCATGGGGCACTACAAGTCGAATCTCCGCGACATCGAGTTCAACCTCTTCGAGGTGCTCGGGCGCGACAACGTGTACGGCACCGGCCCGTTCGGTGAGATGGACGGCGAGACCGCCCGCACGATCCTCAGTGAGATAGCCAAGCTCGCCGAGAACGAGCTGGCCGCCTCCTTCGAGGACGCCGACCGCAACCCGCCGGTCTTCGACCCGACGACGAACACCGCGCCCGTGCCGGCGTCCTTCAAGAAGAGCTACAAGGCCTTCATGGACTCCGAGTACTGGCGCCTGGGCCTGCCCGAGGAGATCGGCGGCACCACCTCGCCCCGCTCCCTGATCTGGGCCTTCGCCGAGACGATCCTGGGCGCGAACCCGGCCGTGTGGATGTACTCCTCCGGCCCGGCGTTCGCCGGCGTCCTCTTCGAAGAGGGCAACGAGGTCCAGAAGAAGATCGCCGCGCTCGCCGTCGAGAAGCGCTGGGGCTCCACCATGGTCCTCACCGAGCCGGACGCCGGCTCGGACGTCGGCGCGGGCCGCACGAAGGCGGTCCAGCAGGACGACGGCTCCTGGCACATCGAGGGCGTGAAGCGCTTCATCACCTCCGGCGAGCACGACATGGAGGAGAACATCCTCCACTACGTCCTCGCGCGCCCCGAGGGCCACGGCGCGGGCACCAAGGGCCTGTCGCTCTTCCTGGTCCCGAAGTTCCACTTCGACTGGGAGACCGGCGAGCTGGGCGAGCGCAACGGCGTCTACGCGACGAACGTCGAGCACAAGATGGGCCTCAAGGCCTCCAACACGTGCGAGATGACCTTCGGCGACCAGCACCCCGCCAAGGGCTGGCTGATCGGTGACAAGCACGACGGCATCCGCCAGATGTTCATGATCATCGAGTTCGCCCGCATGATGGTCGGCACGAAGGCCATCGCGACGCTCTCGACGGGCTACCTGAACGCCCTGGAGTACGCCAAAGAGCGCGTGCAGGGTCCCGACCTGGCCAACTTCATGGACAAGACGGCCCCCAAGGTCACCATCACGCACCACCCCGACGTGCGCCGCTCGCTCATGACGCAGAAGGCGTACGCCGAGGGCATGCGCGCCCTGGTGCTCTACACCGCCTCCGTCCAGGACGAGATCCAGGTCAAGCAGGCCGCCGGCGAGGACACCGCGTCCCTCGTGGGCCTGAACGACCTGCTGCTGCCGATCGTGAAGGGCTACGGCTCCGAGAAGTCCTACGAGCAGCTCGCGCAGTCGCTCCAGACCTTCGGCGGCTCGGGCTACCTGCAGGAATACCCGATCGAGCAGTACATCCGCGACGCCAAGATCGACACCCTCTACGAGGGCACCACGGCCATCCAGGGCCAGGACTTCTTCTTCCGGAAGATCGTCCGCGACCAGGGTGCCTCGCTGAACGTCCTCTCCGAGACGATCAAGAAGTTCCTGGCCGAGGGCCCCGGCGGCGAGGAGCTGGCCCCGGCCCGCGACGCGCTCGCCAAGGCGGCCGTCGACCTGGAGGCCATCGTCGGCCAGATGATCGTCGACCTCACCGCCACCGGCGAGGACGTCAAGAACATCTACAAGGTCGGCCAGAACACCACCCGGCTGCTCATGGCCTCCGGTGACGTGGTCGTCGGTTACCTGCTCCTCAAGGGCGCGGCCGTCGCCGCCGAGAAGCTGCCGGCCGCCTCCGCCAAGGACGTGCCGTTCTACACCGGCAAGATCGCGGCGGCGAAGTTCTTCGCCGGCGAGGTCCTCCCCGGCGTCTCGGTGGCCCGCGCGCTCGCCGAGGCCGTCGACAACACCCTGATGGAGCTCGACGAGGCCGCCTTCTAGGCCCCCGTCCCTCCACCCACAGCTGTACGCGGTGTACGTACGCGCAGACGGCCGGGTCCTCCGCACGGGGGCCCGGCCGTCGGCGTGCGCCCGCGGGCGGTACGGGGCCCCGCGGCCGCGCCCCGCGCGCAGGGCCCCGTACCGCCTGTGGGCTGCGGGGTTCCCGGGATGTCGGTGGTTCGTGGGACGCTCGTGGGTATGAGTCCACAGGAGCAGCAGCGCGGCAGCAGGGGGTACTCGGTCCCCACCGGTCGGCCCTATGCCCTCAAGGAGCTGCAGTCCGCCGTGGGCAGCCTCGGAGACCACCTCAAGGAGCTCTACGAGGGCGCCCACCCCACCGAGTACGAATCGGTGGCCGACGCCCTCTACACCGCCTTCCAGACCGCCGCCGGGCTCGCCCCCGCCAAGAGCTACACCGGCTGCCCGGAGCACCCCAACGGCGCCCTCGACCCCGAGGCGCCCGACGGCTGGGGGCGCTGCCTGATCTGCAACGACCGGCGCCGCCTCGGACTGCGCGCCCAGGGCGCCCGGGCCGCGTCCGCCGCCCCGCCCGCCGGGGAGCAGCGCCGGCTCGGATACCCCGTACCGGACCCCCCGTACACCCTCCAGGCGCTCCAGACCCGGCTGCGCACGGTCGAGGAGCGGCGCTTCCACCTGAGCCTGTCCTCGCCCCCCGACGACTTCGTCGCGATGGCCGACGACCTGCACCGGGCCTTCATCGTGGCCCGCGAGCTGTCACGGCCGCGCAACGCCTCCGGCTGCTCCGAGCACCCCGGCGCACCCATCGACCCCGACGCACCTCCCGGTGAGGGCTGTATCTTCTGCGCCGGACGCAAGAGGCGCGCGCAGCGCTCCGCGCAGACCCCGGAGATGCTCCCGCGCATCCGCCGGGGCGAGCGCAGACAGCTGCAGCGCCGCTTCGACCGTCCGTCGGGCTGACACAGCCCGGGGGCCCGGGCCACACCCCCGCGGCCCCTTCTCCGGCTATCCGCCGCAGTCCGGCCATGACGAACACGACCGTCGTTAAGGTGACCCACATGAGCTCTCCCGCCGCCGCCCGCTTCGACCGCGGCCACACCGACGACCTGATGACCTTCCTGGCGGCGAGTCCGTCGCAGTACCACGCCGTGGCCAACGCGGCCGAGCGGCTGGAGAAGGCCGGATTCAGGCAGTTGGCCGAGACCGACGCGTGGGACGCGAGCACGGGCGGCAAGTTCGTACTCCGCGGGGGCGCGATCATCGCCTGGTACGTGCCCGAAGGCGCGGCCGCGCACACCCCCTTCCGGATCATCGGCGCGCACACCGACTCCCCCAACCTCCGGGTCAAGCCGCTCCCCGACACCGGCGCCCAGGGCTGGCGGCAGATCGCCGTCGAGATCTACGGCGGCACCCTGCTCAACACCTGGCTCGACCGCGACCTGGGCCTGGCCGGACGCCTCACCCTGCTCGACGGCACCGAACGGCTCGTCAACATCGACCGGGCGCTGATGCGCGTACCCCAACTCGCCGTGCACCTCGACCGGTCGGTGAACACCGACGGGCTCAAGCTGGACAAGCAGCGGCACATGCAGCCGATCTGGGGCCTCGGCGACGTCCACGAGGGCGACCTGATCGCCTTCCTGGAGGACGAGGAGGACCTGGAGCGCGGCTCCGTCGCCGGATGGGACCTGATGGTCCATTCGATCGAGCCCCCGGCCTACCTCGGCCGCGACCGCGAGCTCCTCGCGGGCCCTCGCATGGACAACCTGCTCTCCGTCCACGCGGGCGTCGCGGCCCTCGCCGCGGCCTCCACGGCCGGCACGCTCGACCACATCCCGGTGCTGGCCGCCTTCGACCACGAGGAGAACGGCTCGCAGTCGGACACCGGCGCGGACGGCCCCCTGCTGGGCAACGTGCTGGAACGTTCAGTCTTCTCGCGCGGCGGCACCTACGAGGACCGCGCGCGGGCCTTCGCCGGCGCGATCTGCCTCTCCTCCGACACCGGCCACGCCGTGCACCCCAACTACGCGGAGCGGCACGACCCCTCGCACCACCCGCGCGCCAACGGCGGCCCGATCCTGAAGGTCAACGTCAACCAGCGCTACGCCACCGACGGCAGCGGGCGCGCGGTGTTCGTGAACGCCTGCGAGCGCGCCGGCGTCCCGTGGCAGACCTTCGTCTCCAACAACTCCATGCCGTGCGGCACCACGATCGGCCCGATCACCGCGGCCCGCCACGGCATCCAGACCGTCGACATCGGCGTGGCCATCCTGTCGATGCACAGCGCCCGCGAACTGTGCGGCGCCGACGACCCGTACCTCCTGGCCAACGTCATGCTGGCGTTCCTGGAAAGCTGAGCGGCCGCCGTCATCAGGCAGTCGTGACCGTGCCCGCCGGGGGAACTCCCCTGGCGGGCACGGTCACACCGCACCTCGGGCCCCTCAGTCGTCCATGCCCGCCAGCACCAGGGGCAGCCGGGTCGCGCCGTCGGCGGTGATGGTCAGCGGGACGCCCCAGTCCTGCTGGTGGACGTGGCAGGCCGGGTACTCGTTCTCGGGGTCGTCGTCGCAGGACGCGGCCATCGCCGAGACGTGCAGGACGCCCTCGGTCAGCTCCGGGTTCAGCGCGAGCTCCCGGAACAGGTCGGTCCCGGCGCCCTCCCCCGCCGTCAGCAGCTCGGGCGGGGTCGAGGAGACCAGCAGCCGGGTCGAGGGCCCGTAGCGGGTGTCGAGCTTCTGGCCGCTCGGCGCCTGGAAGACGATGTCGAGCCGGAGCGTGCCGGGGGCCACCTCGGTGGCGGCCCGCTTGGTGCGGTGGGCGACCGCGTCGACCCGTACGGCTTCCTCCGGAAGCCGCAGCCGGGTCAGCCGGTGCCGGGCCGACTCCACCACCACGATGTCGTCCCCGACCAGCACGGCGTCGCTCGGCTCGCGCAGGTCGGTCGCCAGGGTGGTGACCTGCCCGGTGGACGGGTCGAAGCGGCGCAGGGCGTGGTTGTACGTGTCGCACACCGCGACCGAGCCGTCGGGCAGCGCGGTGACGCCGAGCGGATGCTGGAGCAGCGCCTGGGCGGCGTCCCCGTCCCGGTGGCCGAAGTCGAACAGGCCGGACCCGACGGCCGTGCGGATGGCATAGCCGCCCTCGCCCGGCTCGACGTACCTGAGGGAGCTGGTCTCGGAGTCGGCGATCCACAGCCGGTCCGGCGTGGCGGCCAGCCCCGACGGCTGGGCGAACCAGGCCTCGGCGGCCGGCCCGTCGTGCAGCCCCTCGTTGGTCGTCCCGGCGGCGACCTCCACGGTGTCGCTCTCCGGGTCCCAGGTCCACAGCTGGTGGACGCCCGCCATCGCGATCCACACCCGGCCCTGCCACCAGGCCACGTCCCACGGCGAGGACAGGTCGACCTCCCGGGCCGGCCCGGAGGTCGCAGACCCCTGCCACCACTGCCGCCCGGTCCCGGCGACGGTCTCCACGGCCCCGGTCGCGGGGTCGAAGCGCCGCAGCGCGTGATTGACGGTGTCGGCGACGACCACGGACCCGTCGGGCAGCAGCGCCAGCCCCTGCGGCTCGCTGAACGCCTCCGGCCCGAAGCCGCGCTCCCCGCCACCGATGCGCCGTACGACGCTCTCCCCGTCGGGGTCCAGCTCCACCAGCTGGTGCCGGGTCGTGTCGGAGACGAGCAGGTTCCCGGAGGGCAGCACGAGCGCCTTCCCGGGGAACCGCAGGTCCCCCGCCACCGGCTCGGGAGCCACGTACGGCCCGTCCCCGCGCCGCAGCGTGCCCTTGGCCTCGTGCTCGGCCTCCAGCTCCGCCACGAGCTTCGCGAGGGCGTGCGCGTGCCCCTCCCCGGCGTGCTGCGCGACGACGTACCCCTCGGGGTCGATCACCACGAGCGTGGGCCAGGCGCGGACGGCGTACTGCTTCCAGGTCGCGAGCTCGGGGTCGTCGAGGACGGGGTGGTGCACCCCGTACCGCTCGACGGCGTCGACGACGGCGGAGTGCTCGGCCTCGTGCACGAACTTCGGCGAGTGCACGCCGACGATCACGAGGGTGTCGCGGTGCTTCTCCTCCAGCTCCCGCAACTCGTCCAGCACGTGCAGGCAGTTCACACAGCAGAAGGTCCAGAAATCGAGGATCGTGATGCGTCCTCGCAGGTCGGCGAGGGTCAGGTCCTTCCCGCCGGTGTTGAGCCAGCCACCCTTGCCGATCAGCTCGGGGGCACGGACACGGGCACGTCGGCGGGGCGCGGGCGCGGGGGTGGGCGCCGGGGCGGCATCGTTCATGCTTCAAGCTTGCCATCCTCGCGGACCGGGCCTCAGGGGGTGGGCGGGGTCAGTGCCGCGGCCGCGGTGGCGGCGGCGCGCTCGATGAGGGCGGTGCCGGTCTCACGGGTGGGCTGGCCGTCCGTGAGGACGGCGATCAGGAGCGTGTGGCCTTCGTGCTCGACGAGGCCGATGCTGTTGACGGCCCAGCGTGCGGGCGCTCCGACCGGGAGCCAGCCGTTCTTGAGTACGGGCGGCGTGCCGGGGGCCCTCGCGGCGCCGACGCCCCAGTTCTGGTCGGCGGCGATGCCGGCCATCAGGGTGCGCACGTAGGACCTGGAGGCGGCGGTCAAGGGGGAGTTCTCGGTGAACACGGCCTTCAGGAGGGTGATTTGATCGCCGGTCGTGGTGCGGGTGAGCCCCCAGGGGCCCTGCTGACCGGCGTGGGCCGGGGTGAGGCCGAGCCGGGCGTTGGCCGCGTCCAGGCCCGGGCGCCTGCCGATGGCCGTCCAGAGTTCCTGGGCCGCGTCGTTGTCGCTGACGCGGATCATGGCCGAGGCCAGCCGCCGCTGGTCGGGGGTGAGGCCGCCGCGGTCCTGGGTCCGGAGCAGCAGGGCGGCCAGGATGTCGACCTTGATGATGCTCGCGGAGACGAAGGTCTCGGTGGACGGGCCGTAGGCGGCCGCGCGGCCCGAGGTCAGGTCCTCCACGGCGAGGGCGTACCGGCCGTGGTGCGGCCCGAGCCCGTCGAGGGCGCGGCGCACGGCCTGGTCGGGGGACGGTGGGGAAGGGGCCGGCGCGGTGGGGGCCGGCGCGGCTGCCGCCGTCGGCAGGGGGCGGGGCGGCGCGGGCTCGGCGAGGCCCGGGGTCGGGATCAGGAGGCGGGCCGCCAGGGCGCCGCCCAGGACCAGGGGGAGGAGCAAGGCCGTCCGGTGCTTCATGCGGGACCCGCTTTCGGATGTCCGGACACGCGGACATGGCCCCGCGGCGCGTCAGGGCGCGTCAGGGCATGCCGAAGCGAGCCGTGGCGTGTGTCGGGGCGTGGAGAGGGGTGCGGAGAGGGGTGCGGAGAGGGGTGCGGCTCAGCCGCCGCAGGAGCGGGTGATCTTCTCGTCCTCGCCGATCTCGATCGGGAAGGACGAGGGGAGGTCGCCGCCGAGGTTCACGGTCCATCCGTGGGTGACGGTCCCGGACGAGGGGTTGTCCGCGAGCCAGAACGGGGGTGCGGTGGGGGAGCAGGTGCCGGCCGTCGGGCCCTGGGTGGAGCGGAGCCGCGCGGCCACGTACTGCTGCCCGAGCGTCTCCGGTGCCGAGGAGTCACCGGACTTGGCGGCCGCCACCAGTCCGCCGTAGAAGCCGGAGACCGTCGGATCGCCGCCCTTGCCGCCCGAGGCGTTCGTCGTGCAGGTCACCTCGACCACTTTCCCCGTGGTCCCGTCGAAGGTGACGGAAGGGCTCCGGTCGAGCGGTTCGGTCCCCCGGTACAGCAGGACCTGACCCGCCGCCAGCACGCCGTCGACCGCCTCGCCGCAGGTCACGCCGAGCGAGTCGGTGCCCCAGATCCGCCGGTACGTGGGCTCGTTGGCGAAGAGCGCCGCCACCTCGGCCGGATCCACCTGGGAGCGGGTGGCGGGGTTCTGGTAGCGCAGGGCGGAGAGGAACAGGGTGTTCGTCGCCCGGGCCGGGTCGACCGGGGGCCGCTTCACGGGCTCGGAAGGGGCGGGAGGCAGTTCGGGGCTCGGTGCGGTCGCCGCCGGTGCGGGTGGCGCGGTGCGGTCCCGGCCCTCCTGGACGGCGAAGCCGGCGCCCAGGGCCACGATCGCCGCGGCCGCCGCCGCACCCGTCCGCAGGCGGCGCCTGCGCTGCCGCACCCGCCCGATGAGTCCGTCCACGTCGTAGCCGCGCGGCGGTTCCCGGTCCGCGCGGTCGAGCATGGCCGCGGCCAGCTCCTCCTCCAGGTCGAAGTCCTTCATGCCGCCCCTTCCGAACCCGCGCGCAGTGCCTGTGTACCGACGGTCGACCGGAGCTTCGACAGGCCCCGGGCCACCTGGGACCGGACCGAGCCGGCCGAGATGTTCATCAAGCGGCCGATCTCCGCGTCGTCGAGGTCCTCGAAGTACCGCAGGACCAGCACGGTGCGCATCCCGACCGGCAGGCACTGCAGTCCGCGCATCAGCTCGTCGCGGGCCACGAGCCCTTTGTACGGGTCGACGGCGGTCCCGCCCCCGATCCCCCCGAAGCCGTCCTCCAGGGGCACTTCCGCCCGTCCGCGCAGCGTGCGCCAGCGGTCGTTCGCGAGGTTCACCAGGATCCGGCGGGCGTAGGCCTCCGGTGCGTCGGCGGAGCGGACCTTGCGCCAGTGCCGGCACACCTGCTCCAGCGTGGACTGCACCAGGTCGTCGGCGACGTGCCGCTCACCGGTGATCAGCACGGCGGTCCTGAAGAGTGCCGAGGACCGTGCCTGCACGAAGGCCGTGAAGGCGGGCACATCAGCGGTCCGCATGGCCACCCGGCCCGTGCCTCTTGCGCATCCGCACCGTCTGCATCGGCACCCCTCCCGAAGCCCCCTTGGCTCCCCCGACGTACTGACGGGGCCCGCCGCCCGTCTGCTGCACGCGCCTGGCGACCGTGACCCAAGCGTTATCTCCCGCCCCCCGCCGGTGCCGCGCGCACTCCCCCTGCACGGCCCTGACCAGGTACCCGGTGCGGCACGGGTTGAGTAGGCGTACTCAGGTGGCGGGACCCGGCGGCTTCGAGACTGGCAGCAGAACGAACGAAGCGGAACAGGAAGCGGGGAACGGTGAACGTCACGGTGCGGCGCTGGTCGAAGGCGGAGATGTGGGTGCCCGGTGCGTACCTGGCACTGGTGGTCGCGCTGCTGGTCTTCATGGCGGTCGTCAGCCGGACCGGGGACATCGGGTTCTTCGGGATCTGGCCGATCCTGGCCACGGCGCCGGTCAGCCTGTTGCTGCTGATGGCCGTCGGACCGGCCGCGGACGCCCTGGACGGGTCGGCGCCGCCCGAGGGCCCCGGCCACGTAGGCCCCGTGTACGAAGGCTCCACGCCGCCCCCCGAGCCGCCGCACCCGGAGTTCGCGCCGGAGTCCGGCCCGCCCCCCGCGGACTGGGTGGCACCGGACACGTCCTTCGACCCCAAGCTCGACATCTGGCCCGAACTCGGCTTCTACGGCGCGATCCTGTTCAGCGCCCTCGCCAACGCCACGGCGATCTGGGCCCTGCTCCGCTACGCGGCACGGCAGCAGGCCGCCAGGCGTCCGCAGCTCTAGGTGTCCTGCCGATCAGGCTCCGAAGTCGTGCAGGGAGCGGACCAGGGAGGTCACGAAGGCGTTCTGGACCTCGGGCGGGAGGAGGTCCAGGGAGAGGTACGGGTTGAGGTCCTCCAGCTCCACAAGGAGGAGCTCGCCCGAGGGGGCGCGGCAGGCGTCCACGCGCTGGATGCCGTGGGTGAGGGTGTTCCAGCCGATGAACGTCCGGGCGAAGGCCAGGTCCTCGGGGGTGGCCTCGTAGGGGACCAGCTCCCAGCGGCGGGCCGGGTCGGGGGCGTAGAGGGCGTACTGGAAGGCGTCGTCGACGAAGTAGAAGGACACCTCGTACGCGAAGTCGATGCGCGGCTGGATCAGGAACTCCCCCGGGGCGCAGTCCGGGTGCGGGGTGAAGGTGAGCCCTATCGAGTCCGCGCCCTGCTTCGGCTTCACCGCGTAGGAGGGGGACGGCGGCAGGAGGGCGAGGTCCGCCGGGTCGTCGACGGTCGGGATGACCGGGTGGCCCGAGGCGGTCAGGTCGACCAGGTACTGCTTGCCGGCCATGTCGCCGCGGCCCGTCAGGGGGTTGTAGACCCGGGTGCCGGCGGCGAGGGCGGCCGCGCGGAAGGAGTCGTAGGCCTCCTGGTGGTGGAGGACCGGGCCGCTGTTGCGGACGACCACGGTGTCGAAGGCCGGGAGGAGGGCCTCCGCGTCCAGGGGGTGGCACAGGGCGAGCGGGAAGTGCTCGCGCAGGCGTGCGGTGAGGAAGACGTCCTCGTCGCCGTAGCGGCGGCCGCGCGCCGGATACGCCAGGTCGGTCACGTAGAGGAGTGGCATGACCCGAACCTATCCCGGGCAGCGATGAGGACGTGAAATACCTGGTACGGGACAAAATGCTGGCCATCGGGGACGACTACTGGATCGAGGACGAGGACGGCCGGCACGCCTTCCTCGTGGACGGGAAGGCGCTGCGCTTCCGGGACACCCTGGAGCTGAAGGATCCCGACGGACGGCTCCTCATCACGCTGCGGGAGAAGCTCTTCGCCCTGCGCGACGCGATGACCCTGGAACGCGACGAGCGGCGGCTCGCGGTGATCCGGAAGAAGCGTTTCTCGCTGCTGCGCAACCACTACCTGGTCACGCTCAACGAGGGCACCGAGCTCGATGTCAGCGGGCGGATCCTGGACCGGGAGTTCAAGGTCGAGTACGAGGGGGAACTGCTCGCGCTGATCTCCCGCCAGTGGTACCGGGTCCGCGAGACGTACGCGGTGGACGTGATCCGCGAGGACGCCGACGCCTCGCTGCTGATCGCCGTCGCCGTGTGCGTGATCCGGATGGCGGAGAAGGAGCGGGAGGGCCCGGGCGACGAGTAGCCCCGGTCAGTCGCAGTCGCCGCGGCCGCAGTCCTGGAGCGGTCCGGCGCCGGGGATGGCCGTCAGGGCCTCGCGCAGGGCGGCGCGCTCGGGTCCGGTGAGGCTGCCGTCGTACGTGACCTCCAGCCGGGTCGCGGAACCGACGCGCTCCTCGTGGATGCCCGTCACGCCGTACCGCCACAGGTCCCCCCGCGCGAGGCCGTCCTCGCCGTACCGGGGGCCGGGGATCTCCACGGAGTAGGCGTACGAGGGCCTCAGCCAGACCTCGTACGCCAGCGAGCCCACGAAGGCCAGCGCCCCCGCGGTCACGAGCGCGGCCGCACCGGCGCACACCCGGGCGGGGACCCGGCGGCGGCGCGGATCGGCCGTGGCGGCCAGCAGCAGGACGACCGCCGACGGGATCACCGCGATGAAGCCGAAGGACACGAGCACGGTCCCGAGGAGGAGACCGGACGCACCGAGGGCGAGGCACAGGGTCCGGAAGGCCCCGCGGTCCCGGACGAAGGGGGTCGGGGCGACGGCGAGGAAGGGGAGGATCAGGACCATGCCGAACGGGGACGTCACGCCCCAGGCCGTCATGGCGGCCATGAGGAGGGTGGCGAGGCCGGCCATCGAGCGCTGGAGCCAGTGGACCCGGTCCACCGGCTCCACGGATTCCGCCGGCTCCGCCGACTCCGCCGCTTCCTCCACGTCCGTCATGGCCCGCACCCCGCCCCCGCGTTCGTCTCCCGATGGTTCCGGGCGAGTAAAGCAGGCCGGGTCAGCGGCCGAGGCGGCGGTCCTTCAGGGCCGGGAACTGCTCGCGGGTCTCCGCGACCTTCTTCGGGTCGAGGTCCACCGTCAGGACCTCCTCCCCCGGGCCCGCCTCCGCGAGGACCTCGCCCCAGGGGTCCACGACCAGGCTGTGGCCGGCCTGTTCCACACCCCCGTTGGTGCCGGCCGTCCCGCACGCGAGGACGTACGACTGGTTCTCGACGGCACGGGCCCGGTTCAGCAGCGTCCAGTGGCCCCGGCGGCGGGCCGGCCAGCCCGCGGAGACGACCAGCGTCGTCGCCCCGGCGTCGATGAGGCCGCGGAACAGCTCCGGGAAGCGCAGGTCGTAGCAGGTGGCCAGGCCGAGGGTCTGCTCCGGCAGGGCCACCGTGGTGAGGGACTCGCCCGCGGACATCAGGACGGCCTCGCCCTGGTCGAAGCCGAACCGGTGGATCTTGCGGTACGTGGCGGCGAGCTCGCCCGCCGGGGAGAGGACGAGCGCGGTGTTGTACAGCGAGCCGTCGCCCGCGCGCTCTACGAAGGAACCGACGTGCAGCCAGACCCCGGCATCGCGGGCGGCCGCGGCCATGGCCCCGTAGGTCGGGCCGTCCAGCGGCTCGGCCTCTGTCTCGAACTGCTCGTAGGCGAAGGCCCCAACGGTCCACAGCTCGGGCAGGACCACGAGGTCCGCGCCGGACTGCTCGCGCACGAGGTCGGCGGCCCGGGAGCGGCGGGAAACCACCGACTCCCCCTCATTCACCGCGATTTGGATCAGAGAAGCGCGCACAGTACCACCGTCCTGGCTTTCCAGCCGTCAACTCGGGCCTACGATCGTCACACGAAAGCACTGCCGGGGTGCTCACCGGCAGCGTAGTTTTGAAGCCATTGCACAAGCTTCCGGAACGCGCCAATGCGCCAACGCGCCCAACAGGCCAATGAACAGCACGCGAGGGGTCCCGTTGACCGTCCATCCGCATCCCAGCCTTCAGCCCTATGCCGACGCGTGGACCCACTCCATCGAGGCGATATCCGAGCTGGTCCTTCCGTTGACGGAAGGCGAGTGGAGCCGGGCGACGCCCTGCCCGAACTGGTCCGTGCGCGATGTCGTGTCCCACGTCATCGGGATCGAGTGCGAGCAGCTGGGCGATCCGCGGCCGATCCACACCCTGCCGCGGGACCTGCGGCACGTGGTCGACGAGTTCTCCCGGTACATGGAAGTGCAGGTCGACGTGCGCCGCCACCACACGGCGCCCGAGATGACCTCCGAGCTGGAGTACACGATCATCCGCCGCTCCCGGCAGCTGCGGAACGAGAAGCGGGAACCGGACACGATGATCCGCGGCCCGCTGGGCGAGCCGGCCACCCTGGAACACTCGCTCCGGCTGCGCGCGTTCGACGTCTGGCTCCACGAGCAGGACCTGCGCGCGGCCCTGGGCGTACCGGGGAACTGGGACTCGCCGGGGGCCTACGTGGCCCGGGACGTCCTGCTGTCCGGGCTGCCGAAGGTGGTCGCGAAGAAGGCGGGCGCGCCCGCGAACTCCGCCGTCGTCATCGACGTGCACGGGGCGCTGGAGTTCATGCGGACCGTACGGGTCGACGCGGAGGGCCGCGGCACCATCGACAAGGCGCCTTCGCTGGGGCCCGCGGTGACGCTGACCCTGGACTGGGAGACGTACGTGCGGCTCGCGGCCGGCCGGGTGCGTGCGCACACCGTCGCCGACCGGGTGAAGGTGGAGGGTGACCCGGCGTTGGCCGAGGCGATCCTGACCCACTTCTCCGTGACCCCGTGACCGGTCCGGCCCGATGGACCCCTCCGGCCCGATGGACCCATCCGGCCCGATGGACCGGGTGCTCGCCGAGCGGATCCCCGCCGACCGGGGGACGGGGGCGATCCTCGCGCGGTACCTGCGCTCCCTGGCCGTGCACGGGCAGGAGTGCACGCCCGCCGAGCTGGAGCAGCTCGGCGCCGTCGCCCACGACCTGGCCGCCGCCTGCCTCGCCGGGCGGCCCGGCGCCGCCGACGAGCCGTCGCGGGAGGACCGGACCAGGGCGCTCATGGCCCGGATCGACACCTTCATCGGCCACAACCTCGGCGATCCCGAGCTGAGCCCGTCCGTGGTCGCCGCCCGGCACGGCATGTCGCTGCGCCGGCTCCAGCTCCTCTTCCGGGAGCGCGGGGAGACCGTGGCGGCCGCGATCCGCCGCCGCAGGCTGGAGCGCTGCCGCGAGGACCTCGCCGATCCCGGCCGGCTCACCGTCCCCGTCCACGCCGTGGCCCTGCGCTGGGGATTCACCGGCGCCTCGGTGTTCAGCCGCCTGTTCCGCGAGACGTACGGGACCGGCCCCGGCGAGTTCCGCCGTACGGCGGTGGCTTCGGCGGTGGCGTCGGCGGGTCCCGCGGACGCACGCACGGCCCGGCCCGCCGACCGGCCCGTTGCGTGGATTGTCAACGGTCCCTGCACGCAGCGCACACGCGGCCGCGCGGAGCCCTCATAGGCTCGGCACGCGTTGGCCGGAACCCGACTCCGCGGAGTCGACGGACGGACAGGCGGGAAAGGACGGGGGTCTGTCCCGCCCCGGCCCGTCCTCCCCGGTGCGGGGGCCGGCGCTCGCGGCGCTCGCCGCGCCCGCGGGGACCCGCTCGCGTTCGCGGGCCAGGGCTCGGCCGCGCAGCCGCAGGATCTGGGCGATGCCGAGGAGTTCCAGGAAGAAGACCGAGGAGAACGCGATGCGGTAGTTGTCCCCGGTGGCGTCGAGGAGCAGGCCCACCACCAGCAGGGTCGTCATCGAGGCGAGGAAACCGCCCATGTTGGTGATGCCGGAGGCGGTGCCCTGACGTTCCGCCGGGTTGGCGGGCCGGGCGAAGTCGAAGCCGATCATCGACGCCGGGCCGCAGGTGCCCAGGACCAGGCAGAGCGCGATCAGCAGCCACATCGGCGCGTGGTCCCCGGGGTAGGCCAGGACCGAGCCCCAGAGGAGGGCGGTGAGGGCGACCGTGCCGAGGGCGAGCGGGATCCGGGAGGACTGCCGGCGGCCGACGATCTGGCCGTAGACCAGCCCGAGCGCCATGTTCGAGGCGACCACCAGCGTGAGCAGCCCGCCCGCGGTGGTCCGCGAGAGCCCCTGGGCCTCGACGAGGAACGGCATGCCCCACAGCAGCAGGAACACCATCGCCGGGAACTGCGTCGTGAAGTGCACCCACAGCCCGAGCCTGGTGCCGGGCTCCTTCCAGGAGTCGGCGATCTGGCGCCGGACGAAGCCCCCCGCCCCGGAGCCCGGCCCGGCGGCGGCCCGCGGTGCGGGCTCGTGGCCCTCCGGGTGGTCGCGCAGGAACAGCACGAGCGGGACCAGGACGATCAGCCCCGCCACCGCGCTGCCCGCGAAGGCCGGCACCCAGCCGACCCCGTGCAGTACGGGGGCCAGCACCAGCGTGGAGATCAGGTTGCCGGCCATCCCCACCAGGCCGGCCAGCTGCGCCATCAGCGGGCCCCGGCGGGCCGGGAACCAGCGGGTGCCGAGGCGCAGCACGGAGATGAAGGTCATGGCGTCCCCGCAGCCCAGCAGGGCGCGGGCCGCCAGGGCCATCCCGTAGGAGGGGGACAGCGCGAAGCCGATCTGGCCGGCGGTGAAGAGCACGGCGCCGAGGGTGAGCACCTTCTTGGTGCCGAGCCGGTCCACCATCAGGCCGACGGGTATCTGCATGCCCGCGTAGACCAGCAGCTGGAGCAGGGAGAAGGTGGACAGGGCCGAGGCGTTCACGTGGAAGCGGTCGGCGGCCTCCAGCCCGGCCACGCCGAGGCTGGTGCGGAAGATGACCGCCACGAAGTAGACGGCGACGCCGATCGACCAGACGAGCACCGCCTTGCGGCCGCCCGGCGGGTCCTTGAAAACGGCGTGCGCGGGAACGGCGTGCGCGGGAACGGCGTGAGCGGGAACGGCGGGAGCCGGAACGGCGGCGGACGCGGAGCTCATCGGCCGGACCCCCGCACCAGTTCCCCGATCCGGCTCACGTGCGCCCGTACGGCCGCGGCGGCCGTGTCGGCGTCGCCCGCGCGCAGGGCGTCGAGGATCTCCCGGTGCTCTGCCAGCGTCCGCTCCACCCGTTCGGGGTGGGCGTGCAGCAGGGCCACGCCCATGCGGAGCTGGCGGTCGCGCAGTTGGTCGTAGAGGCGGCCGAGGATCTGGTTGCCGGCGCTGCGCACGATCTCCGCGTGGAAGGCGCGGTCGACGGCCATCATCGCCCCGAGCTCGCCCGCGTCGCCGAGCCGGCGCTGCTCCTCGACCAGTTCCGCGAGCCGTTCCAGCAGCCCGGCCGGGGCGGGCACGGCCCGGCGGACGGTGTACTCCTCCACCAGCAGCCGGGTCTCGATCACGTCGGCGATCTCCTGGGCGGAGACCGCGAGGACGAGCGCGCCCTTCTTCGGGTAGAGCTTCAGCAGCCCCTCGGTCTCCAGCCGCAGCAGTGCTTCGCGGACCGGTGTGCGCGATACCCCGACGGCGACCGCGAGTTCCCCTTCGGTCAGCAGCACCCCGCCCTCGTAGCGGCGGTCGAGCACGGCCTGCTTGACGTGTCGGTAGACGCGTTCGGCAGCGGTCACGGTGGTACCGGCGGTACTGGCGGATGGCATGCGCACAGCATAGATACAACAGAGGTGCAACTCGGAGCCCGTCCACGATGTGGACCTTCAGCGCACCACGACGTCCAGCACGAACTCGTCGTACGCGGCCTCCTCCGGATACGGCGGCCGGACCTGCGCGAAGCGGATCCTGGCCCGGCCCGCCACCCGCCCCCGTACGACGTACACCCGCTCCACCGTCGCCCCCGGCAGCGGCGGCTCCGGCTCCCCCGGCAGCTCGACGGCGGCCGGCGGGGCCTGCGACACCGCGACGGCGTCCGCGTCGCCCGTCACCCGCAGGTCCAGACGTAGCCGCGCGCACCGCGCCCCGTGAGCCGCAGCTCGTACGGCTCGCCGGGCGCGAGCACCACCTCGCGCACCTCCACGGGGCTGCTCCTCTCCTGGGGCGGCGCGGGCCTAGGCCGGGCCGATCAGCGCCCCCTCGTGCCAGCCGTCGCCGTCGCGCCAGTAGTGCTGGAGCAGGCGGTCGGTGCGCAGGACGATCACCTCCAGGTTGAACCCGAAGCTGCCCTGCAGCATCCCGGTGACCGCCCGCACGTCGTGGCCGAACACCGCGGAGCGCTGCCAGGCGGCGCCGCCCGCGTTGCCGCGCCACCAGTGCTCGACGCGGCCGCCCCCGTCCGTCACGCACAGCTCGTAGTTCCCGGCGGTGTCCTCGTCGGCCGCCCCGTGCTGCGCCTCGATCAGGCAGGGCGCGGAGGTGATGCCGGAGCCGAAGACCTCCCCGGGCCGCCAGACGAACCCGTTCGGGTCGTCGCGCCACCACAGCTGCATCCGGCCGTCGGTGCGGGTGGCGACCAGGTCGAGGTGGCGGGCGCGGGTCTGGACCAGGGCCGGGCCGAAGTGGGCGATGCCGGAGCCGAAGCGGCCGCCGTCGTTCCAGGTCCAGGGGGCGCCGTTGATCCGCCACCAGTGGTTGAGGCGGCCGTCCGCGGTGCGGACGACCACCTCGAAGTTGCCGGGCGCCCCGTAGTCGCTCTGGATGAAGGCCGGGGTCGAGCCGACGGCCGCGTCACCGGGGCCGAAGGCGCCGCCGTCGCGCCAGGCGCCGGCAAAGTGCTCGTAGTACCAGTGGCGCAGCCGGCCGCCGGTGGTGACGTGCAGCGACTCCATGTTCCGGTTGTACGTGCTCCCCGTGAAGGCGGGCTGGCCCGAGGCGTCGGAGGCGAAGCTGCGGGCGCGGGTCCAGCCGAAGGGGGCCTCGCCCTCGCGCCACCAGTGCCGCAGGGTGCCGCCGCCGGCCTCGTCACCGGCGCCGGCGAGGGCCGCCATCTCGAAGTTCCGGTGCGCGCGGCCGTTGCCGCTCTCGTAGACGTTGCCGGTGTGCAGGCGGCGCTTGCTCCACGGGTCGATGTTGGTGTCCTGCAGCCCGCACTTCGCCCAGTCGTCGATGCGTGCCTCGCCGTACGCGATCCGGCCGTAGCCGCCCACGTGGTAGCCGGTCCCCCAGGAGTTCTTGAACAGCCAGCAGCCGGCCGCGTCGTCGTAGCCGGTGATCAGGACGCAGTGGCCGCCCGCCAGCCGGTCGCTGGTGCGGTGGTAGACGCCGGAGCCCAGGCCGAAGAAGTCCTCGTACACGTCGAAGCACGCGGTCAGCGGGCCCACCGTGTCCAGCCAGACCTTCTGCTGCTCCACGTCGCCGAGGCGGACGTGCCCGGTGATGCGCACGGTCCGCCCGGACCGGTCCCAGCTCGGGGTGTACTCCGCCCGCCAGGCCTCCCGGCGGTCGACCGGGGTTCCGGGCGGCGGCGGCGAGTACGGCCAGCAGCCCGGGTCCGCGAGTCCGCCGTTGGTCCGGATCCAGTCGAGGGCGGCCTCGGGGCTGCCCGTCTGCCCGCAGCGGGCCTTCAGCCCGTCGTGCACGTCCCCCTCGGACCGCTCGGCCCACACGTGGTGCTCGATCCGCGCCATCGACTCCACGAGGCCGGCCGCCCCGAACGCCCAGCAGGAACTGCACGGGTCCTGGTCCTTCACCTTCGTGAGCCAGGGCCACCCCCAGCGGCTGCGCCAGTCCACGGCGGAGGGCCGCGCGGACGCGGGCTCGGGAGCGTACGCGCCGGTGTCCGCCCCCTGAAGCAGTCCGTGCGCCCTCCTGCGCCGGGTGAGGTGCGGATTGCCGCTGACCCGGCCCACGAGCCTGCGCAGGTCCACCGGCGGCGCCTGGCCGGCGGGCGTCAGCTCCACCGCCGCGGCCGTGCTCTCCCCCAGACCCAGCGCGGGTCTCGGCACGGGATCCCCGTCGGCGAGGTGCTCGCTCACGGACCAGCGCGCCCTGCGCGCCGCGAGCAGCGCCCGCAGCTCCCCCGCCGTCTGGACACGCCCCTCCGACTGCTCCGGCATTCCGGCCCCCCAACGCACCGTACGGATCCGAGCCCCGGGAGCGTCCACCTGCCCGGAGTCCCCGTCAAGGGGGTCCGTACGGTCGCGCGGCGGCACACCGGTCGCACGCGGACGGCGCCTCCGGGAGGGGCGCGGTCACGCGGGCACGGGGCCGGATCTTTGGGCCGCCGGAAGTTTGAGAAGCGGGCGTTCATTCGTTCGAGTGGTGCCTCTGGAGTGATCGTCCGGGGTGATCACTCCGGGGAGAACATGTCCCCGGCACATCCCCGGCACAGCGCCGGCACCATCCACCGCAGACGAAGGGCGGGCACAGCCATGCCAGTTGACAGCACCCCGGAGCAGCCGTTCGCACCCAGCGCCGACGATCTCGCCCAGGCCGAGGCGATCAGCCGGGCGTTGACCGACCCGTCGCCGCGCTCCATCGGCGCCATGGACCGGTGGGGTCTGGCCGACACGTACGAGTCGTACGCGGAGGTCGCCACCTACAGGGAAGTCAAGATCACCCTGTCGGACGGGATCCAGCTCGACGCCGCTCTCAGCGTCCCGCGCAATCTCGCACCCGGACAGACCTGTCCCGCGATCGTCATGCCCGCCCCGCTGAGCGACCTCGGCCGACGGGCCTACCTCGGCATGCTCCCGCGCTTAGCCCTGGGCGGCTACGCCGTCCTGGCCTACAGCCAGCGCGGGCTCGCCGGCTCCCAGGGCAAGATCCAGGTCGCCGGGCCGCAGGACGTGGCCGACGCGACCGAGGTGATCAACTGGCTGGTCGCCCTGGAGGACGTCGACCCCGAGCGGATCGGCTTCTTCGGCGCCTCCTACGGGGCCGGGACGAGCCTCCTCGCCGCCGCGAACGACTCGCGCATCAAGGCCGTCGCGGCGACCAGCGCCTGGGGCGACCTGTTCGCCTCGCTGTACGAGAACGGCACCCGCCACCTGAAGGCCTTCGAGGAGCTGGTGCGACTGTTCAAGGAGGAGAACTGCTCGCAGGAGTTCCTCGGCATCATCCAGAAGATCCGGGGCGACGTCATCGACGACGAGGTCCGGGAGTTCGCCCGCGTACGGTCGCCCCGGCACCACCTGGAGGCGTACAACACCTCCCGGACGCCCATCCTGCTGACCACCTCCTGGCACGAGACGATCTTCTCGGTGCCCGCCGTCATCGACCTGTTCACCGGACTCGAGGGCGACAAGTCGCTGCTCGTCCAGGTCGGTGACCACGGCAACGCCGAACTCCCCGGCCTGACGGGCCTCTTCTCCAAGCCCACCGAGATGACCTACCGCTGGATGGACCACTACCTCGGGGGCACGGCCGGCGACGGCAATGAGCCGCGGTTCGGCATCCGCTCCGAATACATGCACAACCTCCTGTCCGACGTGCGCCACACCGACTGGGCGAGCTACGCACTGCCGCCCCGGCGCTTCCACCTCGCCGACGCGCCCGCCGGAGAGCGCGACGCGCGGATGGCCGAGGGCCCGGCGCAGCCGGGCTGGACCCGCGCCGTCAAGGTCGCCGACGAGGACACCGAGGCCGTCGTCGCCCCGAAGCTGATCCAGACCGGCCTGGCCGAGCGCATGGGCCGGCCCCACGTCTATGCGACCGCCGACATCGACCGCGGGCGCGCGGCGATCTGGACCACCGAGCCGCTGGAGCGGACGACGCAGCTCCGGGGCGACCTGGAGGCGCGGGTGACCGTGACCCCGCAGGACAAGAGCGCCACCATCGTGGCGTACCTGATGGACTGCGACGCGACCACGGGCAAGGCCGCCATCATCACCCACGCCCCGTACACCCTCACCAACGAGAAGGCGGGGCAGGCCACCACCGTGACCTTCGCCCTGCAACCCGCGCACTACGTCCTGCGCGAGGGCCGGCAGCTCCAGCTGATCATCGACACCCGGGACCCGTTCTTCTCCCACGCCAACAAGGCGCCGTCCGCGATCGAGTTCAGCTCGCCGAAGGGCTCCGAGTCGTACATCGACATCCCGCTCGACACGCAGGACTGACGGGCACACCGTCGAGGGCGGGGTACCGGGGAACCCCCCGGCGCCCCGCCCTCGCGCGTACCGGCCCCTACTCGACGGGGAGCGCCGGGGCCGGGACCGGCAGCTCGGGGGCCGGGACCGGGAGGCCGGGCAGCGGGGGCAGGCCCGGCAGGCCCAGACCGGTGAGCAGGGCTACGAGGGCTGCGACCAGGTCGGTGACGACGTCGGTGGCCTTGGCCTTGGCGTCGGTGGAGCAGCCGCAGGGGCCGGCGGCCTTGGTGAGGCCGTCGACGGAGGCCTTGAGCTTGTCGACGGCGCCGGTGGCCAGGTCGAGGGGGCCGATGACGGGCCTGGCCGCCTTGTGCGCGGCCACGGGGAGCGCCACCGGGAGCTTCGGGGCCGGGGCGGGGAGCGCGGGGGCGGGCAACGCCGGGGCTTCGACCGGGAGCTTCGGAGTCTCCACCGGGAGCGCCGGGGCGGGCAGCGCCGGGGCGGGGAGCGCCGGAGCGGGCAGCGCCGGGGCCTCGACCGGGAGCTTCGGGGTCTCCACCGGGAGCTTGGGGGCGTCCACCGGCGGGACCGGGGCCGGGAGGGCCGGGGTGGCGGGCAGGCTCTTCTTCAGGTCGGCGATCGCGGCGGCGATCTTCTCCTTGAAGGCGGCCAGGTCCGCGTCCGGGATCTTGCCGTCGGGGGACTTCAGGACGGCCGCCAGCAGATCGGTGACCGGTTTCAGCAGTCCGCCGACCCCTCCCAGGGACTGCACTTGGGCGAGCAGCGCCTCGGTTCCGGGGATGGCCTTCCCGGCGGGGACGGCCTTCCCGGCCGGGGCGGAGACGAAGGCCGCGGCGGCCTGCGGCTTCGCGGCTGCCGACGCCAGACCGGGGGACGCGGTCAGCAGGGTCAGGCAGAGGGCGGCGGGGACGGTGTAGCGCGTGATGCGGTGCAACGGAACTCTCCTGTCGAGGAGCCGCGGCATGGGACGTGCCGGGGCGGGACGCGAGTCGTGGTCGGGACATGGGACGTGTCCTTGACCCACTCACCGACACCCCGTCAGACCCCGCAACCCGAGCCCCCGCACCGCCGGGGCGGACACGCCGCGCAACCGGCCTACGTACGCCCGTGACCTGCGCGGACACCGTCACCCTCGGGCGATGCCCCGTCAGAAGGCCCTGCCGGCGGCGGGTCCCTCCCACCGCACCTCGCCGTCCTGCCACCGGTCGGTCGGTGCGAGTCCGAGCCCCTCGGCGACGGCGGCGGACGCCGCGTGGCCGGGGTGGATGTGCGCGACGAGCGTGCGCACCGCGGACGCGGCGAGCCGCTCCTTCATCGCCCGGGCCGCCTCGTGGGCGATGCCGCGCCGCTGCCAGGGCGTGCCGACGATCCAGGCGATCTCGGCGACGTCCCCGGTGACCGTGGCCTGGACCGTCCCGGTCAGGCGGTCCTCCTCGTCGAGCCGGATCACCCAGTTCCACCAGGTGACCGCGGGATCCGGGGAGCCGGCGGTCATCCGCTCGTAGCGGGCGCGCAGGGCCTCCGGCGCGGGCGGCTCACCGCCGGTGAAGGCGTACAGGGCCGGGTCGGACAGGACGGCGGCCATCTCGGCGGCGTGCTCGGGCCGCAGGGGCAGCAGCGTCAGGCGGCGGGTCGGGAGGGGGACGGTCGGGAGGGGGCCTGCGCCGTGGCCGGGTTCTTCGGAGGGGGTTGCTGTCACACCCTCACAGTAGGCCGGAGCACGGGCCCCAGCAGGGCCCGGGCAGGGCCGGAGCAGGCCCGCTGAGGTGGCCCGCGGGGGCCCCGGCAGCCCCCGCTAGGCTGCTCCCATGGATGGGTGGACGGCGCCGAGTTCCATCGAGCGCGAGCTGTACGAGGCCAAGGCGCGCGGGGACTGGCCGGGGTACCTCGACGTCCTCGCCCGGAGCGAGCTGTTCCTGGCGCAGTCCCGGGCGCAGGTCGAGGCCGAGCCCGCGCAGGCGCGCTTCCACCCCACCCCCGACCGGCGCTGCCTCGTCGTGCACACCCGCGGGATGCTGCCGGTCCCCGATCCGCACACCGTGTACCTGCCCCGGTCCCTCGCCTGGTTCGCGAACGCCTGGGACTCGGCCGACCCCCCGCACCTCGCCGTGAACCCCGGCTCCCCCGCCGAGGCCTACCTCACCACCACCCCCGCCGACCTCGTCCGCTGGCGGGCCCACTGGGACGCCGCCGCCCCCGTCTGGGGGCTCGCCCCCGGTGCCGTGCACGCCCTGCACGTCGGCGGACCGCTGCACGGGCCCGTCGCGCACGGGCTGGCGGTCGGAGCCCATCTCGCCGTGTCCAACGGCGAGTTCTGGAACGCGCTGGCCTATCACGGCCACGGCTACACCCGGGAGCGCGAACGGCTGCGCAAGGGCTGGGGCATCACCTCCGCCGCGGAATGGCACGACACGCTGCACCGTCTGCTCGCCACCGACATGGTCAGCCCGGTCTGGGAGTTCGCGCTGCGCGTGCGCCGCGTCCTCGCCTCCGACTTCGCCGGCCCCGTGGACGTGGAGCACTGGCGGCACGCCGCCGCCTCCGCCCTGCGCCGCAGCGCCGAACGGGCCGCCGAACCGCAGCTCACCCCCGACGGGGTCACCCTCGCGCAGCCCCGCCCCACCGCCGAGGTGGAGGGCGAAGTGACGGGCGTGCAGCGGCTGATCGGCCGGATCGCCCGCTACGAGCAGCGCTTCCGCGCCGACGGGCTACTCCCCGAGGACGGCTGGGTCCGCTCCGTGGAGGGCTGGGACCTGGGCCGGGCCTCCCAGATGGCCCGCTGGGGCCTCGGGACCCGCTACGGGACCCTGGCCGACGCCGAGAGCGCGGTCCTGCGCGCCGGGGAGGCGGCCAGGGACACGTACCGCTCGTGGGAGGAGTTCTCCGCCGGGTACGCCCTGGGGCGCTGCCTGCACTTCGACGAGGAGGAGTTCGGCGCGTGGTACACGGGCGTACTGGCCACCCACCTCACCCTGACCGCCGACCCGGCGAGCCCCTGGCGCAACATCCCCTGGCAGCAGCCGTGACGCGGGACGGGACCACGCGGCAGGGGATCACGACGGAGTCCCTGGACGGACCGGCCGCACTGCGGGCCGCGGATGCGTTCGGGCTCGTCTACGCCGAGGCCTTCGCGGAGCATCCGTACGGCGAGACCGAGGCACAAATCCTCTCCGTCCAGAGCCACTTCCCCACCCTGACGCGCAGGCCCGCCTTCCGCGCGGCCCTGGCCCGTACGGCGCGGAGCGAACCGGTCGGCATGGCGTACGGCTGGACGCTCCCGCCCGAAGCCGTGTGGTGGGACGAGCTCACCGAGCCGGTTCCGGCGGCCGTGCGCCGCGAGGACGGGCGGCGCACCTTCGGGCTCGTCGAGCTCGCCGTGCGCGGACCGTGGCGCGGGCAGGGCGTGGCGCGGGGTCTGCACACGGCGCTGCTCGACGGCATCACCACCGAGCGGGTCCTGCTGAACGTCCACCCGGAGGCCGGAGCGGCATCGGCCGCCTACCGGTCGTGGGGCTACCGCAAGATCGGCGAGGCACGGCCCCGGGGTGCGGACGCCGAGCTGCACGACGTGATGCTGCTCCGCCTGCGTTGAGCGTGGTGCGCGCGCCGCCCCGCTACCGGGTGGCGGCGGGTGTGCGGGCGCGGCCCTTCGGCAGGCGGGCGAGGGTGACGGCGCGCAGCAGCCATTCCACCGGGCCGTAGCGGTGGCGGGCCATCAGGTGCTTGCTGAGGGCGAGTTGGGCGGCGTACAGGACGAGCGCGCCGAGGGTGACGGCGGCCGCGCCGAGGCGGTCGTACAGGGCGAGGCCGTAGGCGGTGAAGACGAGGGCCATGACGAGGGACTGGCTCAGGTAGTTCGTCAGGGCCATCCGGCCGGCGGGGGCGAGCAGCAGCGCGGTGCGCGCGCCCCGGGCCGTCTTCGCGAAGAGGAGCAGGCCGCAGAGGTACGCGGCGGTGAGCGCGGGCGCGGTGACCATGCCCACGACCGGGCCCAGCAGGGTCCACCGGGGCCCGAGCACGCCGCTGCCGGCCAGGGCCATGAAGAGGCTGCCGGGCAGGCCCACCGCGGTGCCGATCAGGCAGATGCGGCGCATCCGGGCCGTATGGCGGCCCGTGTCGGCCAGGAGCCGGCGCTTGCCGCAGTACAGGCCGGTCAGGAAGGCCGCCAGGACGAAGCCGCCCATCAGCGGTACGGCGAGGAGCGTGTCGGGGAGCTGGCCGATGTTGGCCCGTACGACCGAGGCCGCGTCGCCGCGGTAGTCGGCGATCAGTCCGGCGAAGCCCGCGGTGAGTTCCTCGTCCATCCCGGCCGATTCGGCGTCCGACGCGAACAGGGAGGCCAGGCCGAGGAGGAGCAGGAGCCCGCTCGCGCAGCCGTACACGGTCCGGGCCGCGCGCAGGGCGGTCCGGGGCGAGCAGTTCCGGGCGGCGATCAGGACCAGGCCGAGCAGGGCGTAGGTCATGAGGATGTCGCCGGTGTAGAGGAGGACGGCGTGCAGGGCGCCCAGGAGGAACAGGCCGAGGGTGCGGCGGAGCATCCGGGGCACCGGGTTCGCGCCCTCGCGGGCGGCGGAGGCCTGCTGGAGGGTGAAGCTGTAGCCGAAGAGGAACGAGAACAGCAGGTAGAACTTGCCGACCGCGAAGACCTGCACGGCCCCCTCGACGGTCCGGTCGAGCGCCGAGGCGTCCGGGTCGACGGCGCCGCCGGGACCGTACGGGCTCGCCATCATCAGCGCGTTGACCAGCAGGATCCCCAGGAGGGCGAAGCCGCGCAGGGCGTCGACCTCCGGTATGCGCGCCGGCCGGTCCGGGCCCGCGACCTGCGCGACCTGCCTGTCCTGCCCGTCCCACGCGCCCGGCGCTGCCGGTCGTTCTGCGTCCGCGTGCTCTGCCGTTGCGGGCACGGTTTCCCCCCAGGTGGTCGTCGGTGCACGGAGCACCTTTCTCCTGGGGTGACCGTAGCCCGGCGGGTCGGGGCCGCGCGTCGCGCGCGACCCCGCGACCCGGCGCCGTCACAGGCTCAGGCTCAGGCGGCGGTCGCGATGCGCGCCGCGAGGTCCTTGCCCTTCGACTCCGCGTCCGCGAGCGCCTGCGCGTACGAGGCCTCCGCGAGCGGGATGAGTCCGGCCATCGCCGGGACCTGCGCGGCCAGCGTCAGCTCGGGGACGATGAAATCGACCTCGGCGCCGAACATCTCGGTCAGCACCCCGGCCAGGTAGTTCTGGACGTACTCCATGCCCTCGCGCGGGGTGCCCGGCGCGTAGGAGCCGCCGCGGCTGGCGACGACGGTGACCGGCAGGCCCTTGAGGGGGGACTCGGGGCCCGCGGTGCGGCCCATCACGATGACCTGGTCGAGCCAGGCCTTCAGGGTGGAGGGGATCGAGAAGTTGTACATCGGGGCGCCGATCAGCACGGCGTCCGCCTGCTCCAGCTCCGTCACCAGCTTCAGCCGCTCGGCGAAGGCCGCGGCCTGCTCGGGGGTGTGGGTGGAGGGGTCGGCGAAGGCCGCGGACCAGGCGGGGCCGCCGAGGTGCGGGACGGGATCGGCCGTCAGGTCGCGGTAGACGACGGTGCCCCCGGGGTGCTGCTCCTCCCAGGCCTTGCGGAAGGCGGCGGTCACCGCGCGCGAGGCGGAGCCGGCGGCGGGGTTCAGGGACGAGTCCAGGTGCAGAAGGGTGGCCATGGGAACCTCCAGTGAGTGCATTTTCGTACGTCACTATTATTAGCACAGTCACTTACTTTTTCTCACCCCCTAAGTCGCGGGTAGTACCCTGAAGCCATGGCGGACAAGGCGGAGCAAGCGGAGAAGGCGAAGCAGCACCAGGACACCGGGGCGTGTAGCCGGGTGAGCGACGGCATCACCCAGGTCTTCGGGCTGCTCGGAAAGCGCTGGACCGGGGTGATCCTGGCCTCGCTCATGGCGGGCCCGGTGCACTTCGCCGATCTGCGCAGGTCCATCGCCGGCATCAGCGAGCGCATGCTGTCCGACCGCCTGGTCGAGCTCGGGGCGGCCGGCCTCGTCCTGCGCGAGGTCGACGAGGGTCCGCCGCTGCGGGTGGCCTACCGGCTGACGGAACGGGGCGCCGCACTGAAGCCCGCGCTCACGGAGCTGGGCCAGTGGGCGGAGAAATGCCTGATCAAGGAAGAGGGAACCTGCTGACGGCGCGCCCCGCACCGGCCGACCTGCCCTAGTCGCGCCGCGTCCGCACCAAATCGAAGGCGGGCCGGCGGCCGCCCCAACTACCGTTCCCCACATGACTCCTGTGCTGAACGACACCGTACGCAAGCTCCTCGACGCCCCCCACCCGGCCGTGCTCGCCACCCTCAACCCCGATGGCAGCCCGCAGAGTTCGGTGGTCTGGGTGACCCGCGACGGGGACGAGATCCTGATCTCCACCGAGCGCGGCCGCGCCAAGGAGCGCAACATCGCGCGGGACGCCCGGGTCGGCCTCACCGTCTTCGACCTGGCCAACCCCTTCCTCTACGCCGAGATCCGCGGCACCGCCACCATCACCGAGGACACCGGCCGGGCCGTCGCCGTCCGCATCGCGGAGGAGTACCAGGGGCCGGGCGCGGGCGCGGACTACGCCAACGCCCCGGCCGAGAACGTCCGGGTCGTCCTGCGCCTCACCCCGGCCAAGGTCCTCGGCAACGCGGCCCGCTGAACCACCGGGCCGCTACGGAAGCCCCGGCCGCACCGCCGCCCAGGCGTCCACGGCCACCGCCAGGGGGTCGGTCGCCGCGAGGTACGGCCGGGCCGGTTCCGTACAGCGGATCAGGTTCTTGATGCGGCGCAGCCGGAGGATGTCGGGCCGCGGCAGGTCCCGCCAGACCCGGGCCTGCGCCGCCGCCCGGTCCGGGGTCAGCTCGAAGCGGGCCAGTACGTCCCGGCACAGCTCGGCGGGGTCGCGGTCGGGATCCCCGGCCTCGCCGGGCCCGAAGCACCGGAGCAAGTAGCTTCGTACGTAAGGCCGTTCCTCCGAACGCTCCGAGCGCTCGATGGCGGCCAGCGCGAGCCGGCCCCAGCGCAGCCGCATCCCGTCGGGCAGCTCCTCGCCCTGCATCCGGCTCGTCGCCAGGGACCGCAGCTGCTCCGGGTGCGGCTCCTCCAGCAGCGGCGGCCCGGTGGCCAGCCACAGCTCCAGATCGGCCAGCGCATGCCCGTCCGGCGGTACGTACGTCAGCACCTGCCCGCGGGCGAGCAGCGCGACCACGGGCCCCGTGAGGTGCACCTTCGCCACGTGCCCCGCGTCGAAGGAGCCGACCGTGCGCCCGTACCGCTCGATCCCCCGCAGCCTGGTCCGCAACTCCCCGGCCGCATACGCCTGCCCGGCCCGGGCCACACCGCCGATGCACCGCACCACGCACACCCCGCCCGTGACGTCGGCCGCCTCGACGGCACACACCTGCAACTCCGCGATGGACACCGTCCCACCCTTCTCCCGGCGGGGAGGCTACCCCCGGGACACGCCGAACGCGGCCACTTCCGGCACCGGCGGTCCGCCGGACGCCCGAAGCGACCGCGGGCGGACGTGAGGAGGGGGAGGCCCCGGCCCCCGGCCCCCTCCCGCTCAGGCCTCCTTGGCCGGTTCCAGGATCAGGCGGATCTCGGTGACCTCGTAGCCGGCGCGGGTGAAGGCGGCGGCCATCGGGGCGTTCACGGTGTCCGTGGTGGCGGTGATGCGCTCGGCGCCCTCGGCGGCGTGGAAGCGGGTGATCTCGGCGAGGATCTCGTCGATCAGGCCCTTGCCGCGCTGCTCGGGGACGACCCCGAGGTAGCCGACGTTGCGGTGGTACGGGGTCGCGGACGGGATGGCCAGGCCGGCGAGGGTGCCGTCGGGCAGGTGGGCCAGGCGCCACCAGGAGCGCTCGCCCGGGCAGTCGGTGTAGAACTCCATGTCGTCGCGCGCCAGTTCCTCGGCGTCGATCGTGCGGAGCTCGTTCTGGGTGTGCAGGTCCAGGCTGCCCTGCGACAGGCGGACGAAGGCGTCGAGGAACTCCTCGTCGGTGCCCTCCCGGAACTCCAGCCGGCCGGTGGGCTCCGCGGTGCCCGCGGCCGGGGTCCACTCGAAGCGCAGCCGCTCGATCTCCCGGACCAGGCCGGTGGAGGCCGCCGCCTTCCGGCGCCAGGCGACCGCGTCGGCCATGCCGTCGGCGGAGGTGCGCCAGTCGCGCGGGAGCGAGAGGTTGTACTCGGGAAGTACGCCGAAGGCCTCGTGCCCGGCGGCGAGCAGCCCGGCGGCCACGGCGGCCGGGTCCGGCGCTGAGCCGCGTACCTGGAGGCAGTCGAGCGCGTTCGGGCGCTCGCTGTCGGCGCGGCCCCACCACAGGGCACGGGCGAGCACCTCGCCGTTCTCGTCCTCGGCGATCCAGGTCCACTCGGGGCGCATCCGGCCCGCGGCGAGCTCTTCGCGGATCTTCTCGGGGGTGAAGGCGGGGACGGGGCCGTCGGCCGGGTAGGCGAGGGCGCGGTCCAGGACGGTGGGGTCTGCGGTCGCAGCGCGGAAGTACATGGGCCGATGATCACACTCGGCTGCGCTGCCCCCCAAGGGATTTCTGCACGTCAGAGGCAGTCCAGGACAGTCCTGGAACATGCCCGGGACATTCCGGGGAGCGGTTTTCGCACGCAAATCCGGCCTCCGGGTGAAAATCACCCGGAGGCCGGTTCGCAGGCCGTCAGGACCAGGTGATCAGACGGCGGGGGTGCTCCAGGACGGCGGCGATGTCCGCGAGGAAGCGGGAGCCGAGCTCGCCGTCGATGAGGCGGTGGTCGAAGGACAGCGCCAGGGTGGTGACCTGGCGGGCCTTGACCTTGCCCTTGTGGACCCACGGCTGGAGCTTGATCGCGCCGACCGCGAGGATCGCGGACTCGCCGGGGTTCAGGATGGGCGTGCCGGTGTCGACGCCGAAGACGCCGACGTTGGTGATGGTGAGGGTGCCGTTCTGCATGTCGGCCGGGGAGGTCTTGCCCTCGCGGGCCGTGGCGACCAGTCCGGACAGGGCCTGCGACAGCTCGCCGAGCGTCTTGGCGTGGGCGTCCTTGATGTTCGGGACGATCAGCCCGCGGGGGGTGGCCGCCGCGATGCCCAGGTTGACGTAGTGCTTGAGCACGATCTCCTGGGCCGCCTCGTCCCACGAGGCGTTGACCTCGGGATTGCGGCGGACCGCCACGAGGACGGCCTTGGCGATCAGGAGCAGCGGGTTGATCCGGAGCCCCGCGAGGTCCGGGTCCTCCTTGAGCTCCTGGACCAGCTTCATCGTGCGGGTCACGTCGAAGGTGATGAACTCGGTGACGTGCGGCGCGGTGAAGGCGGAGCCGACCATGGCCTGGGCGGTGACCTTGCGGACGCCCTTGACCGGGATCCGGGTCTCGCGGACGGAACCGGACGCCTCGGCCGGAGCACCGGCGGCAGCCGGAGCCTGGGCCTGCACGGGAGCCGTCTGCGGTGCCTGGGTCACCGGGACCGCCGCGGAGACGGCCTGCGGGGTGATGGCCGCCGCGGCCGCCGCGTGGACGTCCTCGCGGGTCACGACCCCGCCGTCGCCGGTGGGGACCACCGCGGCCAGGTCGATGCCGAGGTCCTTGGCGAGCTTGCGCACCGGCGGCTTCGCCAGCGCCTTGCCCGCACCGCCCTGGGCGGGGACCGCCACGGGGGCGGCCGGAGCGGCCGGAGCCGGGGCCGCCGGAGCCGGAGCGGCCGCGGCGTGGGCCGCGGCCGTGCCGTTCTGCGCGGCGACGGCGGTCTGGACGGGGTGCGGAGCCTTGCGCGGGCGGCGCTTCGTAGAGGCGGTGGAGACTCCGTAGCCGACCAGGACGGGCTGGCGGGCCGCCGGGGCGGCCTCCTCGGCGCTGCCGCCGGCGACCACCGAGCTCGCCGGGACGGCGGCGGCGGCCGGAGCACCGGCGGCGGCCGCAGCGGCCTCTCCCGCGTCGCCGCCCGAGGCGGTCTGCACGGAGATGATGACCTGGCCTACGTCGACCGTGACGCCCTCCTCGAAGAGGAGCGCGTGCACGACCCCGTCGAAGGGGATCGGCAGCTCGACGGCCGCCTTCGCCGTCTCCACCTCGCAGACGACCTGGCCGTCGGTGACGGTGTCACCCGGCTGGACGTACCACTTGAGGATTTCGGCCTCGGTGAGGCCCTCGCCCACATCGGGCATCTTGAATTCGCGGATCGTCATCGCAGGGCTCTCCTCAGTACGCCAGCGAGCGGTCGACTGCGTCGAGCACCCTGTCCAGGCCCGGCAGGTACTCGTCCTCCAGGCGGGCCGGCGGGTACGGCGCGTGGTAGCCGCCCACGCGCAGCACGGGCGCCTCCAGATGGTAGAAGCACCGCTCCGTGATGCGGGCGGCGATCTCCGAACCCACACCGAGGAACACCGGCGCCTCGTGGACCACCACGAGCCGGCGGGTCTTCTCCACCGACGCCTGGATCCCGTCGAAGTCGACCGGGGACATCGAGCGCAGGTCGACGACCTCCACCGACTTGCCCTCCTCGGCGGCGGCCGCCGCGGCCTCCAGGCAGACCTTCACCATGGGCCCGTAGGCCGCAAGGGTGATGTCGGTGCCGCTGCGGGCCACCCGCGAGCCGTGCAGCGCGTCGGGGATGGCCTCGGTGTCGACCTCGCCCTTGTCCCAGTAGCGGCGCTTCGGCTCGAAGAAGATCACCGGGTCGTCGCTGAGGATCGCCTGCTGGAGCATCCAGTAGGCGTCGCTCGCGTTGGACGGCGAGACCACCTTCAGGCCCGGGACGTGCGCGAACAGCGTCTCCGGGGACTCCGAGTGGTGCTCGACCGCGCCGATGCCGCCCGCGTAGGGGATGCGGATGACGACCGGCATCTTGATGGTGCCGAGCGAGCGCGCGTGCATCTTGGCGAGCTGCGTGACGATCTGGTCGTACGCGGGGAAGACGAACCCGTCGAACTGGATCTCCACGACGGGCCGGTACCCGCGCAGGGCCAGGCCGATCGCGGTGCCGACGATGCCGGACTCGGCGAGCGGGGTGTCGATGACCCGCTCCTCGCCGAAGTCCTTCTGCAGTCCGTCGGTGATGCGGAAGACGCCGCCGAGCTTGCCGACGTCCTCGCCCATGATCAGGACCTTGGGGTCCTCTTCCAGGGCCTTGCGCAGGGAGTCGTTGAGCGCCTTGGCGATGGTGAGCTTCTGTACGGCCATGACGGTCACTCCCCGCCTTCGAAGGACGCGAGGTAGGCGGCGAACTGCGCGCGCTCCTCGTCGACGAGCGCGTGCCCGTCCGCGTAGACGTTCTCGAAGATCGCCATGACGTCCGGGTCGGGCATCGAGCGCACGACCTCGCGCACCCGCTTGCCCAGCGCCTCGCTCTCCACCTCCAGCTGCTCGAAGTACGCCTCGTCGGCGCCCCCGCTGGCCAGCAGGTGGGCCTTCAGGCGCAGGATCGGGTCCTTGGCCTCCCAGGCCGCCGTCTCCTCGTCGCGCCGGTACTTCGTCGGGTCGTCGGAGGTGGTGTGCGCACCCATCCGGTACGTGAAGGCCTCCACCAGGGTGGGCCCCTCTCCCCGGCGGGCCCGCTCCAGTGCCCAGCGGGTCACCGCGAGGCAGGCCAGTACGTCGTTGCCGTCCACCCGGACGCCCGGGAAGCCGAAGCCCTGCGCGCGCTGGTAGAGCGGCACGCGCATCTGGCGCTCGGTGGGCTCGGAGATCGCCCACTGGTTGTTCTGGCAGAAGAACACCACGGGCGAGTTGTAGACCGCCGAGAAGGTGAAGGCCTCCGCCACGTCGCCCTGGCTGGACGCGCCGTCGCCGAAGTAGGCGATGACCGCCGAGTCGGCGCCGTCCTTGGCCACGCCCATCGCGTACCCGGTCGCGTGCAGCGTCTGGGAGCCGATGACGATCGTGTACAGGTGGAAGTTGTTGGTGGTCGGGTCCCAGCCACCGTGGTTCACACCGCGGAACATGCCGAGGAGGTTGGTCGGATCCACCCCGCGGCACCAGGCCACACCGTGCTCGCGGTAGGTCGGGAAGACGTAGTCGTCGTCGCGCAGGGCCCGGCCGGAGCCGATCTGGGCGGCCTCCTGGCCGAGCAGCGAGGCCCACAGGCCCAGCTCGCCCTGGCGCTGGAGGGCGGTCGCCTCGCCGTCGAAGCGGCGGGTCATGACCATGTCGCGGTACAGACCGCGCAGGTCATCGGTGGTGATGTCGGCGACGAAGGGCGCGAATTCCGCGATGTCGGGATGGTCCGCGACCTCGACCCGCTCCCCTTCGGGCGTCAGCAGCTGTACGAGCTGGGGCTCGGCGTCATGCGTCTTCGCGGTGGCAGCGGCGGGCTTGGCGGCGCTTGCCGCGCCGGCCGGCCGCTTGGTGCCGCTGCGGCGCGGCTTGCGCGCGGCAGTGCTCTCCACGGTCACGATTGCTCCTCCGTCGGTCCGGCACCCGGGTTCTCCGGGGACCAGTGCGGCTCACCTGGATCTCTGCCCGCGCACGGGGTGGGTGCGCTTCGGGTCTGGGATTCAGGCGTGACAGGTGCCCCGGCGAGTGCCCTGCGCAATGCACGTTACCCAGTGCGTCGCATAACTGCGAAACCCCGTTTGACCTGCGATTTTGCTTGGATTTCCAAGTAAATCCGCGGAACCGGGAACAACCACTGGTCACAGCCTTGCAGGGGGCCGGAACAACGGCACGTTATCCCGGCCGTCCCCGGCAGGGAAGGGGTGAGTGTGTGAAACTGAGTTCGTGCGCGAAAACGGAAAAATCAAGGTATTCCTCCTGGATGACCACGAAGTGGTGCGCAGGGGTGTTCACGAGCTGTTGTCGATGGAATCGGACATCGAGGTCGTGGGTGAGGCCGGGACGGCCGCCGACGCGCTGGTCCGCATTCCCGCCACCCGCCCCGACGTGGCCGTCCTCGACGTCCGGCTGCCCGACGGCAGCGGCGTGGAGGTGTGCCGCGAGGTGCGCTCCCAGAACGAGGACATCAAGTGCCTGATGCTCACCTCGTTCGCCGACGACGAAGCGCTGTTCGACGCGATCATGGCCGGCGCCTCGGGCTACGTGCTCAAGGCGATCCGCGGGAACGAGCTGCTCAACGCGGTGCGTGACGTGGCGGCCGGCAAGTCCCTGCTGGACCCCGTGGCCACCGCCCGGGTGCTGGAGCGGCTGCGCGACGGCAAGAACGGCAAGGGCGACGACCGGCTCTCCAACCTCACCGAGCAGGAGCGCAAGATCCTCGACCTGATCGGCGAGGGCCTGACGAACCGCGTGATCGGCGAGCGCCTGCACCTGGCCGAGAAGACCATCAAGAACTACGTATCCAGCCTGCTCTCGAAGCTCGGCATGGAGCGCCGCTCCCAGGCCGCCGCGTACGTGGCCCGCCTGCAGGCCGAGAAGCGGAACTGAATCCGCCGTCCAGCGGTTCGTAACGCGGTGTGACGCCCCGTGGTGGCACGATTCCACGGGGCGCACTGTTTAATACGGGACCAACGTCCTTCATGTGCGGGGCGGGCTCCTCTTTTCACACACGGTGTCGGTACCCGACAGTGGATGACATGTCCCCAGAGGAACTCCACGCCATCGAACTGCTGCGCCGCGTGCCGTACGGCCGAGCCGCCACCAGCATGCGCGCGCTGCCCTTCCTCGCCGTCGCGCGCCACATCGTGGTGAACGGCAAGGTCGTCCTGAGAATGCACGCCGGCTTCGGCTACCACCACGCCTGCAACGGCAGCGTGGTCTCGTACGGCGCCGACAACTTCAATTCGGACGAGTCCCAGCTGTGGTCGGTGCAGTTCACCGGCACCGCGAACCTCGTCGAACCGACCACCGCCGAACTGGAACTGTTCGGACCCGGTCCGCACTTCGTGGACGGCGCGGTCTTCGACCCCGTCTACATGCGGATCGAGCCGCACCTCGTCACCGTCCACACCTTCGCGGGCAATCTGGACCGGCAGTACCAGCACGCGCTCTGAGCCCTCCGAGCCCCCGAGCACACCGAGCAGTCCGTTTCGGGACCTTGGTCCCGTGCGGCACGGCCACGGAGAACGGCCCGGCACTCCCCTCACCGAGGGGAGTGCCGGGCCGTTCTCCGTGACGCAGGGCTACTGTCCGTCGTCTACTGGCCGTCGTCCCCGATGCCGTTGCCCTCGGGCGACTTCGAGGCGGTCGGCGTCGGCGTCTTCGACGGGCTCGGCGTGGGCGTCGGCGTCGGCGTGGGCGTCGGGGTCGGCGTCGGGGTCGGCGTCGGGCTGGGCGTGTACGAGTAGCTCGGCGACGAGGACTTGCTGCGGCTCGCGGACGGCGAGTACGAGTACGTGCTCTCCGGCGCCGACTTGGACTCCGAGTTCTCCGGCGAGGGGCTGTCCGGCGTCGTACCGGACGGGGAGGACGCGGAGCTCGCCGGCGGGGTCGGGCCCCCCGTGCCGGGATCCTTCTTGCCGCCGAAGCCGTTGACCGCGTACGCCACGCCGCCCGCGACCGCGAGGACGGCGAGCACCGCGAACAGCCACAGCTTCCAGCCGCCGCCCCGGGAGGGACGCTCGTTGTACCCGTCGTAGCCGCCGGTCCCGCCGTGGCCGTTGCCGCCCCCGCCGGAGTAGGCGGAGCCGTCGTCCGGGTTCAGCGGCGGCACCATCGGCTGCTGGAACTGCGAGGTGTTGGAGTGCGCGCCGTACTGCGGCTGGCCCTGGCCGGGCGTCGCCATCGCGGTGGTCTGCGCCGGGCCGCGCCCGTGCGGCAGGGCCATGGTGACGGGACCGGTGTTCCAGGTGCCGGTGTTGGCCCCCTGGTCGTGCAGCATCTGCAGGGCGTACTGGACCAGCCCGCGCATCTCCTCTGCGCTCTGGAACCGGTCGTCCGGGTCCTTCGCGAGGGAGCGCATGACGAGCCCGTCGAGCTCCTGCGGGATGTGGCCGCCCTCGGGCAGCTGCGAGGGCGGGATCGGCGCGTCCTGGACGTGCTGGTAGACCACCGAGAGCGGGGTCTCCCCGGTGAACGGGGGCCGCAGCGAGAGCAGTTCGTAGAGCAGGCAGCCCGTCGCGTACAGATCGGAGCGGTGGTCCACGGCCTTGCCGAGGGCCTGTTCGGGCGAAAGGTACTGCGGCGTGCCCATGACCATGCCGGTCTGGGTCATCGTCGACTGCGCGCCGTGCAGGGCGCGCGCGATGCCGAAGTCCATCACCTTGACCGCGCCGGTGTCCGTGATGATCACGTTGGCGGGCTTGATGTCACGGTGCACGATGCCGTGCTGGTGCGAGTACGCGAGCGCTTCGAGCACGCCGGAGGTGATGATCAGCGCCTGGTCGGGGCCCGGGGCCTCGGCGCTGATCAGCAGGTCGCGGATGGTGCGGCCCTCGACCAGTTCCATGACGATGTAGGGGACGACGTTCGGGCCGACCCGGTCCTCGCCCGAGTCGTACACGGCGACCACGGCATGGTGGTTGAGGCCGGCGACCGACTGCGCCTCGCGCGTGAAGCGGGCCTTGGACACCGGGTCCTCGGCCAGGTCCGGGCGCAGCAGCTTGACGGCGACGGTCCGGCCCAGCCGGACGTCCTCCGCGGCGAAGACCTCGGCCATGCCGCCCCGGCCCAGACGGTGGGTCAGCCGGTAACGGCCGTCGCCCACCAGGCCGCCCGCGCCCCAGTGCTCAGGACCCTCTGCCATCCCGGCGCCGCTTCCCTCGGGTTCGGGTGCCATCAGTCCTCACCGTCGTCTGTCTCGGCCGCCGCTCAGCGGTAGGTCCTCATCGTGTGCTCCGACGAACGCTACAGCCTCGCAACCGGTCACCGTTCGGACAAGGACCCCCCGTGCGCCGCCTGTGGACCCCCTGTGGCCTTGTGGTCACGGAACGGGAACCTGGCTTGACGTGTGCTTGCCCTCCGGCAGACTGAGGCCGACATGCGCTCAGCCAGGGGCGTGGGGACCATCCCGAGGGGAAGCAACAGTCATGAGCCAGGACGGCACTCCGGGCCAGTACGCGGGCGGCTCTCTGGCCGGTGGCCGTTACCAGCTGAGGGATTTGCTCGGTGAGGGAGGCATGGCCTCCGTCTACCTCGCCTACGACTCGGCGCTGGACCGCCAGGTCGCCATCAAGACCCTGCACAGCGAGCTCGGACGCGAACAGTCCTTCCGCGAACGCTTCCGGCGCGAGGCCCAGGCTGTAGCGAAACTGTCGCACACGAACATCGTCTCGGTCTTCGACACCGGTGAGGGCGTCGTCTCCTTCGCGAACCGCTCGACGGCGGACGGCGCGGTCATGCCGTACATCGTCATGGAGTACGTCGAGGGGCAGCCGCTCGGCTCAGTCCTGGACGGCGACATCAGGCAGTACGGGGCCATGCCGGCCGACAAGGCGCTGAAGGTGACGGCCGACGTCCTGGCGGCTCTGGAGAGCAGCCACGAAATGGGGCTGGTCCACCGCGACATCAAGCCGGGCAACGTCATGATGACGCGGCGCGGAGTGGTCAAGGTCATGGACTTCGGCATCGCGCGGGCCATGCAGTCGGGGGTCACCTCGATGACGCAGACCGGCATGGTCGTCGGCACCCCGCAGTACCTCTCCCCCGAGCAGGCGCTCGGGCGGGCCGTGGACGCCCGCTCCGACCTGTACTCGGTGGGCATCATGCTCTTCGAGCTGCTGACCGGCCGGGTCCCCTTCGTGGCCGACTCGGCCCTGGGCATGGCGTACGCGCACGTGCAGGAGGAGCCGGTCGCGCCCTCCTCCATCAACCGCTCGGTCACCCCGGCGATGGACGCACTGGTGGCCCGGGCCCTGAAGAAGAACCCAAACGAGCGTTTCCCCACCGCCGCCGCCATGCTCGACGAGGTCGCGCGGGTCGCGGGCTCCGGGCACACCGGAGCCCCGGTCATCGTCCCGGGCTCGCACCCGACGAACAGCGGCGCCGGGCTCGGCTCGGCCGTGTTCCCCCCGGTGGACTCCGCCCTGCAGGCACCGCCGCACTCGGTGCAGCAGCCATACCAGCCGCCGCACACCCCGGCGCCGTCCCCGTACGCGCCGACCCCGCAGCCGGCGCCGCAGTCCGGGGCGTACGGGTACCCGCAGCAGCACCAGCCGCTGCACCAGCAGGCGCACCAGCAGGCGCCGTACTCGACCGCCACCCCGCCGCCGTACACGCTCTCCCCGCAGGGCGGGCAGGGCGGGCAGGGCGGCCAGGGCGCGGCCGCGGGCGGAGGCGGCAAGAAGAAGAACAACCAGATCGTGGTCGGAGCCATCGTCGTGGCGCTGGTGGCCATCGGCGGGCTGATCGCCGTCCTGAACATGGGCGGCGACAAGGACAAGGACAAGGCGGGGCCGACCAACCCCGGCTCCTCCACTTCGGCGTCCTCCCCGGCGAGCGCCGGGCACAAGGGCCCGGACCTCTCGCGGACGATCGAGGAGTCCAAGTGCAAGGAGCCCCGGAAGGGCACCGACGCCACCAAGGTGGTGGCACCGGACTTCCGGTACATGAACGAGGTCTCGGTGAAGTCGTGCATCCGGGCCGGCGGCTGGAAGTACGACCCGAAGCCGAGGGACGAGGCGGTCTACGGCGAGGGGACCATCGTGGAACAGCAGCCCGCGGGCGGCGCCGAGATCGACCCGAAGAACACCACCTTCACCCTGTGGATCTCGACCGGCGACCCGGAGTAGGCACGGAGGGCGATCCGGCGCGCGACCCGGCGGAGGCCCTGGGGGCGGCCCCTCCGGGTCACGCCCCGGAAGGGTGAAGCGCGGTTCGCCCGCCGGGCGCCGGTACTGATACATACGCGCAGGTCACACCCGCCGCACTCCGGGAGTCCTGTTGCACCACCGCGCACGCATCCTCGTACGCCTCCTCACCGCCGGCGCCGCGGCGCTGGCGGTGAGCGCGCTCGCCGTCTCCCCCGCCTCGGCCGCCGGGGCCTCGTCCAGCTGCGAGACCACCGGCGCGTACGGCAGCGCCGACTGGACCTGGTTGAACGGCTCCACGATCGTCGAGGTCAAGCTCACGTCCGTGGACACCTCGGACGACGCCCGCGTCGCGGGGATCCGGCTCTACTCGCTGGACCACCACGGCGGCTCGCACGACTGGCCCTGGCGGTTCAACAAGCGCGGGGCCGGCAAGAGCCAGACCTGGGAGACCACCCTCCAGGACAAGCGCGGGATCGACCGCGTCGGCGTGGAGGCCGCGGCGTTCAACGACGCCGGCTACCGGAGCATGTGCGGTTCCGCTTCCGTGAAGAACCCGGCCTTCTAGGCGGACCGGCATCCCGAACGGCCTGTACGGGATGCCGGTTATGTCCGGTTATGTAAATCTGAGTCCGTGACCTACGCCCGCGCGCTGCGCTGGACCGCCGGGGCAGCGATGGCAACCGCCGCGCTGCTGGCCACGGCGCCCGCCCAGGCCACGGCCGCAGCCTGGGCACCGACATCCCCCTTCGGCGTTTTCGCCCCCTCCTCCACCCTCGCCTCCACCCCCTCCTCCGCTCTGGCCTCCACGCGCGCCGCCGTGCCGTCCGGCGAGCCCGCGCCCGCGACCGACGTGGCGGACCGGGCCTTCGAGGACCTCGCCGGCAGCCCCGCCGGAGCCGGGCGCGAGCGGCCCGGACGGCCGGTGGGCGAGCCCGCCAATCCCGAGACCGTGCTCGCCGCCCGCCCCGTCCCGGCACACCCGCGCACCGAGCCGGTCCCGCCGGTCCCCGCGACCCCCTCGGCCCCCTCGGTCCCTCCGGTGGACCCGATGGTGGGCGCGCTCGGCAACGAGCCGAACGAGCGGGCCGCCGACCTGGCCGCGCACATACTGCCGCTCGGAACGGGATTCACCCTGATGGGACTGGGTCTCGGGTTCATGGGAATGCGGCTGCGCCGGGGCGCGTAGCCCCCGGGTCCCCCTTGGGACGTAGGCCTCAGGGTGGCTGCGGCGAGGTACATACTCGGTATACATACTGAGTATGTCGATCCGCCACGGCCTTCTCGCCCTGCTGGAGCGGGGCCCCAGGTACGGCTCTCAGCTCCGCACCGAATTCGAGTCCCGCACCGGTTCCACCTGGCCCCTCAACGTCGGGCAGGTGTACACCACGCTCGCCCGTCTGGAACGCGACGGCCTCGTCGCCCCCGGCGGCGCGGACCCGGCCGGGCACACCCTGTACGCCATCACCGAGACCGGACGCGACGAACTGCACGCCTGGTACGAGCGTCCCGTCGACCGGGCCAATCCGCCCCGGGACGAACTCGCCATCAAGCTCGCCATGGCCGTCGGCGCCCCCGGCGTGGACATCCGCGCCGTCATCCAGTCCCAGCGGCACGCCACGGTCCAGGCCATGCAGGACTACACCCGGCTCAAGGCCCAGGCGCTCGCCGCCATCGAGAGCGGCCGCTCCGGCGAACGCGACGACATCGCCTGGCTGCTGGTCCTGGAACAGCTCATCTTCCAGACCGAGGCCGAAGCCCGCTGGCTCGACCACTGCGAGTCCCGGCTCGTACGGCTGTCCGCGCGCGGGGAGCGCGCACCGGCCGAGGCCGAACCGCCCGAGGCCGCCGGGACACCCGACGTCCCGGCCGCACCCACGACCACCGACCGGTCTCTTGCCCGTACCGCCCGCACGCGGCGGGTCTGAAACCACCGCAACACGCCCCAGGGGGGAACCCTTCATGCCCGACCAGCCCGTACTGCAACTGGACCAGCTCGTCCGCACCCACGGAAGCGGCGCCACCGAGGTGCACGCCCTGCGCGGGATCAACCTCTCCGTGTACCCCGGCGAACTCGTCGCCGTCATGGGCCCGTCCGGGTCCGGCAAGTCCACGCTGCTGACCCTCGCCGGCGGACTCGACACCCCGAGCCGCGGCCGGGTGATCGTCGAGGGCACCGACATCACCACCGCGAGCCGCAAGCAGCTGGCCGCCCTGCGCCGCCGCAGCATCGGCTACGTCTTCCAGGACTACAACCTCATCCCGGCGCTCACCGCCGCCGAGAACGTCTCCCTGCCGCTCGAACTCGACGGGATCTCCGCCCGCAAGGCCCGCGTCTCCGCGCTCGCGGCCCTGAAGGAGATGAACCTCGGACAGCTCGCCGACCGCTTCCCCGACGAGATGTCCGGCGGCCAGCAGCAGCGCGTGGCCATCGCCCGCGCCCTGGTCGGCGACCGCCGCCTGGTGCTGGCCGACGAACCGACCGGCGCCCTCGACTCCGAGACCGGGGAGTCCGTGCTCGCCCTGCTGCGCTCGCGCTGCGACGCCGGAGCGGCCGGAATCCTGGTCACCCACGAGCCGCGCTTCGCCGCGTGGGCCGACCGCGTGGTGTTCCTGCGCGACGGCAGCGTCGTCGACGAGACCCTGCGCAGCCATGCCGACTCCCTGCTCTCCGGGCAGGCGGCCGCTCAGTGATCTCCGCGTACCACTCCTGGATCGCGGCGATCCGGATAGCCCGCCGCGACGCCTGGCGCTCCAAGGGCCGCAGCGCCCTGGTCCTGGCCATGATCGCCCTGCCGATCGTCGGCGTGAGCGCCGTCGACCTCACCGTGCGCAGCTCGCAGCTCTCCCCCGAACAGCGCGTCAGCCGGGTGCTCGGCGCCGCCGACGCCAAGGTGAGCGACCCCCACATGGGCGTGGCCATCTACCAGTCCCCCGATGCCCAGAGCTACGCCCCGGTCGGCGGATACGACAAGTACCAGCCGAGCGACGGCGGCCGCGACGAGAACGCCACCGCGCCCGTGCTCCCGGCCGGGTCCCAGTCCGTCAAGGACAGCCTTTCCTACGCCAAGGTCCGCACCCGGTACGGGATCCTGGACACCGAACTGCGCGAGGTGGATCCGGCGAGCCCGCTGGTCAAGGGCCTGTGGACGCTGGAGCGCGGCCGGCTGCCGCAGGCGGCCGGCGAGATCCTCGCCACCGGCGCCTTCCTGGAGGAGTCCGGGTACTTCCTCGGCTCCAGCGTGACCCCGCGCGAGTCGAAGACCTCGTACAAGATCGTCGGTGTCTACGAGCTGCCCGACGCCCTGAAATCGGCGCAGCTCCTCGCCCCGCCCGGCACCCTGCTGGCCCCGCTCGACCGGGACCTGAAGGCCGCCGGCGGCAACGGGGTGAACTCCCAGGACAACTACCTGGTGAAGGTCGGCGGCGAAGGTTTCACGTGGAACATGGTCAAGGAGACCAACGCCAAGCAGCACCTGATGGTCGAATCCCGCGCCGTGCTGCTGAACCCGCCGGCCGACTCCGAGGTGCCGCTCTACACGGAGCAGCCCCGGGACGCGTGGCGGCCCGGGGCCATGATCGGCCCCACCGAACTCGCGATCGTCTCCACCGTCGTGGGCCTCGCCATGCTGGAGATCTGCCTGCTGGCCGGACCCGCCTTCGCGGTCGGCGCCCGGCGCTCGCGCCGCCAGCTCGGCCTGGTCGGCGCCAACGGCGGTGACCGGCGGCACATCCGGGCCATCGTGCTCTCCGGCGGCCTCGTCATCGGCGCCGCGGCGGCCGTCATCGGCACCGCCCTGGGCATCGTCCTCACCCTGGCGCTGAGCCCGGTGCTGGAGGGGACGATCGGCAAGCGGTTCGGCAACTTCGACGTCCGCCCGCTGGAACTCCTCGCCATCGGCGGACTCGCCGTCCTGACCGGCCTGCTGGCCGCGATCGTCCCGGCCGTCAACGCCTCCCGGCAGACCGTGCTGGCCTCCCTCACCGGCCGCCGCGGGGTGCGCCGGGCCAACCGGGTGCTGCCCGTCCTCGGCCTGCTCGCCATCGCGGGCGGCGCCGCCATCGCCCTGTTCGGCTCCGTGTCCAAGATGGGCGCCACCGTCGTCGCGGGCGGCAGCGCCATCGCCGAGCTCGGCGTCGTCGCCCTCACGCCCACCCTGGTCGGCCTGTTCGGCCGGGCCGGCCGCTGGCTGCCGCTGTCGCCCCGCCTCGCGCTGCGCGACGCCGTCCGCAACCGCGGGCGTACCGCGCCGGCCGTGGCCGCCGTCCTGGCCGCCGTCGCCGGCACCGTCGCCGTGGCCACGTACCAGCACAGCAAGGAGATCCAGGCCCGGCACGAGTACGTCGCCAGCCTGCCCTTCGGCGCCGGGCTGATCGAGACGAACGAGTTCACCGCGTACCGGGACGTGCCCGCGATGCGCGAGATCCTGAGCAAGGAACTCCCGGTGGCCGTACGGGCCGACGTGGAGCGTGCCGTCGTCGGCAAGCCGGGCTGCACCCCGTGGGGCGACAGCCCGGACTGCGGGCGGGCCGAGATCATCATCCCGAAGGCGCAGCGCTGCCCGCTCTACGGGGCCGTGAACGGCCCGAGTTCCTTCACGCTGGCCCAGCAGAAGGAGCTGCGCAACGACTGGCGGTGCCAGTACAGCCGCTTCGGCGTCCAGAACTCCCTCGTCGTCGCCGACGAGAAGCTGCTGTCCGTCCTGGCCGTCGACGACCCGGGTGCGGCGGCCGCGCTGAAGGCGGGCAAGGCCGTCTCCTTCAAGAAGCAGAACGTGCTCGCGGACAAGGTCACCGTCCGGCTGATCATGGGCCGGGGCGAGCCCGCCCCCGGTTCCGCGCCCGATGAGCCGGGAGCCGGCCAGGACAAGGTCTTCGCCGCGTACCAGGTGCCCGAATCGGTGACGGGCTACGGCGTGGAGCTGGTGCTGCCGGCCGCTGCCGCGAAGAGCGCCGGGATCGCCTCCGTCCCCTTCGGCTCCTACTTCACCCTCGACGGGGGCGCGAGCTCCGAGCAGCGCCAGCGGCTCGAAGGGGCCCTCGACAAGCTGGGCATGGACACGAGCCTGAAGATCGAGAAGGGCTACGAGGGCGACGACAGCCTCGTCATGCTCGTCCTGACCGTCTTCGCGGGCCTGGTCACCATCGGCGCCGCCGGCATCGCCACGGGCCTGGCCCAGGCGGACGCCGAGGGCGACCTGAAGACCCTGGCCGCGGTCGGCGCACCGCCGCGGGTGCGGCGCACCCTCAGCGGGTTCCAGTGCGGGGTGGTCGCCCTGATGGGCGTGGTGCTCGGCTCGGCCGCCGGGATCCTGCCCGCGGTCGGGCTCCGGCTCACCGAACGGCGGGCCGCCGCCGATCTGGTCCGCAACGGCATCGAGAACGGCTACTCGGCCGCCTCCGAGGCCATCCCGTACATCCCGATCTCGGTGCCCTGGAGCACGCTGGGCGGCCTGCTGATCGTCGTCCCCGTGGGCGCGGCGCTGCTGGCGGCCCTGGTCACCCGTTCGAGCGGAGCACTGGCCCGCCGCGAGGTGTGACGGTCCGCCGATTCCGGTGCCTTTGGTGCCCCCGCACAGGGTGGATCACGCCCGTGCGGGGGCACACCGTGTGAATACGAAGGTGTGCGAGAGAATGACGGCATGGAGATGCCGAGGAGTGAACGGTCGCAGGACAGCCCCCCGCACGGCCTGATCGTGGGGCAGGACGGGATGCCGGTCGGCGGCGCCGATGACGAGTCGCGCGAGGTCCCGGTGACGGAGATGGTCGAACAGCCCGCCAAGGTCATGCGGATCGGCAGCATGATCAAGCAACTCCTGGAAGAGGTACGCGCCGCACCTCTGGACGAGGCCAGCCGGGTCCGTCTCAAGGACATTCACGCAGCGTCGGTGAAGGAGCTGGAAGACGGTCTGGCTCCCGAGCTGGTGGAGGAGCTGGAGCGGCTCTCCCTTCCCTTCACGGAGGAGGCGATCCCTTCCGAAGCGGAACTGCGGATCGCCCAGGCCCAGTTGGTGGGCTGGCTGGAAGGCCTGTTCCACGGCATCCAGACGGCCCTGTTCGCGCAGCAGATGGCGGCGCGGGCCCAGCTGGAACAGATGCGCCGGGCCCTCCCGCCCGGCTCCTCCCACGAGGACGACGAGGACGGCCCCCACGGCGCCATCCGCTCCGGCCCGTACCTCTAACCCCCCGCCCCACCACCCCTCCGGGGCCGCCCCAGGGCGGCCCCGGAGGCATGTCGGGCCCCCTCACTGCTTGAGCAAATCCAGCCCCGCCGACGTCTGCGGACCGGGGTCGGGGAAATCCAGCCCCGCCGGCGCATGCGGACCGGCGTCGGGAAAAACCAGCTCCGCCGGCGTTTGAGGCGCGGGGTCCGGGGCGGAGCCCCGGGGGGTCCGGGCGCAGCCCGGTACCCCTCCCCAGCCCGTCCGGCGCTTGAGGACCGGGTCAGGGCGGAGCCCTGGGAACGGTGGAAGGGCGGGTAGGGGACGGCCCCGCGCAGCGGCCCCCACGGCCACCCCGGGCCGCCGGGTAAGAACCCGGTAAGCGCCGAAGCCCATCCGCCCCCAACCCCCCGCATACTCGGGGAATGACCTACGACGCCATCGTCCTGGCAGGCGGCGCCGCAAGCCGACTCGGCGGAGCCGACAAGCCCGGCCTGATCGTCGGCGGCCGCCCCCTCCTGGACCGCGTCCTGGCCGCCTGCGCGGACGCACACCGCACGGTGGTCGTCGCCGCCCGCAGGCCAACGCCCCGCCCCGTGCACTGGGCCCGGGAGGACCCCCCCGGCGGCGGCCCCCTCGCCGCGCTGGACGCCGGGCTGCGGCACACCACCGCCCCGCTGGTCCTCGTACTCTCCGCCGACCTGCCGTTCCTGGACCGGGACACGGTCGACGCCCTCCTGCGGACCCTCGACGCGCCCGGGCACCGCACCCGCGACGGAGCCCTGCTCCGCGACCCGGCCGGCCGCGACCAGCCACTGGTCGCCGCCTACCGCGCGGAGCCCCTGCGCAGGGAAATCGCCCTGCTGGCCACCGAACACGGTTCGGTGAACGGCCTCCCCCTGCGCGCCCTCACCGCCGAACTCGACCTCACCCCGGTCACCGCGGCTGCGCCACTCGCCTCGTTCGACTGCGACACCTGGGACGATCTCGCCTCCGCCCGCGCCCGAATCAGAGAGCATGGAACCGTGCTGGAGCAATGGATCATCGCCGCCAAGAACGAGCTGGGCATCGACGTGGCCGTCGACACCAAGACCCTGCTCGACCTCGCCCGTGACGCCGCGCACGGCGTCGCCCGGCCCGCCGCCCCGCTGACGACCTTCCTCGTCGGCTATGCGGCGGCCCGGGCCGAAGCCGCCGGCGCCGATCCGGCGCAGGCCGTGGCCGAGGCCTCCCGCAAGGCCGCCGAGCTGGCCCTGCGCTGGGCCGCCGAAGGCGAGGCGGCCGGCTCCGAAGCAACGGGCTCCGCCCCCACCGGCCCGGCCCCCGCCGGCCCCGAAGCGACCGGCCCCGAAGCGACCGGCTCCGGATGACCGCGAACCCCGGCACCGACGCCGACCGCGATCTCGACCAGGCCCTCGCGCTGGTCAGCCGCGACCCCCGCGCCGACGCCGCCACCGCCACCGGCGGCGGGCACCGCGCAGCGACCTGGCTCCGGGCCCGGGAGGCCGCCACCCGCGCCGGTTCGGCCGTCCGCGGCCGTACCCACCGGGTTCCCCTGGCCGCCGCCCTCGGCGAGGTGCTGGCCGCGTCCCTCGACGCCCTGGGCGACCTGCCCTCCTTCGACACCTCCGCGATGGACGGCTGGGCCGTCGCCGGGCCCGGCCCCTGGACCGTCCGCCCCGGCGACGGCGCACTGGCCGGGAGCGAGCGCCCCGCGCCCCTCGCGGACGGCGAGGCCGTACGGATCGCCACCGGCGCGCGGATCCCCGCGGACACCACCGCCGTGATCCGCAGCGAGCACTCCCGCGAGGCCGGCACCCTGCTGTACGCCGAGCGTCCCGTCGCCACCGGCCAGGACATCCGCCCGCGCGGCCAGGAGTGCCGTTCCGGCGAGCTCCTGCTGCCTGCGGGCTCGCTGGTCACCCCGGCCGTCCTCGGCCTCGCCGCGGCCGCCGGGTACGACGAGCTCACCACCCGCCCCCGGCCCCGTGTGGAGATCCTGGTCCTGGGCGACGAGCTGCTCACCGAGGGCCCCCCGCACGACGGGCTCATCCGCGACGCCCTGAGCCCCATGCTGGGACCCTGGCTGACCCGGCTCGGCGCCGAGGTCGTCGACGTCCGGCGGCTCGGCGACGACCCGGCGGGCGCCGCGGCCCTGCTGGAGGCCGTCACCGGCTCCACCGCCGACGTGGTCATCACCACCGGCGGCACCGCTTCCGGCCCCGTCGACCACGTCCGCCCCGTGCTCGCCAAGGCCGGCGCCGAACTGCTCGTCGACGGGGTGGCCGTGCGTCCCGGGCATCCGATGCTGCTGGCCCGCACCGGCGGCCGGGGCCCCGGCCAGGACCCGGTCCGCCACCTGGTGGGGCTGCCCGGCAACCCGCTGGCCGCCGTCTCCGGGCTGCTGACCCTCGCCGACCCGCTGCTGCGCGCCCTCGCCGGGCGGCGCCCGCGCCCCCGGTACGTGGTGCCCGTGGAGGGCGACGTACCGGGTCATCCGCACGACACGCGGCTCGTACCGGTCCTGCTGACCGAGGACCACGCCGTACCGCTGCGCTACAACGGACCGGCGATGCTGCGCGGGGTGGCCGCCGCCGACGCGCTGGCCGTCGTACCCCCGAACGGGGCGCGGTCCGGGCAGGAGCTGGAGATCCTGGATCTCCCGTGGGCCTCGGGGGGATGTTTCACGTGAAACTTCACGGATCCGATGCGATGGCGCGCGGCGCCGACGAGAAACTCGTCTCGCGCCGCATCAAGCTGCCCAAGCGCATCGTCGAGAAGCCGCTCCGGCAGGTCTCCCGGCGCCTGTTGATGGCGCTGTTCGTGATGTCCCTGACGGTCCTGATCGTGTGGATCGACCGCGAGGGCTACCACGACAACGCCAACGACAAGGTCGACTTCCTCGACTGCGTCTACTACGCGACCGTCACCCTGTCGACGACCGGCTACGGCGACATCGTCCCGTACAGCGACAGCGCGCGGCTGGTCAACGTCCTGCTGATCACCCCGTTGCGCGTGCTGTTCCTGATCATCCTGGTCGGCACCACCCTGGAAGTCCTCACCGAACGCACCAGGGAAGAGTGGCGGCTCAGCCGCTGGAGGAAGAACTTGCGTGACCACACGGTCGTCGTCGGCTTCGGCACGAAGGGCCGCTCCGCCCTGCAGACCCTGCTGGCCACCGGCGTCAGCAAGGAGCAGGTCGTCATCGTCGACCCCAGCGCCAAGGTGATCGACATCGCCAACGCGGAGGGGTTCACGGGGGTCGTCGGCGATGCCACCCGCACCGAAGTCCTGCTGCGCGCCGAGATCCAGAAGGCCCGTCAGATCGTCATCGCCACCCAGCGCGACGACACGGCGGTACTGGTCACCCTGACGGCCCGCCAGCTCAACCGCGGCGCGAAGATCGTGGCGGCCGTCCGGGAAGAGGAGAACGCGCCGCTGCTGAAGCAGTCGGGCGCGGACGCGGTCATCACGAGCGCGAGCGCGGCGGGCCGGCTGCTCGGCCTCTCGGTGCTCAGCCCGAGCGCGGGCACCGTGATGGAGGACCTCATCCAGCAGGGCAGCGGGCTCGACCTGATCGAGCGCCCGGTGAACCGCTCGGAGGTCGGCAAATCGGTCCGGGACACCGATGACCTGGTGGTCAGCGTCCTGCGCGGCCACCGGCTGATCCCGTACGACGATCCGCACGCGAGCCCCCTCCAGCTGACGGACCGGGTCATCTCGATCGTCCGCGCGGCCCCGTCGGCCACGCCGCCGGTGGTCCTGGGTTCGGCGGACTGACCCGAGCGGCCCGGGGGCGATAGCCTCCGGCCATGCATGCGATCACCATCGAACAGCCCGGCGGTCCCGATGCCCTGGTGTGGGCCGACGCACCCGACCCGGTGGCCGGAGACGGCGAGGTCCTCGTCGAGGTGGCGGCGAGCGCCGTGAACCGCGCCGACGTCCTGCAGCGGCAGGGGTTCTACAACCCGCCGCCCGGCGCCTCTCCCCATCCCGGCCTGGAGTGCTCCGGGCGGATCTCCGCGATCGGAGCCGGGGTGTCCGGCTGGTCCGTGGGCGACGAGGTGTGCGCGCTGCTCTCCGGCGGCGGTTACGCGCAGCGGGTGGCCGTCCCGGCGGGCCAGCTCCTTCCGGTCCCGGCCGGCGTGGACCTGGTGACGGCGGCGGCCCTGCCCGAGGTCGTCTCCACCGTCTGGTCGAACGTCTTCATGGTGGCCGGTCTCCGCCCGGGCGAGACCCTGCTGGTGCACGGCGGGTCGAGCGGCATCGGGACGATGGCGATCCAGCTCGCGAAGGCCGTGGGCGCGCGGGTCGCGGTCACCGCGGGCGGCAAGGAGAAGCTGGCGCGCTGCGCCGAACTGGGCACCGACATCCTGATCGACTACCGCGAGCAGGACTTCGTGGAAGAGGTCCGGGCGGCCACGGACGGCGCCGGGGCGGACGTGATCCTGGACATCATGGGCGCGAAGTACCTGACCCGGAACGTGGACGCGCTGGCCGTGAACGGCCGCCTCGCGATCATCGGCCTCCAGGGCGGGGTCAAGGCGGAACTCAACCTGGCCGCCCTGCTGGCGAAGCGCGCGGCGATCACCGCGACCACGCTCCGCGCCCGCCCCCTGGAAGAAAAGGCCGCGATCGTCGCAGCCGTACGCGAACACGTCTGGCCCCTGATCGAGTCGGGCCGCGTCCACCCGGTGGTGCACCGCACCTTCCCGATGCAGGACGCCGCGGAAGCCCACCGAGTCCTGGAATCCAGCACCCACGTGGGCAAACTCCTCCTGACCACCTGAGCCACCCGGGGTCGCCGCTGCGCGGGGCAGAGTCCCCTACCCGCCCTTCGCCCGTTCCCCGGGCTCCGCCCGGACCCCTTCTGGGGCTCCGCCCCAGACCCCGCTCCTCAAACGCCGGAGGGGCTGGATTGTGCCGCTACGCGGCACACCAGCCCGCCCCGCGCACATCCAGCCGGACGCCGGCCAAACTCAGCCCCTCCGGCGTTTGAGGAGCGGGGGTCCGGGGGCTGGCCCCCGGGAACGGGTCCGGGCGAAGCCCGGGGAACGGTGGAAGGGCGGGTAGGGGACAGCCCCGCAGGGCCCACCCACCCCCCGCGGAGCTACAGGCTGCGCAGCAGGACCGAGGGCGACTCGACGCAGTCGGCGACGTAGCGCAGGAAGCCGCCCGCGGTCCCGCCATCGCACACCCGGTGGTCGAAGGTCAGGGACAGCTGCACGACCTGCCGCACCGCCAGCTCCCCCCGATGCACCCACGGCTTCGCAATGATCCGCCCCACACCGAGCATCGCCGCCTCGGGGTGATTGATGATCGGCGTGGACCCGTCGACCCCGAACACCCCGTAGTTGTTCAGGGTGAAGGTGCCACCGGTGAGATCGGCCGGGGCCAGCTTCCCCGCCCGGGCCAGCTCGGTGAGCCGGGCGAACTCCGCCGACAGCGACTCCGCGCTGCGCGTCTGCGCGTCCCGGACCACCGGGACCATCAGCCCCCGCTCCGTCTGCGCGGCGAAGCCCAGGTGCACGGCCGGAAGCCGGACGATCTCGTTCGCCGCGAGGTCCACCGTGGAGTTGAGCTCCGGGTGGCGGGCCAGCGCCGCGGTGCAGATCCGGGCGAGCAGCGCGAGCACGGAGATCTTGGGGCCGCCTGCGGCGTTCATCGCCGCCCGGGCCGCCATCAGTTCGGTGGCGTCCGCGTCGACCCAGCAGGTGGCGTCCGGTATCTCGCGCCGGCTGCGCGACAGCTTGTCCGCGACCGCCCCGCGCACCCCCTTGAGGGGGATCCGGGTGGCGCCCTCCGGCGTGGTGGGGCCGCCGGCGGGGGCCGCCGCCGTCGGCTCCGGAGCCGGGGCGCGCAGCGCCGTCTCGACGTCGGCGCGCAGGATCAGGCCCTCGGGCCCCGATCCGCGCAGGGCGCGCAGGTCCACCCCGTTGTCCCGGGCCAGCTTGCGCACCAGCGGCGAGATGACGGGCACCGGCCCGGCGACGACGGCCGGTGCGGCGGCCGCCGGTGCCGCGACGGCCGCGACGGCGGTCACGGCCGGAGCCGGACCCGCGGGGGCGGCCCCCGGCGCGGCGGAGCCGGGTCGCACCCGCCTCCGACGCGCCGGACGTGAGTGGTCCGAGCCGTATCCGATCAGGGGCCTGGGTGCGTTCGCCGCGTCCGCGGCCCCTGCGGGGGCGAGTTCATCGGACGGTGCGCATTTCGCACCCACCGCCACCGTGATCAGCGGGGCGCCAACGGGCAGTTCCGTCCCCTCCTCGCCGAAGCGGGCGGTGACCACGCCGCCGTACGGGCAGGGGACCTCCACCATCGCCTTGGCCGTCTCGACCTCGACGACGGGCTGGTCGATGGCGACGACGTCGCCGACGGCCACCAGCCAGCGGACGATCTCGGCCTCGGTCAGCCCTTCGCCCAGGTCCGGCAGCTTGAACTCCATGACCTGCGGCATCAGTTCTCCCACTGCAGACGGGCCACGGTGTCCAGGATCCGGTCCACGCCGGGCAGGTGGTGCTTCTCCAGCATCGGCGGCGGATAGGGGATGTCGAAGCCGGTGACGCGCAGCACGGGCGCCTCCAGGTGGTGGAAGCACCGCTCCGTGACCCGGGCGGCGATCTCCGCGCCCGGTCCGCCGAAGCCGCCGGACTCGTGGACCACCACCGCGCGGCCGGTGCGGCGTACGGAGGCCACGACGGTCTCCTCGTCGAAGGGGACCAGCGAGCGCAGGTCCACGACCTCCAGCTCCCAGCCCTCCTCGCGGGCGGCCTCGGCCGCCTCCAGGCACACCGGCAGCGAGGGCCCGTAGGTGATCAGCGTCGCGCTCGTGCCGGTCCGCCGGACGAGTGCCTCGCCGATCCCGGGGACCGCCGCGGGCGCCTCGGGCGACCAGTCGGCCTTGGACCAGTACAGCCGCTTCGGCTCCAGGAAGATCACCGGGTCGTCGCTGGCTATCGAGGCGCGCAGCAGTCCGTACGCGTCCTCGACGGTCGCCGGGGTCACCACGGTGAGCCCGGGCGTGGCCACGTAGTACGCCTCGGAGGAGTCGCAGTGGTGCTCCACTCCGCCGATCCCGCCGCCGTACGGCACCCGGATGGTGATCGGCAGCGGCATCGCGCCCCGTGTGCGGTTGCGCATCTTGGCCACGTGCGAGATGAGCTGTTCGAAGGCCGGGTACGCGAACGCGTCGAACTGCATCTCCACGACCGGCCGCAGCCCGTACATGGCCATGCCGACGGCCGCGCCGAGTATGCCGGCCTCGGCGAGCGGGGTGTCCGTACAGCGGTCCTCGCCGAATTCCTTCGCGAGGCCGTCCGTGATGCGGAAGACCCCGCCGAGCGCCCCGACGTCCTCGCCCATGACGTGGACGGTCGGGTCCTCGGCCATCGCGTCGCGCATCGCCCGGTTCAGGGCCTGGGCCATGGTCGCCGGCTTGGTCGTCATCGGCTTCACCGCCACCGTGGTCATGATCCGTCCCCCTCTTCCTGCTCGGCCGCGTCCAGCTCGGCACGGAGCATGGCGGCCTGCTCGCGCAGCCGGCCGGTCTGCTGCGCGTAGACGTGCTCGAAGAGGTCCATCGGGTCGAGCACGGGCTCCGCGTTCATCCCGTCGCGCAGCGCCGCCGCCATCTCCTCCGCCGCGTCCTTGGCTGCCTGGATGCCCGCCCCGTCCAACAGGCCGCGCGCGGTCAGCTCGCGCTCCAGCAGCTCGACCGGGTCGTGCGCCTTCCAGGCCTCGACCTCGGCGTCGCCCCGGTAGCGGGTGGCGTCGTCGGCGTTGGTGTGGGCTTCTATGCGGTACGTGACGGCCTCGATCATGGTCGGTCCGCCGCCGGACCGGGCCCGCCGGACCGCCTCGGACAGCACCTCGTGCATGGCGGCGATGTCGTTGCCGTCGACGAGCCGGCCGGGCATCCCGTACCCCACGGCCTTGTGGGCCAGGGTCGGGGCGGCGGTCTGCTTGGCGAGCGGGACGGAGATCGCGAAGCCGTTGTTCTGGACGAGGAAGACGACCGGCGCCTGCCAGACGGCGGCGAAGTTCATGGCCTCGTGGAAGTCGCCCTCGCTGGTGCCGCCGTCGCCGACCATGGCGAGGGCCACCACGTCGTCGCCGCGCAGCCGGGCGGCGTGCGCCAGGCCGACGGCGTGCGGCAGCTGGGTGGCCAGCGGCGTCGAGAGGGGGGCTATCCGGTGCTCGCGCGGGTCGTACCCGGTGTGCCAGTCGCCGCGTAGCAGCGTCAGCGCCTGTACGGGATCCAGCCCGCGCGCCACGGCCGCGAGGGTGTCGCGGTAGCTCGGGAAGAGCCAGTCCTGCTCCTCCAGGACCATGGCTGCGGCAATCTCGCACGCTTCCTGGCCGACGGTGGAGGGATATACGGCCAGACGGCCCTGCCGGGTGAGGGCGGTGGCCTGGGCGTTGTAGCGGCGGCCGCGCACCAGCTCGGCGTAGCACCGGCGCATCAGCTCGGGGTCGAGGCTGTCGGCGGCCGGGGTGCCCAGCACCCGGTACGGCTCGGGGTCCGGGAGCAGCGGGGCGGCATCCGTACGGGGCCTCCAGGCGGGCGGCGGGGTGGAGCGGTGGGACGCACCGGCACCGGGCAGCTCTTGGACCGTCATGGCGGCGTACACCTCCTCGTGGGAAGCGGGCAGGGAGGCCTCGGGTGTGAGGCGCCTCACCTACCGATTGTTCGGTTGTCCGGGCAATTTGGCTACAGGCGGCGCCAGGCTGTGGACAAAGTGGCGTCGACGCCCTGGTATGGGTGCAGGACGTCCAGGAGAGGCAGGCATCGGGCGATGACGGATGAACAAATGGCCGGAGCGGGTTCCGGGGCGGCCTCCACGGCGGGGGGCGCACCGGGGGGCGCGCCCGTACCGCCGGCAGCCCCCGGGCCGCCGGCGGCGCCGCCCCGCCCCCTCGACCCGATCGACCGGTCGATCGTGCGCCTGCTCCAGGCGGACGGCCGCGCCTCGATACGCTCCGTCGCCGAGCAGGTCCACGTGTCCCGGGCCAATGCCTACGCCCGGATCAACCGGCTCATCGACGACGGGGTGATCCGGGGCTTCACCGCCCGCGTCAACCACGAACGGGCGGGCCAGGGCGCCTCCGCCTACATCACCCTGAAGATCGTCCAGAACTCCTGGCGCACGGTCCGCGAACAGCTCCGCGAGCTCCCCGGTGCCGCCCACATCGCCCTGGTCAGCGGCGATTTCGACGTCCTCCTCCTGGTCCACACCCCGGACAACCGCACCCTGCGCGAACTCGTCCTGACCCGCCTCCAGTCCATCCCGGAGGTCCTGTCCACGCGCACCCTGCTGGTCTTCGAAGAAACGGATCTCCTGGCCCGCGACCCGGCCTCCGGCCCCACGATCACGGAGGACTGACGTGCGGCCTGCGGTCAGCGCTGGGTGCGCAGGCCGTCCAGGGCCATGCTGACCACCGCGTCGGCGAGCTGGTCGGGGGTGGTGCCCGGGTGCGGGCGGTACCACTCGACCAGGGAGTTGACCATGCCGAAGAGCAGCCGGGTGGCGAGCCGGATGTCCACGTCCGCCCGCAGGTCGCCCTCGGCGGCGGCGGCCTTCAGCAGCTCCGCGACCTGGTGGTCGAACTCGCGGCGGCGCTCCAGGGCCCAGCGCTCGGTGCGGGTGTTGCCCCGGACCCGCAGCAGCAGGGTCACGTAGGGCAGCTCCGCGACGAGCACCTCGACCGTGCGGCGCGTGACGTACTCGACGCGCTCGACCGCGCGGCCGCGTATCGCCCCCGGCTCCGCCAGGACCGCGAAGAGCTCGTCCAGGGCCCGGCTGACGGCGCGGTGGAGCAGCTCCTCCTTGCCGGCGACGTGGTGGTAGATCGAGGACTTCGAGATGCCGGCCGCCTTGGAGAGGTGCTCCATCGAGGTGCCGTCGTAGCCGCGCTCGTTGAAGACCTGGACGGCGACGGACAGGAGCGTCTCGGGCGTGTACGTGTCCCGCTTGGCCGTGGTCATTCCGCGTCCCCCTCGTCCCCTGCGTCGTCGGCGTCCCCGGCGTCGTCCGCCTCGTCGGCGGCCCGTGAGTCCTCGGCATCCGCCGCGTAGCCCAGCTTGTACAGCGCCAGCGAGGGCGCGTACCGGCCGCCGGGACAGCGCTCGTCGAGGTGGTGCAGCAGGTCGTACGCCCAGTCGCGGCCGAGCCGCTCGTGCCATGCGGCCGGGCCCGCCGGGTAGTTGACCCCGAGCCGCATCGCCGTGTCGATGTCCTCGGCGCCCGCGACCCCGCGCGCGACGGCGTCGGCCGTGAGGTCGATCAGCATCGCGACCGTCCGGGCGACGATCATGCCCGGGACGTCGCCGATGACGGAGACCTTCTTGCCGAGCTTCTGGAACAGCCCGACGGCCTCGGCGAGCGTGCGCTCGCTCGTGTCCTCGCTGACGGAGAGCGCGATCCGGGTCGCGTCGCGGTAGTCGAAGGCGAGGTCGAAGTAGACGACGTCGGCGAACTCGATCGCCGTCTTGCCGTCGGCGAGCACGAGCTGGCCCTCGCCGGGGAGCTGGATGTACGGGCCCCCGTGCTCGACGGCCGTGACCTCGGTCCCGGCCTCCTCCAGGAGGTCGAGGAGGGCGGCCGCCGGTCCGAGGTCGCCGACGACGGTCACCTTCGCGGGCGCCTCCTCGGGGCCCGCGGTGTGCGGAGCCGGAACCTTCGCGTCCGGGCCGTACGGGTACCAGCCGTGGCCCGACTTCCGGCCGAGACGGCCCGACTGGACCAGTCGCCGCTGCGCGAGGGACGGGGTGAACTTGGGGCTGCGGAAGAAGGACTCCCACACCGAGCGGGTGACGGCCTCGTTGACGTCCTGGCCGATCAGGTCGGTCAGCGCGAAGGGGCCCATCTTGAAGCCGCCGCTCTCGCGGAGCACGGCGTCGATGGTCGCCGGGTCGGCGCCCTGCTCCTCGTACACCGCGAAGGCCTCGGCATAGAAGGGCCGGGCGATCCGGTTGACGATGAAGCCCGGGGTGTCGGCGCAGCGCACCGGCGTCTTGCCCCAGCCCTGGGCGGTGGCGTACGCGCGGTCCGCGGCGGCCGGGTCCGTCGCGAAGCCGGAGACCACCTCGACCAGCGGGAGCAGCGGGGCCGGGTTGAAGAAGTGCAGGCCCAGGAAGCGGCCGGGGTGCGCGAGGCCGGCGGCGAGCTCGGTGACCGAGAGGGAGGAGGTGTTGGTGGCCAGCAGGGCCTCCGGCGAAACCACCTCTTCGAGGGCCGCGAACAGTGCCCGCTTGACGGTGACGTCCTCGACGACCGCCTCCACCACGAGGGCGGCGTCCGCCAGCTCCGCCAGCTCGCCCGCCGATGCGATCCGGACGATCGCCTCCTCGGCCGCGGCGCGGTCCAGCCGGCCCTTGGCGGCCATCCGCTCGACCCGGTCCTGGACGAATCCGACCGCGTCGGCGGCGAGCGGGGCGTTGATGTCGTAGATCAGCACGCGGTGACCTGCGAGGAGGGCGACTTGGGCGATGCCCTGCCCCATTGTGCCGGCGCCGACGACCGCCACTGTGCGGGACCGCTCGATTGCTGTCATGCCCAGATCCTCCCGCACCGACTTGTCCACAGGTCTGCCGGGCCCTCTTGTCCCGACCGATCGTTCGGTTACTCTAACTCCAGTCTGCTCTTGTTCATCCCTTCTTGCCTGCCCCGATCGCCTGATCCCGCCCGGCTCAAAGAGGAGTTGGTCCCTGATGGCCGCCGAGCTCACCGTCCCCCAGCTGTCCGCCAAGCACCGGCCCACCCTGGACCAGGCACTGGCCACCATCCGCAGCCGCGCCTACTGGTCCCCGCACCCCGAGCACCCCAAGGCCTACGGGGAGACCGCGCCGGCCGACGGCCTCGCCGCCTTCGAGGCGCTGCGCGGCACCCGGCTCGACCTCGGGCAGCCCGGGACCGACGGCTGGACGGGCGCGGAGACCTCCCCGTACGGCGTGGAGCTCGGCGTCGAGTACCCGCACGTGGACCCCGAGGTGCTGCTGCCCGCGATGCGGGCCGGCATGGGCGCCTGGCGGGACGCCGGGCCCGAGACGCGCGCCCTGGTCTGCATCGAGATCCTGGCCCGGATCTCGGCGCGGACCCACGAGTTCGCGCACGCCGTCATGCACACCAGCGGCCAGGCCTTCATGATGGCGTTCCAGGCGGGCGGCCCGCACGCACAGGACCGCGGCCTGGAGGCGGTGGCCTACGCCTACGAGGAGCAGACCCGCGTCCCGGGCCACGCCGACTGGTCGAAGCCGCAGGGCAAGAAGGACCCCCTGGAGCTGGGCAAGACCTTCACGGCCGTCCCGCGCGGCATCTCCCTGATGATCGGCTGCAACACCTTCCCCACCTGGAACGGCTACCCGGGCATCTTCGCCTCCCTCGCCACGGGCAACCCGGTGCTGGTCAAGCCGCACCCGCGCGCCGTCCTGCCGCTGGCGCTGACCGTGCAGGTGGCCCGCGAGGTCCTGGCCGACGCCGGCTTCGACCCGAACCTGGTCGCGCTGGCCGTGGAGCGCCCCGGCGAGGGCATCGCCAAGGAGCTCGCCGTCCGCCCTGAGATCAAGGTCATCGACTACACCGGGTCCACCGAGTTCGGCGAGTGGCTGGAGGCCAACGCCCGCCAGGCGCAGGTCTACACGGAGAAGGCCGGCGTCAACACCGTCGTCCTGGACTCCACCGACGACTACAAGGGCATGCTGTCCAACCTGGCCTTCTCCCTCTCCCTCTACAGCGGCCAGATGTGCACCACCCCGCAGAACCTGCTGATCCCGCGCGACGGCATCGCGACGGACGCCGGGCACAAGTCCTACGACGAGGTCGTCTCGGACCTCGCGGGCGCGGTCGGCGGCCTGCTCGGCGACGACGCCCGGGCCAACGCCCTGCTGGGCGCACTGGTCAACCCGGACGTGAAGGCCCGCCTGGAGGCCGCGGCCGGGCTCGGCGAGGTCGCGCTCGCCTCGCGCGAGGTGGCGCACCCCGACTTCCCGGGCGCGGTCGTGCGCACGCCGGTCATGGTCAAGCTGGACTCGGCCAAGCCGGACGACTCCGCCCCCTACCTCTCGGAGTGCTTCGGCCCGGTCTCCTTCGCGGTGGCGGTCGACTCCACACAGAGCGCCCTCGACCTGCTGCGGCGCACGGTCCGCGAGAAGGGCGCCATGACGGTCGGCGCCTACACCACCTCCGCGGACACCGAGCGGGCCATCGAGGAGGTCTGCCTGGAGGAGTCGGCGCAGCTCTCGCTCAACCTGACGGGCGGGGTCTATGTGAACCAGACCGCGGCCTTCTCCGACTTCCACGGTTCCGGCGGCAACCCGGCGGCCAACTCCGCGCTGTGCGACGGGGCGTTCGTGTCGAACCGCTTCCGCGTGGTGGAGGTCCGCCGCCAGGCCTGAGCCCCCGGGCCTCAGGCCTTGGGCCCACCCCAGTGGAAGAGGGTCATGGCCACGCTGGTGGCCAGGTTGTAGCTGGAGACCTGCGGCCGCATCGGCAGGGACACCAGGTGATCGGCGCGGGCGCGCAGCTCGGGCGAGATGCCGTGGCGTTCGGAGCCGAAGGCGAGCAGGGCCTCGTCCGGGAGGGTGAGGGCGCGGATGTCCTCGCCCTCCGGGTCGAGGGCGTACAGCGGGCCGGCCGGCAGCTCGTCGAGCTCCACCCGGTCCACGGTCGTGGCGTAGTGCAGCCCCGCGCCCGCCCGGACCACATTCGGGTGCCAGGGGTCCAGATCCCCCCGGGTGAGCACGCCGGTGGCACCGAAGCCGGCGGCGAGCCGGACGACCGCGCCGACGTTGCCCAGGTTGCGGGGGTTGTCGAGGAGCACGATCGGGGCCGTCCTGGGCCGCGCGTCGAGCTGCGCCCGCCCCTCGGCCCGGCCGGGCCGGACCGCGAGGGCCGCCACCCCGGTGGGGTGCACCCGCGCCAGCAGTGCCTTGAGCGGGGCCTGCCTGACCAGCCGGGCCACGTCCGCCTCCACGTCCGAGGCCAGCTCGCGAGCAAGGCCCCGTACGGCCTGGGGCTCGTCGGCGACCACGATCCGCACATCGGCCCCGAACCGCAGCGCGTGCTTCAGCGCGTGAAACCCGTCGAGCAACACCAGCTCCTCCCGCCCGACAGCCTCCCGCCACTGCCGCTCGGTCTCCTCGACGTCCCCGCACCGCTGCTCACTCATACGTCCGACCCTACGGGCCGCCCACCTTCCAGCACTCCGGCACCTTCCCGCCCGCCCGGCACCTCCCAGCCCGCCCGGCACCTCCCAGCCCCTCCGGCACCTCCCAGCCCGTCCGGCACCTCCCAGCCCGTCCGGCGTTTGAGGACCGGGGTCTGGGGCGGAGCCCCAGGGGGGTCCGGGGCGCAGCCCCGGGGAACGGGCGAAGGGCGGGTAGGGGACAAGCCCCCGCAGGGCCCCGGCCTCAGCGCGGGACGGGGCTGGGGAGCGCCGGCTCCGGATCGCCGTACGGCGCGGGCCCCGGCCCCGGCTCCCGGTCCGGAACGGACCCCCGCGCGGCGACCCGCACCCCGATCCACACCAGGAACCCGGTCGGCAGGAACACCGCATCGGCGGCGATCATCGCCAAGGAGAAGAAGGGCAGCCCCAGCAGCACCGCGATCCCCGCGTGCTCCAGCATCATCAGCACCAGCAGCACGTTCTTGATCCGCCGGTTGAACAGGGTGAACGGAAAGGCCACCTGGACCGCGACCGTGCCGTAGGACAGCAGCATGACCAGCGTGCCGCTGCTCCCGAGGAAGGCGGAGACCCCGGGCCACGGGGTGAAGTAGTCCAGGTTCAGCGGGTAGTACAGCGCCGTGCCGTCCTGCCACCGCGAGCCCTGGATCTTGTACCACCCGGCCGTGGCGTAGATCAGGCAGACCTCCGCCATGATCACGAGCATGCCGGCGTTGTGCAGCAGGTTGGCCAGCACGTCGAGGACGGCCCGCCCCTCTCCCTCCGGCTCGTAGCGGTCGACCATCCACCACAGCGCGGCGAGCACCCACAGGGCCGTGAAGACCACCAGCCAGCCCGTGCTGAACCCCCCGGTGACGGCCCCGTACACGAGCACCGCACCGAGCCCGCCCCACACGATCGGCCCCGCCCGCCCGGCCGAGGCCGCGCCGAGGCGCCGCTCCCGGCGGGCGTCGAGCGACCACACCTGCGCGCACCGGGTCAGCACGAGGTAGATCGCCATCAGGTGGATGACGTTGTCCCCGCCGTCGCCCATGAAGACGCTGCGGTTCTGCAGGGACAGCACGCCGACCATGAACACCACGGAGCTCGCCCGGGTGCGCCAGCCCAGCATCAGCAGGACGGACGACAGCACGGCCACGGCGTAGACGATCTCGAACCAGAGCGCCGAGTCCGACCACATCAGCAGCGTGAAGGCACGGTTCGAGTCGATCAGCCGCCGGGCCAGGTCCCAGCTCCACGGCCCGTCCGGCCCGTACAGCTCGTGGCGGTGGGGGAACTCCCGCAGCAGGAAGAACAGCCAGGTCCCGGCGAAGCCGATGCGGACCACGGCGCTCTGGTACGGACCCAGCGCCTGCCCGCTGACCCGGGCGAGGGCCCGGGCGGCGGAGGCCCTGAGGCCCCCCGTACGGGTCCCCGTCACACCGTCCACCACGGCAGCTCCCGGTAGTACGTCTGGGTGTCGGCCTTCTCGTCGGACCACGGGGGTGCGGCGACCTCCGTGGTCGCCCCGCGCAGCTGGATCCGTACGATCCGGCCCGCTGCCGGCTGCTCCGGCCCGGCCTGCTGCTCCGGCCGGGCCTGCTGCTCCGGCCCGCCCAGCCGGTCCAGGGCGATCCGGCGCAGGTACTGCTCGGCGAGTTCACCGCGGTCGCCGGTGGACTTGTTGTCCTCGTCGTGGGAGGTGGTGAAGAAGTCCCAGGCCCGGCGGAGCTCGTTCTGCTCGGTGTGGCTGGGCAGCAGGCTGTGGCGGATGGCCGCGCCGTCCTCGGCGGACAGCCCGCGCCAGGTGCCCGTCACCAGCCGGCCGTCGTCCGTGCGCACCTCCGCGCGCACCTCCACGGCGATGTTCTGCTGGAGCGGGTTGGGGGCGAAGAGCTTCCAGTTCTGTTCGAACTCGGGGTAGATCCACCAGTCGATCACGCCTGCATGCCGCTTGCTGACCGTGTTGGACGGGGCCACGTGCAGGAAGACGAGGGCCAGGTGCCCGCAGGCGGCCACCGCCACCGCTCCGAGGGCGAGGGCCGTGACGACCCGGTACGGGGTGGACAGGCCGGCGATTCCGGGTGCCCTGGGCGGGGGTGGAGCCTCCCCTGCGAGGGGCACCCGCTCGTTCGAATCCATCCCGCCCCGATCGTCCGGTGTCCACAGGGTTGACCACAGAGGTTGACACCCTACGGGCCCTCGTCCCACCATTGAAGAGGATGAACCGAACGATCGGTCGGTCGGGCGGGACGAGGCGGGAAAAGACCTCTGACAGGGGGCCGTGATGGTGGCAGTGACCCCGGCAGCGACATCGGGGACGGGGGGACGGGACACCGTGCAGGACGCGGGGATCGGCGTGACCGCCGACCTCGGCGCGCAGCTCGCGGCGGCCTTCGACGCGGCCGTGGCGGCCGACGAGCGGGTGGAGCCCCGCGACTGGATGCCCGACGAGTACCGCGCCTCCCTGGTCCGCCAGATGGCCCAGCACGCCCACTCCGAGATCATCGGCATGCAGCCCGAGGCGAACTGGATCACCCGCGCCCCCTCCCTGCGCCGCAAGGCGATCCTGATGGCGAAGGTCCAGGACGAGGCCGGCCACGGTCTGTACCTGTACAGCGCCGCCGAGACCCTGGGCACCAGCCGCGACGAGCTCCTCGACAAGCTGCACGCCGGGAAGCAGAAGTACTCCTCGATCTTCAACTACCCCACGCTGACCTGGGCCGACGTCGGTGCGATCGGCTGGCTCGTGGACGGAGCGGCGATCACCAACCAGGTCCCGATCTGCCGCTGCTCCTACGGGCCGTACGCGCGGGCCATGGTCCGGATCTGCAAGGAGGAGTCCTTCCACCAGCGCCAGGGGTACGAGCTGCTCCTCGCCCTCTCCCGGGGCACCGAGGCCCAGCACGCGATGGCGCAGGACGCCGTGAACCGCTGGTGGTGGCCCTCGCTGATGATGTTCGGCCCCCCGGACGCCGAGTCGGGGCACTCGGCGCAGTCGATGGCCTGGCGGATCAAGCGCCACACCAATGACGATCTGCGCCAGCGCTTCGTGGACATCGCCGTCCCGCAGGCCGAGTCGCTGGGGCTGACCCTGCCCGACCCGGACCTGAAGTGGAACGAGGAGCGCGGGCACCACGACTTCGGAGCCATCGACTGGGCGGAGTTCTGGGAGGTCCTCAAGGGCAACGGCCCGTGCAACGAGGAACGGATCGGACAGCGCCGCGCGGCGCACGAGGAAGGCGCCTGGGTGCGCGACGCGGCCGCGGCGTATGCGGAGAAGCAGGCGGCGGCCACGGCCGCCGCGGCGACCATCGGAAGCGAGGCTCGGGTATGACGCGGAACTGGCCCCTGTGGGAGGTGTTCGTCCGCTCGCGGCGCGGCCTCTCGCACACGCACGCGGGCAGCCTGCACGCCCCCGACGCGGAGATGGCCCTGCGCAACGCCCGCGATCTCTACACCCGGCGCGGCGAGGGCATCTCCATCTGGGTGGTGCCCTCCACGGAGATCACCGCCTCCTCCCCGGACGAGCGGGACCCGTTCTTCGCCCCGTCCGCCGACAAGCCCTACCGGCACCCCACCTTCTACGAGATCCCCGAGGGGGTGCAGCACCTGTGACGAGCACCGAGACGAGCACCGGGACGGACACGAGGAGCACCGCGGCGGCGCTGGCCCTCGGCGACGACGCGCTGATCCTTTCGCACCGCCTCGCCGAATGGGCGGGCCACGCGCCCGTCCTGGAGGAGGAGGTCGCCCTCGCCAACATCGCCCTCGACCTCCTCGGCCAGGCCCGCGTCCTGCTGTCGGGCGCCGGCGACGAGGACGAACTCGCCTTCCTGCGCGAGGAGCGGTCCTTCCGCAACCTCCAGCTGGTCGAGCAGCCGAACGGCGACTTTGCCCACACCATCGCCCGCCAGCTCTACTTCTCGCTCTACCAGCACGAGCTCTACGGGGAACTCGCCCTCGGCGAGGGCCCGTTCGCGCCCCTCGCCGCCAAGGCGGTCAAGGAGACCGCCTACCACCGCGACCACGCCGAGCAGTGGACGCTGCGGCTCGGCGACGGCACCGAGGAGAGCCGCCGCCGGATGCGCGCCGGCCTGGACGGGCTGTGGAAGTACACCGGCGAGATGTTCCGGCCGGTCGAGGGGCTCGAAGAGATCGACTGGCCCGTGCTGGAAGGGCGTTGGCTGGCCGCGCTGGGCAGTGTGCTGGAGCGGGCCGGGCTGGAGCTGCCCCAGGGGCCGCGGCACGGGGCCTGGGCCGCCGGAGCCGGCCGGCAGGGGCTGCACACCGAGTCCTTCGGCCGGCTGCTCGCGGAGATGCAGCACCTGCACCGCAGCCACCCGGGGGCATCGTGGTGACCGGCACCGGCACTGGCACCGGCACCGCCGCCGCCGATGCAGGCGCCGGTATCGAGCAGACCCGGCTGGAGGTGGAGCTGGCCGCGCTGGCGGGCTCCGTCCCCGACCCCGAACTGCCCGTGCTCACCCTGGCCGAGCTCGGCGTGATGCGCGGGGTGCGGATGCACGAGGACGGCCACGTGGAGGTCACCCTGACTCCCACCTACACCGGCTGCCCGGCCATCGAGGCCATGTCCGCCGACATCGAACGGGTCCTGACCGACCACGGCATACCGGAGGTCCGGGTGCGGACGGTGCTGGCCCCCGCCTGGTCCACGGACGACATCAGCGCCGAAGGCCGCCGCAAACTGGCGGAGTTCGGCATCGCCCCGCCGCGGCCGCACGCCGCCGGCGGACCGGTTCCGCTCACCCTGTCCGTCCGCTGCCCGAACTGCGGATCGACCGACACCGAGCTGCTCAGCCGGTTCTCCTCCACCGCATGCAAGGCGCTGCGCCGCTGCACCGCCTGCCGCGAACCGTTCGACCACTTCAAGGAGCTGTAGATGGCCGTGTCACCGCCGTCGCCCACGCCGGTGGCGCCCGTCGGCCCCGGGCCCGCCGGCTCCGCGCCGGTGCGCCCCGCGCGCCACGGCGCGTTCCACACCTTGACGGTGACGGCGGTCGACCGGCTCACCGAGGACTCCGTGGCCCTGACCCTGGCCGTCCCGCCGGAGCTGCGCGCCGAGTACCGGCACGCCCCCGGCCAGCACCTCACCCTGCGCCGCGGCAGCCCGGCCGCGGCCGGGACCGCCGAGGTGCGGCGCACCTACTCGATCTGCTCCCCCGCCCCGGCCGCGGACGGACCCGGCCCCGCGGCGCTGCGGGTCGGGGTGCGGCTGGTGGAGGGCGGGGAGTTCTCCTCCTTCGCCCACAAGGAGATCGCCGCCGGGGACCTCCTGGACGTGATGGTCCCGGCCGGCCGCTTCGTCCTGGACCCCGCGGCGGCACCGCCCGCCGCGCACTACGCCGCGATCGTCGGCGGCAGCGGCATCACCCCGGTGCTGTCGATCGCCGCCACCCTCCTCGCCGCCCGGCCCGACGCCCGGTTCTGCCTGGTGCGCAGCGACCGCAGCGCGGCCTCGACGATGTTCCTGGAGGAGGTCGCCGACCTCAAGGACCGCTATCCCGACCGGTTCCAGCTCGTCACCGTGCTGTCCCGGGAGGAGCAGGAGGCCGGGCTGCCCTCGGGGCGGCTCGGCGAGGAGCGGCTGACGGAGCTGCTGCCCGCCCTGCTGCCGGTCGCCGAGGTGACCGGCTGGTTCCTGTGCGGGCCGTACGGCCTGGTGACGGGAGCGGAGCGGGCGCTGGGCGCGCTCGGCGTCCTGCGGACCCGGGTCCACGAGGAGGTCTTCCACGTCGAGGACGCCTCCTCGCGCCCCGCACGCACCGCTTCGGCGGAGACCACCAGCGGCCGGGTCACGGCGCGGCTCGACGGCCGCTCCGGCACCTGGCCGGTGCGCGACGGCGAATCCCTGCTGGACGCGGTGCTCCGGGCCCGCGCGGACGCCCCGTACGCCTGCAAGGGCGGGGTGTGCGGAACCTGCCGGGCGTTCGTCGTCTCGGGCGAGGTGCGGATGGACCGCAATTTCGCGCTGGAGGAGCGGGAGACGGAGGCCGGGTTCGTGCTGGCCTGCCAGTCGCACCCGGTGTCGGAGGACGTGGAGATCGACTTCGACCGCTGAGCGGCCCCTCGTCGCCTCCCGCTGCCGTCCCCCTGTCAAATTTCCAGAACGTGTTCTATCTTGACGCACCGTCAGGCAGAGCACGATCCGGGTACGCGGGAGGACAGGCAGTGGACTTCACCTTCACCGAGGAGCAGCAGGCCGCCGTCGAGGCGGCCAAGGCCGTGTTCGCGGACGTGGCCCCCGACGGCGTGCCCAGCCCCGCGCTCACCCCGAGGGCGGTGGCCGAGGAGTTCGACCGCGAGCTGTGGGCGAAGCTCGCCGACTCCGACCTGCTGAGCCTGGTCCTCACCGAGGAGCACGGCGGCTCCGGACTCGACGCCATCGCCCTGTGCCTGGTCCTGCGCGAGTCCGCGCGGGTGCTGGCCCGGGTGCCGCTCCTGGAGCACTGCGCCACCGCCATGGCCGTCCAGGCCCACGGCAGCCCCGAGCTGGCGGGCGCCCTGCTGCCCGGCGCCGGGGACGGCAGCCTCGTCCTCACCGTCGCCGCGCACGGCCGCAGCGGCCACGACCCGGCCGAACTGTCCGTCACCGCACGGCGGGAACGACAAGAACGACAAGAAGGTGACACCTGGGTGCTGGAGGGCCTCCAGACGGCCGTCGCCTGGGGCCACAGCGCCGACTGGATCGCGGTACCGGCCCACACCGGGGAGGGCGAGGCCGTCCTCGCGTTCGTCCCCCGGGGCGCGGAAGGCCTCTCCCTCGCCGAGCAGTACTCCACCAGCGGGGAGAAGCTCGCCGAGCTCACCCTCGACGGCGTACGGGTCCCGGCCACGCACCTCATCGACACGCCCGGCGCCTGGGACCACCTGCGCCAGCTCCTGGCCACCGGGACCTGCGCGCTCGCGCTCGGCCTCGGCGAGAACGTGCTCACCATGACCAGCCAGTACACGAGCAAGCGCGAGCAGTTCGGCTTCCCGGTCGCCAGTTTCCAGGCCGTCGCCGTCCAGGCCGCCGACCGCTACATCGACCTGCGCGCCATGGAGGTCACCCTCTGGCAGGCCGCCTGGCGGCTCGACGCCTCCACGGGCGGGGCGGGCGGACCGCTGCCGAGCGCCGGTGACGTGGCCGTGGCCAAGATCTGGGCCTCCGAGGGCGTACGCCGCGTCGTGCAGACCGCCCAGCACCTGCACGGCGGCTTCGGCGCCGACACCGACTACCCGCTGCACCGCTACCACGCCTGGGCCAAGCAGCTGGAGCTCCAGCTCGGCCCGGCCGCGGCCCACGAGGAGGCCCTGGGCGACCTGCTGGCCGCCCACCCCCTCGCCTAGGGCCGAAGGGGGGGGTCAGACGACGAAGCCCGGGGTGCCCGCGTCGGTGACGACCGGGCGGCCCGCGGCCTCCCAGTCCTGCATGCCGCCGGCCACGTTCACGGCGTCGATGTCCTGGCCGCGCAGGTACTGGGCCACCTGGGCGGAGCGTCCGCCGACCCGGCACATCACGTAGACCGGGCGCTCGTCCTCGATCTTCTCGGTCAGCTCACCGATGCGCGCCACGAACTCGCTCATCGGGATGTGCAGGGCGCCCTCGGCATGGCCGGCCGCCCATTCGTCGTTCTCGCGAACGTCGAGGACAAAGGCTTCGGAGGGCAGCGCGGAGGCGGCCACCGAGGGAAGCGGTCCGGAGTTCATGTCTGTCGCCTTCTCTCGTCACGGATAGCTGAGCCAACCTATCCGACCCGGCCCGGCGGTCCGCCCGCCCCGGCCTCACTCCGCCGTGAGCTCCGCCAGCTCCGCCTCGCGCTTCTCGACATCGCCGAGCAGCTGCTCGGCGATCTCCTCCAGCAGCCGGTCCGGGTCCTCCGGGGCCATCCGCAGCATCGAGCCGATCGCGCTCTCCTCGAGGTCCCGGGCCACCACCGACAGCAGCTCCTTGCGGCGCGAGAGCCACTCCAGGCGCTCGTAGAGCTCCTCGCTCTCGCTCAGCCGCTGCTCGGCCGGCGCCGGGCCGGCCGCCCACTCCTCGGCGAGCTCGCGCAGCACCTGCTCCTCGCCGCGCCCGTAGGCCGCGTTGACCCGCGCGATGAACTCGTCGCGCCGCTCGCGCTCGGCCTCGTCCTGGGCCAGGTCGGGATGGGCCTGGCGGACCAGCTCGCGGTAGAGGCGGCGGACCTCCTCCGAGGGCCGCACCCGCTGCGGCGGCCGCACCGGGCGGTCCGTCAGCATCGCGGAGGCATCGTCGGACATCCCGTCCGAGTCCAGCCAGTCGTGGAACAGCTCGTCCACCCCGGGCATCGGCATCACCAGCGAGCGGGCCTCGTGCGCCCGGCGCAGGTCCTCCGGGTTCCCGGTGCGCTGCGCCTTCGCCTCGGCGATCAGCGCGTCCAGCTCGTCGAGCCGCGAGTACATGGGGCCGAGCTTCTGGTGGTGCAGCCGGGAGAAGTTCTCCACCTCCACCCGGAAGGTCTCCACCGCGATCTCGAACTCGATCAGCGCCTGTTCGGCGGCCCGCACGGCGCGCTCCAGGCGCGCCTCGGGACGCTCGTCGGCAGCGGGGCCGGGGCCGGAGCCGGGCTCGGACGCTTCGGGAACAGTCTGCTCGCTCACCCGGCCAGCCTAAGGCCCTGGGGCCCGGGTGTTTCACGTGAAACATCCACCGGTTTCACGTGAAACATCCCGGGCCCCCGGCCCCGGACCCGCGGGGGCTCAGACCCCGGCCTCCGCCGCGATCCGGCCGGAGCGCACCGCCGCCACCAGGACCGCGTGGTCGGCCTCGCTCCGGTCGGCGTAGGCCACGGCGAAGCCGGCCACGGCCTCGTCGAGCTCGTCGCTCTTGCCGCAGTACCCGGACAGCAGCCGCGGATCCGCGCTGTGCGCATGCGCCCGCGCCAGCAGGGCTCCGGTCATCCGCCCGTAGTCGTCGAACTGGTCGGCGGCCAGCGCCGCCGGGTCCACGCTGCCCTTGCGGTTGCGGAACTGGCGGACCTGGAAGGGCCGCCCCTCGACCGTGGTCCAGCCCAGCAGGATGTCGGAGACCACCTGCATCCGCTTCTGCCCGGCCACCACCCGGCGGCCCTCGTGCTCCTCCGGCGGGGAGACGAAGCCGAGCCCGGGCAGGTGCGGCAGCAGTGCGGAGGGCCTGGCCTCCTTCACCTGGAGGACCAGCGCCTCGCCGCGGTGGTCCAGCAGCAGCACCACGTAGGAGCGGGTGCCGACGCTGCCGGTGCCCACCACCCGGAAGGCCACGTCGTGGATCGCGTACCGGGCCAGCAGCGGCAGCCGGTCACCCTGCAGGGTCTCCAGGTACGGGCCCAGCGCGGCCGCCACGGCCGCCGCCTCCCCGTCCCCGACCCGGCGCAGCACGGGCAGCGCGTCCACGAAGGCCCGGCCCCCGTCGGGCGTGAGCTCGGTGGACTTGGCCGCGAACCGGGCGGAGGTGTTGTTGCGGGCCTTCTCCGAGACGCGTTCCAGCGTGCCCAGCAGGTCACGGGCGTCGGTGTGGGAGACCAGCTCCTCGTCCGCGATGGCGTTCCACGCGTCGAGGGCCGGCAGTTTGGCCAGCAGCCGCATCGTGCGCCGGTAGGCGCCCGCCGCGTCGTGCGCGGCCGCCCGACAGGTCTCCTCGTCCGCGCCGGCCACCCGGCCGGCCAGGACCAGCGAGGTGGCCAGCCGCTTGAGGTCCCACTCCCACGGGCCGAAGACGGTCTCGTCGAAGTCGTTGAGGTCGATGACCAGCCGGCCGCGCGCGTCCCCGTACAGGCCGAAGTTGGCCGCGTGGGCGTCCCCGCAGATCTGCGCGCCGATCCCGGTCACGGGGCCGCCGGAGAGGTCGTGGGCCATCAGCCCCGCCGCCCCGCGCAGGAACGCGAAGGGGTTGGCGGCCATCCGGCCGACCCGTATCGGAGCGAGCTCGGGGACCCGCCCGACGTTGGACTCCTCCACCGCCCGCACCGCGTCCGGACGGTCGGCCGGCGCCTCGAACCGCGCGTGAACCGACCGGGGCACCAGCGCACGCAGCGCCTTGCCCGCCTCCCGCGGCGACCCGGCGGCCGACCCGACGGTCTTCGACGCCCCCGCGGCGCGCCGCGCGGCGAACCCCTCGACCACCGGAATCCGTACCTTCGGCTCCGGTCCCACGCCCTGCTGCTGCGCTACCGCCGTCATGCGCCCCGCCCCCTGATCGCCATCGGATTTCGGCCCGACCGTATCTAGAGCCCGGCGTCCCTGGCCAGCAGGGCCGCCTGCACCCGGTTCTCGCATTCCAGTTTCGCCAGGATCCGGCTCACGTACGTCTTCACCGTGGCCTCGCTCATGTGCAGCCGCCGTCCCGCGTCCGCGTTCGACAGCCCCTCCCCCAGCAGCGCGAGCACCCCGCGCTCGCGCTCGCTCAGTTCGGCCACCCGGCGGCGCGCCTCCTCCTCGCGGCCGTCCGTCCGGCCGGAGGCGATCTGGTCCACCACGTGCCGGGTCGCCGCCGGGGAGAGGTACGCGTCCCCCGCGGCGGCCGCCCGTACGGCGCCGATGAGTTCGCCGGGCGCCGAGTCCTTCAGCAGGAACCCGGCGCCGCCGCCGCTGAGCGCCCGCAGCACGTTCTCCTTCTCCCCGAAGGTGGTCAGGATCAGCGCCCGCACCCCGGGGACCGCCCGGCCGAGCTCGGCCAGGGCCGTCAGCCCGTCCATCACCGGCATCTGGATGTCCAGCAGCACCACGTCAGGGGCGTGCGCCCGCGAGAGTTCCACCGCCTCCCGGCCGTTCGCCGCCTCGGCGACGACCTCGATGTCCGCCGCCGAGGTCAGGATCATCCTGATCCCGGCCCGGATCAGCGGTTCGTCGTCAGCGATCACCACGCGGATCACCTTGGCTGTCACCCCTGCTCCTACTGCTTGGCCTGGTACGCCTGCTTCTCGACGAGCTTGCCGTCCTTGAAGCAGAACCGGAAAACGCTGTCGGTGCCCCACTCCTCGGTGCCGTCGTCCGCGAGCAGGGCCACACAGGTGGCGCCCTGCGGGCGCGGCGGCCCCTTCCGTTCGAGTCCCTCGGTCAGGATGCTGTCCCCGCCGGGCAGCCGCGACCGTACCGTGTCCTCCGGCTCGCCCACGTGGATGCCGTCGTAGTCCTCCCGGCTGATCGTCGCATCGCTCACCGAGCCGATCAGCAGCGCCACCGCGGCCCCGATCACGATCAACAGGACCACCACGGCCGCGACCGCGATCCCGCAGCCCATGGCCACTCCCCCGGACCGGGTGCCCCCGCTCAGCAGTTTCCGGTCGATCACGGCCCAGTCCAGCGGCTCCGGGGCGCCGCCCGAGCGGGTCCCCAGCTGCTGTCCGAAGTCGTCGGCGACCCCGCCCGCGGCCCCGCCCGCCGCGCTCTCCTCGGCTCCGGTGATCTCGGCCCCGGCCGGCTCGGTGCCGTACGGGAGCACCCCGGCGACCCGGAATCCGCCCCCCTCCACGGCCCCCGCGTAGACCATGCCGCCGACCAGCCGGGCCCGTTCGCGCAGGCCCGTCAGCCCCTGCCCGCCGGACACCACCTCACCGGCGCCCGGGCCGGCCGCCGGGCCGTTGGCGATCTCCACCACCAGGGAGTCGTCCTCGTAGCGCAGTTCCACCGTGATCGGCGCACCCGGTGCGTGCTTGTAGGCATTGGTCAGCGCCTCCTGCGCGATCCGGTACGCCGCGTGGTCGCACGCCGCGACCAGCGGCCTGGGCTGTCCCGCCGTGGTGAGGCGCACCTCCGTCCCCGCGCTGCGTGCCGACTCCACGATCCCGGCGATGCCCGCCACCCCGCGCGCGGCGGGCTGCGCCTCCTCCACGGGCCGGGGCGCCTCCACCCCGTCGCGCAGGATGCCGACGACCTCGCGCAGCTCGTGCATGGCGGCGACCGAGGCCTGGCGCAGGACGCCCACCGCCTCGCGCTGCCGGTCGGTCAGGACCGGGTCGACCTCCAGCGCACCGGTGTGCACCGAGATCAGCGCGAGCTGGTGGCCGAGGCTGTCGTGCATGTCCTGGGCGATGCGCTGGCGTTCACGCAGCCGGGCCTGCCCCGCGACCATCGCCCGCTCGCGCAGCAGCTGGGCGTTGCGTTCCTGGAGGGCGCGCAGCAGGGTGCTGCGCTGGGACCAGTAGCGGCTGGCCAGTCCGGGCATGACCACCATGGCCAGGAACATGAGCGTGCTGAAGACGGCGATGAGCAGCGGCCGCCCCTGCGACCACTCCCTGACCATGTTGAGGGCGATCGCCGCGACGAAGGCGGCGGTGAAGGCGCCGAGGGCCCGGCCGACGCCGACGATGCGCCGTCCCGCCGACCAGCCGAGCGGGATCGCCACGAGGAAGGCCCCGGGCAGGTACACGCCGACGGCCGAGCCGGCCACCAGCGTGAGCACCGGGAGCCGGCGCCGCAGCAGGGTCAGCAGCACCACGGCCACGGCACTGGCCAGCATCCGCCCCGCGGAGCCCTTGTCGAGTTCCTCGACCCCCAGCCCGAGCAGCACCAGCACCCCGGCCAGCGCCAGATCCCCCGCCAGCATCCGCCGGGTCCAGGGCTCGGGCCCCTTCAGCCAGTCCCGGCCCGCACGCACCCTCGCCGTCACATCCACCCGCCCGACCCTAGACACCGCCCCGGCGCCGGACCGCCCTCTTTCGTCGCGCCCTGCGCAACGAAAGTCTTCTGGCACAGCTCTGACCGTGGGTGGTACGGCCCGGGTGCGGCCCTTGCGTGCCTCCGGGGCAATGCTTCCGGCTTCTCCGGTACAGGCCGCCTTCCTCCTAAGGGGAGTACTCCCCTACCTCTTTGGAGGCAGCATTCCCGCCGTCGGGCCGCTCCGCCTTGTGAGCCTCCTCTCTCCTACCTAAGGTCCTGCCATGACCAGAAGGAATGGATCACGCAGGGAAACCGGCGACGGCGAAGATCGGCGGGTGGAAGGGGCGTGCAGCTAGCGGAACTGAGCGCCGAGATCCACATACCCCTCCGGGTCCTCCAGCTTTACGTGCGCATGGGACTGCTCCCCGCTCTTCCCGCGTACGACGAATCCCATGTGCGCAGAGCCGTATTGGTCAGAACCCTGCTGGACGTCGGCGGCCTTTCCTATTCCTCCGCCCGCCGCGTGGTGCGGAAGATCGACATGGCGCCGCCGCCGATCGGCGAACTGTGCGGGACCATCCAGTACGCCCTGCCCTCGCCCGGCTCGGAGGCGCACGACCAGAATTGGGACCGGGCCCGGGAGCGCGTTCACGCACTGGCCCGGGCGCGGAAGTGGCGGGTGAGTCCGGAGAATCCGGCGTGGCAGACCCTGACACAGACTCTCGTCGCGGTGGAGTGGCTCGGACATGACGATCTGCTGCGCCTTCTGGACACTTATGCGGACGCTTTGGAACCGGTTGTGGCCGCCGAGGTCCGCCTCCTGCACGAACAGCCCGATCCGGAGAGCGCGGCCGCTCACATGGTGACGGGAACCGTTCTCGGAGACGTCGCATTCTCCGCGCTGCGCCGCCTTATCCACGAGCACGCTTCCTCCCAAGAACCGTCCGAATGTCCGTAACCGCAACTACCGTCCAGTAAGTACCTTAAGGTTGACGCCCCTACTGTTGACGTGCATGCTGTTTGGTGATCACTGGAGCCTCCTCCTTCAGACTGAACGACCGCAAGGGGAGGGCGACTTCGGGCTACAGCAAGGGCGGGGGATCTTGCGGTACAACCCAGACGGATACGGGATCGAAGCACCGCACGACACAAGACAAAGGGGGGTGGGCTTAGCAAAGAAATTCCAGGACCAGTTACCGGATTTACTCGAGGATTACCGAAGCACCCTGATCGAGCACCACAATCCATTGGGCTCGAATGCGGAAGCATGGGCCACCTGCAGAGAACAAGCCCAGCACATTCTCGCCGAATGCCTCCGCGCGATGGAGGACGGCACCGAGGAACCCCTCGACACCCATCTCATCGCGAAGACCCGAAGGCTCAGCGGCGCCCGCATCTCGCAGGGAATCGCACCCATTCATTCGGTACGCGCCGGGGCCCTGCTCTTCCAGGTCGCCACGAGCCACCTCATCCGGATCGCCTCGGGCCGGCCGGACGACCAGAACTGCCTGATGAAGATGCTGCCCGTACTGCAGTCGTCGATCACCCAGCGGCTGGAAGCCGGATCGACCGGGCACGACCTCTTCCTGCTCGACGTCGTACGCGACGCCACCCGGCACGGCCGCGACGGCATGGCCCGCGAGATCCACGACCGCATCGGCAGCTCCGCCAGCCTCGCCCTGCGCCAGCTGGAGCTCTACGAGCTCACCCGGCAGCCCTCGGGAACGGACACCAGGCTGGCGGCCCTCAAGCAGGCCATCCTGGAGACGCTGTACACGACGCGGGACATCGTGACGGACCTGCGGACCCGGGCGGAAGCCACCCAGTCCCTCTACGTCTCGCTCTCCGCCTTCGTCAACGCCATGGCCATGGAAGACCTGCGGGTCGACATCCACGTGACCGACCCGGGCGACCTGCTGCCGGACGAACTGACCGAAGACCTCTACCTCATGCTCCGCGAATGCCTGCGCAACGCCTTCACCCACTCCCGCGCCCAGCACATCGACATGGCGGTCCGCGTCGAGGCGGGCCGGGTCGACGCCTCGGTGCGCGACGACGGCAAGGGCTTCGACCCGCACGCCCAGCGGCGGGGAAACGGGCTGTCCTCCCTGACCGAGCGCACCAAACTGCTGGGCGGCCGGCTCACCATCGACAGCTCTCCGGGGCAGGGGGCGGCGATCACGCTGTCCATCCCCTTCGACACGGAGAACCATGCACACGCCTACTGAGCAGCGCCCGGCCGCCGAGCCCCTCCGTATCATCGCCGTCGACGACCACTCACTGCTCCGCCGGGCCCTGTGCGAGCTGATCGATTCGGAGGACGACCTCACCGTCGTCGCCGATACGGACACCTCCGAGGGACTGGCCGAGCTCGTGGAACGCACCAGGCCCCACGTGGTCCTGCTCGACGTGGAGATGCCGGGTCACCACGCGCCCACCGTGGTGCGCGCCCTGACCACGCGCTTCCCCCAGCTGCACGTACTGATCCTGACCATGCACAGCGACGCCCAGCTGGTGCAGGAACTGCTCGCCCACGGAGCCCGCGGCTACCTGCACAAGAGCGTCCCGCGCGAATCGCTGCTCGCGGCGCTGCGCAACACCGCCACGCGCGATCCGCACGTCACGATCGCCCTGCCGAGCAGCGGCGTTCCCACCGTCGGGTTCAGCACCTCGCACCAGACCCTCTCGCCGCGCGAGCGGGAGGTGCTCACCTTCGTCGCCGCCGCCCTGAGCAACCGGCAGATCGCCGTCCGGCTGCGCATCACCGAGGGCACCGTGAAGCGGCACCTGCGCAACGTATTCGAGAAACTCGGCGCCATCTCACGAATCGACGCGGCGAACAAGGCAATTGATGCCCGGCTCATCAGGCGGCCGGGGCCGGAGGACGGGCCGAACGCCGGAAGGAGGTAACACCAAAGTCCGCACAACAGGCCCTCCCGCATGCCTCTTTGAGAGTATTGGGGTTACCCCCAGCGGGTCTGCCCCGGGGGTGGGGCATTCAAATATATTCGAGCCATGTCGACAAAGACGCCCATAATTTCCCATGGAATTGAGCGTTCCACAAGACCGGTATCGCCCTCGTCCGCTTCCCTGAAATGGATCCGGATCCTCCTGCTCTGTTTCCAGGAATCCCGGGCAGTGGTGCAGGCAATTTTCCTGATGCGTTTCCTGCTGGCCGCCACGGCCGGCGCCACGTCCTATCTGACGCTGCCCCCGGCCCTGTTCGGCGGAGCCGGCGTCTGGCTGCTGGCCGCGACGTCCGTCTACCTCTTCAACGGGGTGACGGACGTCGACGAGGACCGGGCCAACGGCTCCACCCGCCCCATCGGACGCGGTGCGCTGTCGCCGGCCGACGCCCGTCGTACCGCACAGGTGATGGGCGCGGTGGCACTGACCGGCGGTGCGTGGATCGGTCCGGCCATGCTCACGGCGACCGCGTGCATGCTCCTCCTCGGATTCGTCTACTCCGCTCCCGGCATCGCCCTCAAGACCAGCACCCCCGGCACCATGGCCACCGTGATCGCCAGCGGCGGTCTCACCTACACCGCCGGCACCGTGTGTTCCGGGAGCCCCGTCTCGCCGTCGCTGATCGCCTTCTGCACCGCGATGTGCCTGTGGATGGGGCTGGTCGGCGCCGTCACGAAGGACTTCTCCGACGCCGCGGGCGACGCCCGGCACGGCCGCCGCAACTGGACGGTCCTGTGGGGGTACGCCAGGACGGCCGCGGTCGTCTCGGTGAGCGCCGTGACGGTGGGGGCGGGGCTGCTGGTGTCCGCCCTCGTGCTGTCCGCACCGCAGCTGCTGGCCCCCGCGTTCGTCGTGCTCGGCGGGTCGCTGGCTCTGGCGGCCGCGGCGCTCACGGGGCACGCGGACCACTCGCGCTCCCGGCGCAGGCTGCCCTACCGGATGTTCATGGTCACGCAGTACGCGGCGCATCTCGTCGCTTTCGCCCAGCCCATCGGCTGAACGACAACGGGGGAACCACAGTGAGGCACAGTCAGATCCCACCCCGGGCGGCCGCCCGCCCGGACGAGCGAACCGGCACCGCCCTGGGCCACGACGGTTTCGGCATCCGCATCCTCGGCCCGCTGGAAGCGGTCAACGGCCCCTCGGCGCACCGCCCGCGCGGCCCCAAGGTGCGCAAGCTGCTCGCCCTGCTGGCCGTCCGCGCCGGCGACATCGTCGAGGTGGACACGCTCGTCGAGGAGCTGTGGGACGGATCGCCGCCGCCCACCGCGGTCAGCACGGTCCGTACGCACATCTACCACCTGCGCCAGGAGCTGGGACGGGAACTGGGCGCCGCCGACGTCCGTCGCGTCATCGCCACCGAGGGCACGGGGTACGCGCTGTGCCTGGCCCCCGGCCGCCTCGACCTGGAGCAGTTCACCCAGCTGTACGGACAGGCCCGCACCGACCTGCGCGCCGGCAACGCCGAAGCCGCGCTGGAGCGGCTGGACACCGCGCTCGGCCTCTGGCGGGGCCGCGCCCTGGCCGATGTGAGCCGGGGCCGCGTACTGACCGGCCACGGCGCCCGGATCGAGGAACTCCGGTCCCGAGCACAGCAGTTGTGGGTCGAGGTCATCATGGTCCTGGGGCGCCACGGCGAGGTCGTACCGGAACTGCTGCGGCTGGTCGCGGTGGATCCGCTGAACGAATGGCTGCACGCCCGCCTCATAGACGCCCTGTACCGCAGCGGCCGCCGGGGCGACGCCCTGCGCGCCTTCCACCACGTACGCAACGTACTGGCCGAGGAGTTGGGCCTGGAGCCCTCCGACGACCTGCGCCGCCTCCAGCACCACATCCTGGCCGGCGGAGCGGCCGCGTGAGCATCCGGATCTGGACCGTCCCCACCGCCGACGCGGCGGCCTGGGCGCCGTACGAGGAGGCGTACGCGGTGATGGACGCCCGCGAGCGGCACCGGCTGGCCCGCTTCGGCCGGGCCACCGACCGGCTGCGCTACCTGGCCATCCACCACGTCTACCGCAGCCTGCTCGGCCGGGAACTCGGCATCCACCCGGCCGAGGTGGCCTTCCGCCGGTCCTGCGCCCGCTGCGAGAGCCGGGAACACGGCCGGCCCGTGCCCTACGCACCGGACGGGACCACCCTGTCGGTGAGCCTGTCCCATTCGGCGGCGTACGCGGTCGTCGCGATCGGCGACAACCCGGACGTCCCGGTCGGAGTGGACATCGAGCGGGTCCGGCCGCACATGGACTGGAGCCGCATCCCCTGCGTCCAGGGCGTGCGCACGACCCACGGCTTCGAGCAGTGGACACGGGCCGAGGCGCTCGTGAAGGCCGCGGGCACCGGCCTGGAGGGCGACCCGCCCCGCTACACCGGGCAGGCCTTCGGGCCCTGGCGGGCCGCCCTCGTCCCGGGCTCGGCCCGGGACTGGTACGTGCGCAGCATCCGCTCCCCCGAGGGATACGCGGCTTCGGTGGCGTCCGCGAGCGCGGACGCACGGGTCACCGTCGCCCCGTGGCGGCCCTGACGGGCGGCGGCGCCGGAGAACAAAAGGAAGAGGACAGCAGGAAGGAGGGCGGCCCCCGGGAAGTTCCGGGGGCCGCCCTCCTTCCTGCCGGTCGACCCCTCAGCGCAGCAGGACGCAGCTGGGGCTGGGTACCGGGAGCGGGGGCGCGGCCGGGGTGAGCCGGCCGGTGGCCGGGTCCAGGCGGAAGGCGCTGACCGACTGCCCGGCCTGGTTGGCCGTGTACACGTACCGGTCGGAGGCGTCGAGGGCCACGTCCCGCGGCCAGCGGGTGCCCGGCGCCTTGGCGGTGACGGGCTGGGACTCCACGAGCGCGAGGCTGCGGCCCGCGTTGCCCACCCGGAAGGACTCGACGGTGTCGAGCCCCCGGTCGGCGGTGATCAGGAGCCCGCCGTCGCGCGTGAGGTGCACGGCGGAGGGGGCGTTGCGCGGGTTGATCCCGGGCGGTGCGACGGATGCGTGGGAGACCGGGCGGAGCTCTCCGGTGCCGGCCGCGTAGGACAGCACGGTGACGGTGTGCCCGAGCTCGTTGGTCACGTAGGCGAGGTCTCCGCGCGGGTGGAAGACCAGGTGCCGCGGGCCGATGCCGCTGCCGAGCCGGACCCGGCCGGCCGGGCGCAGGGCGCCGGTGGCGGAGTCGAAATCGTAGACGTGGACGTGGTCGTCGCCCTTGTCGGGGACCAGCACCCGACGGCCCGCCGGATCGAAGGCGATCATGTGCGGATGCGGGCCGCGCTGCTCCTCGGGGTGCGGGCCGCGGCCGTCGTGGCGTACGACGGTCACGGCCTCGGCCAGCGATCCGTCGGCCGCGACGGGCAGGACGGCGATGTGCCCCGAGTCGTAGTTGGCGGTGAGCAGGAAGCGGCCCTCGGGATGGACCGCGAGGTGCACCGGCGCCGCGCCCGCGCTGGAGCGGGGGATCCCGAGCGGATGGAGCCGGTCCCCGTCGATCCGGTACGCGTGGACGGCTCCGGTGGCTCCGTCCGGGAGCTGGCTGACGGCGTAGAGGCGGGACCCGTCGGGCGCGAGCGTGAGGAAGGAGGGGTTCTCGATCCCCCGCTGCCACCTCCTGACGTCGAGCCGGCCGTCGGCGCCGACGGCGGCGATGCCGATGCCGGGAAGCCCCGGCAGTCCGTACTCGCCGATCGTGAAGCCGCCGATGTAGGCGTGGCGGGCATCCGGACGGGGTGCTTCGCCCGCGGCGGTGGACATGCCGGTCCAGCCGATCCCCGCGAGGGCGCCCGCCCCGGCGAGCGCGAGGAATCCGCGCCGGTCGTAGGAGGAGGCGGAAGACGAAGAAGGAGAGGAAGAAGGAAGGGAAGAGCGGCGGTTCACAGGGCGGCTCCGAAGATCAGCCCGGGTGCGAGCAGGACGGCGAGCCCTCCGCCGCCCAGGGCCAGCAGGACCTGCCACCCGGTGCGCAGGTTCCTGATCCGGGCCCGGCGGCGGGCCAGGGCGAGCACCGCGACCGACGCCGCCCAGGCGGGCAGTGCGATGCGCAGGCTGACCTCGCCGGTGAACAGCAGTCCGGCGCGGGCCGTGATGCACCCTGCGGCCGAGCACCCGCCGGGCGGCTCGGCGGAGGACCACAGGACCCCGAACCCGAGGAGCAGCAGCGGGGCGACGGCGGCGAGTCCGGTGGTCCACACGTAGGGCGACAGTCCGGTGCTCCGGCGGGCCCGCCGCCGGGTGACGGCGAAGGCGGCCAGGGCGGGCACCCACCCCGTCAGCACGCCGAACAGCCCCGCGTGCGCGGCCTCCGAGAGCGCGGCCCAGGCGCCGTCGGCCCCCCAGCCGCCCCGCGGCAGGGCCAGCAGGCCGGTGGCGGCGGCGAGTCCGGCCGCGGTGTGCGCCCATGTCCGGGCGAAGGAGGGGGCGCCGGCCCAGCCGACGAACACACCGGCCAGCGAGACCAGGAGCACGGGCGGGCCCGCGGTCACCCCCCAGGGCAGCGGAAACCCGGGCAGGCCGTCGCCCAGGGGGGCCGACCAGCTCCCCCAGTCGCCGAACAGGGCCGCCAGGACGGCGGTGACACAGGCGGCGACGGCGCCGGCGTGCTGCACCCGGTCGGTCTCGGCCCGGGCCCGCTCGGCCCGTTCGGCCTCCGCCCGGGCCCGCACGGCCCAGTCGGCCCCCGAACGGACAAGCTCCACCCGGCCCGCATCCACCCGGTCGGCCTCGGCCCGGCCCGCATCCGCCCGGTCCGCCTCGGCCCGATCCGCCTCACCTCCGGCCTCCCGGGCTTCCCCGGCCAGGACCAGCGCCACGCCCCTGGACCGGAACGGGGGAGATCCGGGGACGGGGCGCGGCGCTGCCTGCGGGATCGCCGGGCCGGTGGAAGCCGGCCCGGTCGCGGCCCCGTGGGCGGCCTCGGAGGGGGGTCGGGGGGCCGTCCCCTCCGAGGCGGTTCGTGGTGTCGGGCCGGGGGCGCCGGCGGCTATGTCCGCCTCCGGCTCCGCGGCCCCCTTCGCGGTCGCGGGGCGCCCGGCGGCGGACGCTCCGGCGGGCCGGGCCGTGGTCATCGCCCGGCCTCGGCGGCGTGGGCGGCTCCGGCGGTGTCGCCGGCGCGGGCGGCGCCGTCCTGCGGCGCAGGGCCCGTACGCTCCTCGGCCGCGGACTCGCGGAAGCCGTAGCGGGACCACCAGCGGGCCAGCGGGGCCGGTGCCCACCACGCCCACTTGCCCATCAGGGCCATGGTGGCGGGCACGAGCAGGCCCCGGACCACGGTCGCGTCGACGACCACCGCGATCACCAGGCCGACCCCGATCATCTTCATGAACAGGATGGACGAGGTCGTGAAGCCGCCGACCACCACGACGAGCAGCAGCGCGGCACTGGTGATGATCTTCGCGGTGCGCTGGAGCCCGATGGCCATCGACTCCACGGGGTCACCACTGGCCTCCCACTCCTCGCGGACCCGGGAGAGCAGGAAGACCTCGTAGTCCATGGCCAGGCCGAAGGCGATCGCCACGATGAGGACGGGGAAGTTGGCGTCCACGGCCCCGATGGGTTCGAAGCCGAGCAGCCCGGAGAGGTGGCCGTCCTGGAAGATCCACTTGATGGCGCCGAAGGTGGCCAGGAGCGACAGCAGGTTCAGGATCACGGACTTGAGCGGGAGCAGCACCGAGCCGAAGGCCAGGAAGAGCACCAGGAAGGACACGACCGCCACGAACAGGGCCATCCACGGAAGACGTCCGCCGATCATGCCGACGATGTCCACGCGGGAGGCCGGCATCCCGGTCACCAGGGTCTTCGCGCCCTCCGGCGCGGCGGTGTCCCGGACCCCGTGGACCAGGTCCACGGCCGGGCGGGACATCGGGTCCGGCGCGTACCGCACCGTCACCCGGGCGTCGTTGCCCGCGAAGGCCGTGGGCGTCGCGGACGTCACGCCCTCGACCCGCTCCAGCCGGTCCGCGTACGCCTGCACCGCGCCGCGGTCGGCCGGGCCGTCGAAGCGGACCACCGAGGTCATGATCCGGCCGGGGTTGGTGTCGAAGTCGGCGGCCAGGGTCTTGCTGACGACCTTGGCGTCCCCGCTCGACGGCAGCACCCACTCGCCCGGCCGGGCCCAGTTGACGCCGAGCAGCGGCGCACCGAGGCCGACCAGGACGGCGACGATCGCCAGCGAGGACAGCAGCGGTTTGCGCATGACCGCGTGGGCGGTCCGGTACCAGCGCCCCTGCGTCAGCGGCTTCGCCGCCGCGCCCCGGCCGCCCGGCAGCGGGACCCGCCACTTGTCGATGCGGTGTCCCGTGTAGCGCAGCAGCGCGGGGAGCAGCGTCAGCGAGCCGATGACCGCGAAGGAGACCACGGCCACGGCGGCGTAGCCCATCGAGGACAGGAACCGCGAGGGGAAGAGGGCCAGGCCCGCGAAGGAGATCGCCACGGCGAGCCCGGAGAAGGCGACCGTGCGTCCGGCCGTGGCCGTGGCGCGGTGTACCGCGGTGTCCACGTCGGCGCCGGCGTGCAGTTCCTCGCGGAAGCGGTTGACCAGGAAGAGCGCGTAGTCGATGGCCAGTCCGAGGCCCAGGATCGTGATGACGTTGATGACGGTGCTGGAGATCTCGGTGAACATCGTCAGCACGCGCAGCACCACGAAGGAGCCGAGCGCCACGAAGGTGCCGACCGCCAGGGGCAGCAGCGCGGCGACGGCACTGCGGAAGATCAGCACGAGCAGGACGAGCAGGATCGGGATCGAGAGCATCTCGGCCCGGGCGATGTCCGAGCCGGTCAGGGCGTTGACCTGCTCGGTCATCGCGGCCACGCCGCCGAAGCGGGCGGTGACCCCGTCGGCCTCGAACCGCTCCTTGATCTTCGTCAGCGCCTCGACCTGGTGCTGGTCGTTGTCGTCGGCGAACTGCACGGTCGCGTACATGCGGGTGTGGTCCCGCGACAGGTAGGCGTCGGCGCCCTGGGTGCCCGGGTCCCAGAAGGAGTTCAGGCGGGCGATGCCCCCGCGCGGGACCCCGTCGAGCGCCGAGCGGACGGCGCCGCCGAACTCCTCGGCGGTCCGGCCGGCGGTCTTCGACTCGTAGAGGACGATCACGTCGTTGGACTCGCGTCCCAGCGGGCCGTCGAGAACCTTGTCGGCCTCGACCGACTCACTGGCCGGGTCGTCGAATCCGGCACCGCCGGTGAACGAGCCGAAGACGCCGGTACCCCACACGCCGGCGAACAGCGTGAAGACGACCGCCGCGATCACGACCCATTTGCGACGCCGCGCGGTGAATGCTCCGATGGCGGCAAACAATTTTCTCTCCCTGGCTGGTATCGCTTGTGCTGAGGCTTGCTGAATAGGTCCGACCCCGCGCAGGTTCGGTTCACGACTCTTTCAGAGCCGGTCATCCCGCGGAATGCACATTCGGGTTGTTCGCTATACCTCTTTCGACACATTCCCGGCCGCGCCGCGCACGGAAAGGGTGAGCCGGGTGGTGAGCCGGGTGGTGCGCCGCTGCGCGAGCGAAGCGGCCACTCCCACCACGAGCGACAGTCCGAGACCGATGGCCACCGAGTGGACCGGGTCGTCGCTGATCGCGCCGCCGAAATAGCCCACCCCCACGGAGTACGCGGTCCATATCAGCTCCGCGAGGGCGGCCCCGGAGGCGAACCTGCCGAGGGGGTACCCGGCGGCGCCCGCCGAGAGCCCGCCCAGGAGCCGTCCGCTCGGCAGGAAGCGCACGCCGACCACGAAGGGGAACCCGCGCCGGCGCACCTGCCCGGACATCCACTCGAAGAGCTCGCCGCGCCGTCCGCGCGTCACGGCGCCCAGCCGCGCCCGCCTCCCGAGGATCCGGCCGAGGCGGTGTATCAGCAGGTCACCGAGGAGCGCGCTGCCGGCCACGGACAGCACGACCAGGACGATCGACATCTCCCCCTGCGCCGCGAGCACCCCGCTGGTGACCAGCAGGACGCTGTTCGGCAGCAGCGGCGGCAGGGTCGTGATCGCCAGGATCGCGTAGGCCCAGCAGGCCCAGGCCGACAGGTTCCCCGCCATGCCGGAGGTGACGTCGACCCAGGCCACGATCGCGTTGATGTCCACGGCCTTCCTCCATCCCTTCGACCCCGGCCACGAGGGGTCCGGGGGCTGCCGGCGCTACCACTTTCGAGGCATGCGCCGGGTCATTGGTGAGTGATGACCCCAGGTCGGCAGGTCATTAGCGTCGGAACGGCAGCGGACGAACGCGCCTCCACATGAACTGTAACCTAAGGTATCGATAGATTCACTATCACCTTTGACCAGCCCAGGGCAGGCGCACATGACCGACGTGATGCTGTTCCTCAAGGAGTTCGCCCGGACCCGGCGGGACACGGGAGCCATCGCTCCCAGCAGTCCCTTACTGGCCCGGGCCCTCACCCGCTACGTGATCCCCAGCCCGGGCAGGCCGCGCGCCGTGCTCGAAGTCGGCCCCGGCACCGGCGCCGTCACCCGGCACATCCAGCCGGCGCTGGGACCCCTCGACACCCTCGAACTGATCGAGCCCAACCCGCGGTTCGCCGACCTGCTGCGGCACTCCTACCGGGACGACCCGCGCATAGGCCTGCTGCCGGGCCTGGTCCAGGACCACGAACTCGGCGCGTACGACACGATCGTGTGCGGCCTGCCCTTCGCGAACTTCGAGGCCCCGATCGTGGAGGACATCCTCAAACAGCTGCTGGACGCCCTGAACCCGGGCGGCACGCTGTCCTTCTTCGCGTACGCCGGAATCCCGCCCCTGCGCCGGGCCCTCACCTCGGGCGAGACGCGCGAACGCACCCTGGGCACCCAGGCGGTACTGGAACGGACCCTGCGGCGCCACCGGTTCCGCACCGAGACGGTGCTGCTGAACGTCCCGCCCGCCCACGTGCACCACCTGGCCCTGGCGGCACCCGCATCCGCACCGGCGCTCGCCTACAGCGCCTGATCCTCCGCCCGGGCGGACACCCGCCCCGACGCGTCCTCCTGAGCGATGCGGCGCAGGGCCGACATGGCCGCGTCGCCGAGGAGGGTGCCGAGGACGACGCCCTCCACCTTCCCGTCCACACCGGGCACCCGGGCGAGGGCGGCCAGCTCGGCGCCGGCCAGGCGTCCGGCCACGGCCGCGTACTCGTCGAGCAGGGCCAGCAGATCGCCCCGGCCCAGGTCGCGGTAGGTCACGACGATCTGGACCAGCGCCTTCCAGCCCGGGTTCTCGGGCTTGACCGCCCAGCCCTGGCGCCGCACCAGCTCCTCGACGGCGCGTTCGGCACCCGCCCAGTCGCCGTCCGGATTCGGGTCGGCCACGGCGCGGGTGACCGCGGACTGGGCGACGCCGAGCATGCCGTGGACCGTGCGGTGGGGCGAGTCGACCTCGGCGAGCACCTCGCGGACGGCGGCGATCGACAGACCGCCGACCTCCAGCATCGCCCGGATCAGCCTCAGCCGGTGCGCGTGCGCCTCGGAGTAGCTCACCTGGTTGGGGCTCGTCCGCTCTCCGGACGGCAACAGCCCTTCACGGGCGTAGTACTTGACCGTCGCTACCGAAACTCCGGTACTCCGCGCCAGCTCTCCGATACGCATTCCACCAGGATACTGCGTTTCCCCTCCGCGTTTACCCCCCGGCCACCACAACCCGGACACGGTCCACGGCATCCGCGAATTGCCCAGCTTTTATCGGTCTTGAATTTGCGCACGATCACGCTTCCATGCCGGACTGCAAGGCTCGGTCCGTACCCAAACTCCCCTCTCGGAAGCCGAAGAAACCGGCCGAAGAACCCAGCCGAAGGAATCAGGTATGACCACAGAAGTGGTTCCGGAGCTTCCCTCGGAGCCCGGCGATCTCACCTACGGACGCACCGTGGACCGCTCCCTGGTCCACCGGGCCGCCGTCTCCGAGGTCTTCGTCACCGACATCCGGCCCCTGACCGCCCTGCGCGTGCGCACCGCGGTCCAACTGCCCCTGACGCACGGCTACTACAGCGACCACGTGCAGCAGCCGGCCCTCTACGACGCCCTGCTGCTCTTGGAGTCGGGCCGCCAGGCCGCGATCGCCGGATCGCACGCCCACATGGGCCTGTCCCAGGGCACCACGATGATCGTCGACAGCTTCCGCATGAACCTGTACGGCCTCGCGGCGCTGAAGACCGGCCCGAAGCCGGGACGGCTGCGCATCGACACCGAGTACTCCGGCAAGGCGAACCGGCGCGGCCGGGTCCGCAAGGGCATGGTCGCCCAGCGGTACTTCATGGACGGCGTCGAGGTCGGCGAGCACGAGATGGACGTGCTCTTCCTCAACCCGCACGAGAACGAAGTGCTGCGGCACGCCCAGCGCGGCACCCCGGCGCCCCTGACCTCGGACTACGGCCGCCACGGACCGGGCGACGACGGCAGCGGACAGCTGCGGCCCGAACAGGTCGGCCGGGGCAACCCCCTCAACGTCGTGCTGTCCCGCGCCGAGCGGGCGCCGGAGCCGGTCACGGCCCGGTTCACGGCCCGGGTCACGCCCCGCTTCGACAACCGCGCGCTCTTCGACCACGTCTACGACCACCTCCCCGCCATGACCCTCGTCGAGGCCGCCCGCCAGCTCGCCCTGGTCGCCACCGGCGAACCCCTGGCCACGTACGCCGTCGGCTTCGAGGCCCGGTTCGACCGGTTCGCCGAACTGGACGACACCGTCCTGGCCGCGGCGGACCTCCCCTCCGGGGACGAGTTCACCGAGGGCGCGCCCGGCACCGTTCCGGTGCGCTTCGTCCAGGCCGGCGAGCAGATCGCCCACGTCACCGTCACCACCGCATCCGGGAGCCAACTGTGAGTACGCGGCGCATTGCCGTCTGGACCGACTTCGGCGGTGTCCTGACACCCCCGATCTCCCACACGATGGCCGCCTTCTGCGCGGCGCAGGACCTCGACCAGCAGATCCTCGGGCAGGCCCTCGGCAAGGTCACCGCCCGCTACGGCACGACCGACCCGATGGAACCCATCGACACCCCCCTCATCACCGAGGAGGCGTGGCTCGACGAGATCTCCGCCGTGCTCGCGGCCGATCACGGGATCACCGGCCGCAAGCTGACGACCCTCGCCGACACCTGGTTCGACGGCCGCGAGACCAACCACGCGTGGGTGGCCGAGCTGCGCAAGGCGCGCGAGTCCGGAGCCTTCGTCGGGATGGTCTCGAACATGGTCCCCACCTGGGACGCCCACTGGCGCCGCATGGTCGACGTGGACGAGCTCTTCGAGGACGTCCTGCTCTCCTTCGAGGTCGGCCACCGCAAGCCCTCGCCCGCCATGTTCGCGCTCGCCGCGGAGCGGGCCGGGGTCCCCGCCGCCGACTGCGTCCTGATCGACGATCTCGCGCACAACGTCGCCGGAGCCGAGGCCGCCGGCTGGACGGCGATCCACTTCACCGACACGGGCGCGGCGGCGGACCGGCTGAACGCCCTGCTGGCCGCGGCCCGCACGTAGCCCAGGCCGCAGCCCGTACGTAGCCCGCCCCGCAGCCGGCCCAGTCGCCGCGTCGTCGTCCGACCCCCCGATAAGGAGCCCCACACCGTGAGCCGTTCCGTGCTCGTCACCGGCGGGAACAGAGGCATAGGCCTCGCCACCGCCCGCGCCTTCGCCGCCCAGGGCGACAAGGTCACCGTCACCTACCGCACCGGCGAGCCGCCCGAAGGGCTCTTCGGCGTCCGCTGCGACGTGACGGACCCCGAGTCCGTGCACCGCGCCGTGGAAGAGGCCCGCATCCAGCACGGGCCGATCCAGGTCCTGGTCTCCAACGCCGGCATCACCCGCGACGAGCTGCTGCTCGGCATGACGGCCGAGGACTTCCGCGCCGTCATCGAGACGAACCTGCTCGCGGCGGTGGGGGTCACCAAGGAGTGCCTGACGGACATGGTCAAGGCCCGCTGGGGCCGGATCATCCTCGTGGCCTCGGTGAGCGCCCTGGCCGGCGCCCCCGGCCAGACCAACTACGCCGCCTCCAAGGCCGGCCTGATCGGCTTCGGGCGCTCCCTCGCCCTGGAGGTCGGACGCCGCAAGGTCACCGTCAACGTGGTCACGCCGGGGCTCATCGAGACCGACATGGTCAAGGACGTCACCGGCCCGCGCCGCGACCACCTGCTCAGCCAGACCTCCCTGTTCCGCGCGGGCCGGCCCGAGGAAGTGGCCGGCGTCGTGAAGTTCCTGGCGAGCGACGACGCCTCGTACGTCACCTCGGCCGTCATCCCCGTCACCGGCGGCCTCGGCGTCGGCCACTGACCGCCCCCGCCCACCGGCGCACACCGTCCCCGCGCGCGCCGTCCCCCCACGCGTCATCCCCCCACACGCCACATCCCACCCGTCACCCCACCCCGTAGGAAAGGAAACCCATGGCGAACGACAAGGTCCTCGACATCGCCCACCAGATGGGCCGGATCTTCAACGACCTGGACGCGGAGGCCGCCCACCGGCTGGTCGCCCCCGACTTCGTCGACTACGAGGCCCCGCCCGGCACCCCCGGCGGCCCCGACGGCTACCTCGGCACCGCCCGCTGGATGAACTCCGTGTTCTCCGAGGCCGGCTGGGACCACCTCGACTCCTTCGCCGACGGCGACAGGGCCGTGATCCGGGTGCGGTTCACCGGAATCCACACCGGCAACTTCCTCGGCTTCGAGGGCACCGGCAACAAGGTCGACGTGGAGCACATCCACATCTACCGCGTCGGTGACGACGGCCTCGTCCACGAGCACTGGGCCTGCCGCCAGGACCTGTTCCTGCTGGCCCAGATCGGCGCCGTCGAACTGAAGCTGCCGCCCACGGGCACCCAGGCGTAACCCCTTCACCGCCCCACCACTCAGGTCGCCGAACACCCCACGGGTTCGGCGGCCTGCGTGCATTTCCAGCGCACGACAGTCGGCACCCGACAGACCGGCTGCCGGCCGACTGCTGGCCCGACTACTAGACCGACTAGAGAGGAACGAAGCCGTGATGAGAGCCGACCGGCCGGCGTGGGCCCTGGTGGCGACCTCGCTGCCCATGTTCATGGTCGCCGTGGACAACCTGGTGGTCACCAACGCCCTCGCCGTGATCGCGAAAGACCTGAACACCAGCCAGACCGGCCTGCAATGGGTGGTCAACGGCTACATCCTGCCCTTCGCCGGACTCCTGCTCGCCGGCGCCGCCCTGGGCGACCGGATCGGCCGGCGCCGCGTCTTCGTCTGGGGCATCGGCGTCTTCACCGCGGCCTCGGCCGCCTGCGCCCTCGCGACCTCGGTGGGGGCCCTGATGGCCGCCCGCGTCCTGCAGGGCGCCGGGGCCGCCGCGATCCTGCCCGTCTCCCTGACCCTCGCGGTCGCCGCGGTCGGCCCCGCCAAACGGGCCCTGGCGGTCGGCGTGTGGGGCGGGGTCAACGGCCTGGGCATCGCCATCGGGCCGATGGCCGGCGGGATGGTGACCCAGGGCCTGGACTGGCACTGGATCTTCTGGCTCAACGTTCCGGTGGGGCTGCTGGCCCTGCCGCTCGCCCTCTGGGCCGTACGCGAATCGACGGGAGCGGCCCGTCCCCTGGACGTGTGGGGGACCCTGCTCTCGTGCGGCACCGTCGTGGCCGCGGTCTGGTCCATCATCCAGTCCGCCGGAACCGACGCATCGCTCCTGCGCACGCTCCTCGGCGTCGCGCTGACCGCCGCGCTCGGGGCCGCGTTCGCCTACCGCCAGCGCACCGCCGCGCACCCGCTCATCCCGCTCCACCTCTACCGGGTGCGGCCGTTCATGCTGAGCAACATGCTGGCGATGGCCATGTACTTCGGCGTGTTCGGCTCCATCTTCTTCCTGGCCCAGTTCCTCCAGGGCCCGATGGGCTACTCCCCGCTCGAAGCGGGCCTGCGCACGCTGCCCTGGACCGTGGCCCCGATGGTGGCCGTACCCGTGGCCAGCGCCCTGCTGGACCGGGTGGGCGGCTGGCGGCTCCAGGCCGCCGGCTGCCTGGCCCAGGCCCTCGCCCTGGCCTGGCTGGGGCTGATCGCCCGGCCCGGGGTGTCCTACGGGCCGATGGTCGTCGCCATGGTGCTCGCCGGCGTCGGCATGGGCCTGGTCTTCGCGGCCAACCCCGCCACGGTCATCGGCTCCGTGGAGGAGCACGAGCACAATCTGGCCTCCGGGGTGAACAACACCATCCGCGAGTTCGGCGGCGCCCTCGGCATCGCCGTGCTCACCCTCGTGTACGTACAAGGCGGCCTCCGCAGCGCTGTGCTGACGGGGGCCGCCGTGGTGTGCGCGGGCGCCTTCGCGGGACTGGCTATCGGCCGTACGACAGCACGGCCCGGGTCCGCGCCAGCACCTTCTGCGACCCCGAGCGCACGGTCAGATCGACCCGAACCGAGCCGTCTTCCCTGACCTCGGCCACCGCGCCGTCGACGGTGATCTCCACACCGTCGGCGGTGTCGGGGACCACGACGGGGCGGGTGAAGCGGGTCCCGTACTCCGCGAAGACGGCCTCCTCGCCGGCCCACCCGCGCAGGGCGGTCGCGGCCAGTCCCATGCTGAGCATCCCGTGGGCGATGACCCCCGGCAGCCCCACCCGGGCGGCCGTGGAGTCGGACCAGTGGATGGGGTTGTGGTCACCGGAAGCCGCCGCGTACCGGACGAGATCGGCCCGGGTCACGCGGAAGGTACGGGTGGGGAACGTGTCTCCGGCGGCGGTCATCGGCCGTCCTCCCCGTGCCGCGAGACGAGCGTGGACGTCGTCGTGCACACCAGCGCGTCCCCGTCCGCCTCCCGGACCAGTCCGCGCAGGGTCAGCACGTCGGTGCCGTCGACGGTGGCGGCCCCGAGCACCTCGATCACGACGACGAGGCGGTCACCCGAGCGGACCGGCCGCACCGCCTCGAACCGCTGGTCGCGGTGGAGGACCCGGGAGAAGTCGAAGCCGAGCCCGGGATCGTCGATCACCTGCCGCTCGGCGTGCATGGACAGCACGATGGGGAACGTGGGCGGCGCGGTCAGGCCGTCGCCGGCCTCGCCGCCCACCGCCCGCGAGAACTCCCGGACGGTCTCGCGGCCCACCTCGTAGGGCTCGCTCGGCGGGTACGTGCGCCCCGCGAAGGACGTGTCGAAAGCGGATGGCATGGAACCTCTCCTCGATGAATGGGCGACAAGGGCCGGAGCGGGAGTACAGAGACCGGGAACACCGACGGCCGGACAGCACAGCGGCGCCCGCGTGAGGGTTCGCGGGCGCCGCTGTGAGCCGGCCGGACATCAGCGGGGTGAACGCACCACCAGGGCGGCCGCGTTGCCGTCCCACCCGACGGAGGTGATGAGCGCGGTCACCCGCCTGCGCGGCGGCTGCGCCCGCCACACCGCGAGGAGACCGGCGAGCTGCATCGCCCCGCTCGCGCTGTACGTCTCGCCGAGCGCGTCGGCGATCCGCAGGGTCGCCGACGGCGCACCGCCCAGCGCGGCCCGCACGCCGCGCCGTTCGACCGCTTCCAGACCGCGCTGGTGCACGGCCCCGAGGGAGACGACGTCGATCCCGCCGGCCTCGACCCCGCTGCGCTCCAGCGCGCGCGAGACGGCGTCCGCCAGCCCGTCGGCGTAGTCGCGCGGATCGGGGGTGAACCGTGACTCGCACGCGAGGAGCTCGGCGAGCTCCCCGCCGGCGGGCCGGTCGGGCTGCACCGTGAACACCGCCGCGCCCTCGCCGAGCGCGGCGCCCTCCCGCAGCACCCCGGTACGGTGCCAGGCCCAGGCGGCCGGAGCGCTCAGCTCCTCCACGCCGCCGACCAGCAGCCGGTCCGCGCGCCCGAGCGTGAGCGCCAGCCGGGCGTGCCGGAAGGCGACCAGGGAGGCCGTCTGGCCCCCGGCCACCGTGGCGTTGAGCCCGCGCAGGCCGTTGCGGATGGCGATCTGGCCGGTGGTGCTGTTCATCACGGTGTTCGGGAACCGGCCCGGATTGACCAGGTAGGGCTTCTCCAGGGTCAGCGTGTCGTGGAGCAGGGTGCTGTGCGTGGACACCGATCCGGTGTTCGTGGCGAGCACCACGCCCGTGCGCGCCCCGTCGACCTCGATCCCCTGGAGCACCTCCTTGCAGGAGACCAGCCCGAAGGAGGTCAGCCGGTCCAGGTACTTCGCGCCCTTGCGTCCGAGCTGCTCCTTGACGTCCAGGCCCCGTACGGCGCGGACCGGACGCGGCGGGTACGCCGCCGCGTCCTCGCCGACCGGCTCGTCACGGGACGCGTCGGGGGACGCGCCGGGGGACGCGTCGCCGCCGAGCAGGTGCCCGGCCAGCGCGTCCAGCCCCAGACCGGCCGCGGAGACGACCCCCGCCGAAGCCACGTAGAGCGGTTCGACCACGGTGGCGGTCACGAAACCCTCCCCAGGATGGTGATGACGTTGTTCCCGCCGAAGGCGAAACCGTGGTTCTGCACGATGTTCAGGCGGGCGTCGCGGCCGGTGCCCGGCACGCAGTCGACGCCCTCGCCGAGCTCCGGGTCCGGCTCGGTGACGTGCGCGGTGGGCGGCAGGAAGTCCTGCTCCAGCGCCTTGCAGCAGGCGATCGCACCGAAACCGGAGGCCGCGCCCATGGTGTGGCCCAGCATCGACTTGATCGAGCTGATCGGCGGTATGCGGTCCCCGAACACCGCCCGCGCCGCAGCCACTTCGGTGGCGTCGTTGGTCGGGGTGCCCGTTCCGTGGGCGCAGATGTAGTCGATCTGCTCCGGCCGCACCCCCGCCGCCTCGTGCGCGGCCCGGATGCCCGACGCGATGCTCGTCGCGTCCGGGTGCACCATGTGGGAGGCGTCGCAGTTCGCCGCGTACCCGAGGACCTCGGCGTACATGCGGGCACCGCGCCGCCGGGCGTGCTCGTACGACTCCAGCACCAGCACCGCGCCGCCCTCGCCGGTGACGATGCCGGAGCGGTCCGCGGCGAAGGGCCGCGGAACGTCCTCGGCCATCGCGCCGAGGGCGTAGAACCCGGCGTGCGTCAGCCGGTTGACGGCGTCGGCGCCGCCCGCCAGCATCACGTCGGCCTCACCGCTGCGGACCAGGTCGAAGGCGTACCCGAGCGCGTAGTTGGAGGCGGAACACGCCGTCGGGATGGTCTGGGTGTCACCGGTCAGCAGCAGCTCGGAGCTGACCGCGTTGGCGATGCGCGAGGCCGGCGTCTGTCCGGCCAGTCCGCCGTCGATCGACTCCAGTCCGCCCTGGATCCACTGTTCGGCCAGCTGCTGGACGACGGCGGACTCCCCGCTGGTCGTCCCCATGATCGCGCCGGCCCCGGCGGCTTCCAGCTGGCCCTCGTCGATCCCGGCGTCGGCGATGGCCAGCCGCGCGGCCGCGGCGGCCAGCAGGCCGCTGCGGCCCCAGCGCGAGGGGTCGAGGCGCTTGAGGTGGTCGGCGGGATCGAAATCGAGGACCTCGCCCGCATTGCGCCGCGGGAAAGCGCTCGCGTCGAAACTCTCGATCGGCCCGGTACCGCTCTCGCCCGCCCGGATGGCGGCCGCGAAAACATCGGCACCGATACCGACCGGAGACACCGCGCCGAGCCCGGTGATGACGACCCGGCGGTACGTTCCCGCCGCCTTTCCGGCCGTACGCGCGGGTCCGGTCTCAGCCATTCGGGGTCTCCTTGGCGTACTGCTCGACACCGTCCACCAGGAGACGCAGGTTCACGAGTTCACCGAGGTCGGTCTTCGGAATGACCACACCCAATTCCTTCTCGATCCTGGAAACGACGGTGATGAGGGAGAGCGAGTCGCTGTCGTAGTCGTCGATGAAGTGGCCACCGTCGGTGAGCTCGCCCTCCTCCAGTTCGAGCTCTTCGTTCACGATCGCACTGACAGCCGCGTAGTAGTCGCTCACGGATGCCACGGTCTGCTGAGTCATGCGCTTGCCTCTCGTCGCCTTCGAACCGTTCGAACAGGACCGTATGCGGGTATGAATTGACCGGGCAAGGCCCCCACAACCAAAGAGGCAGCACATTCCCCTAAAGTGGCAACGCCGCGCTCCGACTCCCCTCGTACGGTATTTGCCCGGGGTTTTATCGCGGGTCCATCCGGGGCTTATGGAGGTTTTATCGATGTTTTATTGATATTCCAAACCTCCCTGCCACAATCACCGGGATGGTGATATCGGGACGGCAGAAGAGGTCGAGATGAGCGGTCCACGGTTGGCTTTGATATTTCCCGGCGAGGAGGCGCGGCGCCCCGGAATGGGACGGCCCTGGGCCGACTCCCCCAGCTGGTTCCTGGCCGAGCGTGCGAGCGAGGTCACCGGGCGCGACGTGCCCGGCCTGCTGCTGGACCCCTTCGGCGCGGACCACCCGCCGCGGACGGACGGCGCCCAGCTCGCCACCTTCGTCCTGGAGATGGTGATCCTCGCCGATCTGCGCCGGGCCCTGCCCGCGGCCGCCCGGCCCCTGGTCTGCGCCGGCCACGGCCTCGGCGAGTACTCCGCCCTCGTGGCCGCCGGGATCATCGGCTTCGACGAGGGCCTGCGCTTGGTCGCCGCCCGCGGCCGGGCCGTGCAGGAGGCCGCCGCCGCCGTCCCCGGCACCATGGCTGCCGTGCACGGGCTCTCCCCCGACACCGTGGAGCGCGCCGCCCGGTCGGTGCGCGAGGCCGGCGGCCGGGTCTGGGCCGCGCACCTCGACGCGGACGGGCAGACGGTCCTGGCGGGCGACCCGGCCTCCGTGGCCCGCTGCCGCACGCTGGCGCGGGAGCTGGGGGCCACCGGGATCGTGCCGCTCCCCCTCGGCGGCGCCTTCCACACCCCGCTGATGGCCGACGCGGCGGCGGCCTTCTCCACCGCCCTGGCCGCCGCGGAGTTCCACCGCGGATCCGCCCCCGTCGTGGCCAACGCCGACGCGCAGCCGCATCACGGCCCGGACGGCTGGCCGGGCCTGCTGGAGCGCCAGCTGACCGGCCCGGTGCGCTGGGCGGACTCGGTGCGCACGATGGCCGACGGCCTGTACTGCGACATGTTCGTGGAGGTCGGCCCCGGCCGCGGCCTCACCGCACTGGCCCGCCGGACCGCGCCCCGCGTGTCCCGCCTGACCGTCTCCGAGCCCGGTCAACTCCCCGCCGTCCCCAGGACCCTCGTACGGAGCGCCGCATGAACACCACCACGCACACGGACACGGCGGCCCGCTGGGACGCGATCGTCATCGGCTCGGGCATCGGCGGCCTGGTCTGCGCGGCCTACCTCGCGGTCGGCGGCAAGCGGGTCCTGGTCGCCGAGCAGGGACCGGTCGCCGGAGGCAACAGCCACGTCTTCCGCAGACGCCGCGCCTACGAGTTCGACGTCGGCGTGCACTACCTCGGCGACTGCGGTCCCGACGGCATCCTGCCGGCCGTCCTGGACGGCCTGGGGCTCGGCGGCAGGATCCCGTACGAGGAGATGGACCCCGACGGCTTCGACCGCATCGTGGCCGGGGGCACCACCCTGGACATGCCGGCGGACTGGAAGCGGTACCGCGAGCGGCTCCAGGAGGCCTGCCCCGCGGACGCCGCCGGGATCGACACCTTCCTGGACGTCGTCGCGGGGCTCGGCACCGAACGCCGCGACGCGATCATCTCCGCCGCGGACGTGCCCATGGCGGAGCTGGAGCGCCTCGCCCCGCACTCGGTGGCCTGGGGGCGGCGGACCCTGACCGAGCTCTTCGACCACTGCGCGCTCTCCACCCGCGCCCGCACCCTGCTCGCCGCCCAGTCGCCCAACTACGGCATGTCCCCGGACGAGGCCACCGTCGCCACGCACGCCACCCTCGTCGACCACTACGTCCGCGGCGCCTACTACCCGCAGGGCGGCGGGCAGATGCTCGCCGCGGGCCTGCTCGAAGTGATCCGCGCGCACGGCGGAACCCTGCGCACCCGCGCCAGGGTGACGCGGATCGCCGTCGGGGAAGGCCGCACCCGCGGCGTGGAGTTCGCGGACGGCAGCGCCGCCGCGGCCCCGGTCGTCGTGTCGAACGCCGACTACCGCCGCACCATGCTCGACCTGGTGGGCGAGGAGCGGCTGCCCCGGCGCCTGGCCGCCAAGACCCGGGACGCCCGGATGGCACTGCCCTGGGCCACCGTCTACGTGGCCCTGGACAAGGACATCGAGCGCCACGCCAACGTGTGGTGGTACCGCGGCGAGGACATCGGCCGCTACTACGAGGACCTCCGCTCCGCCGCCCCGTCCGCCACGACCGACTTCCTCTTCATGTCCTTCGCCTCCGGCAAGGACCACGTCGGCCGCCGCATCTGCCCGCCCGGCCACTCCAACTTCCAGCTGATGACGCTCTGCCCGCCCGGCCTCGAACGGTGGGGCGTCACCGAGGGCCCGGCCGACGGCGGGCGGTACCGCGAGAACCCGGCGTACCGCAAGGAGAAGGCCCGCCTGACGGAGTCCGTCCTGGACGCCGCCGAGGAGTTCCTCGGCCCGTTCCGCGACCACATCACCCACGTGGAGACGGCGACCCCGCTCACCCAGGAGCGGTACACGCTCTCCACCGGCGGCACCCCCTTCGGCATGGCCCAGTGGGGCGCCACCGGAGCCCGCCCGGACACCGCCACCCTCATCGAGGGCCTGCACATCGCCGGGGCGAACACCCGCTACGGCAACGGCATCACGGGCTCGGCGGTCAGCGGCATCGCCTGCGCCGGCCAGATCCTGGGCCGCCGCCTCATGCACGAGGTCCACTCCGGCGCGGTTCTCGGGGACCCGGGACTCCTCCCGGAGCGCGGCCCGGACTGGGACCCCCTGACGGTGTCCCGCGGACCCTCGCCCCGCCGGCTGCCGTGAGGCCGAGCGCGGACGAACGCCGCGAGACGGTGCTCCGGGCGGCGATCGCCGAATTCGCCACCGGCGGCTTCCACGGCACCTCGACGGAGACGATCGCCCGCCGGGCCGGGCTCTCCCAGCCGTACCTGTTCCGGCTGTTCCCGACCAAGCGCGCCCTGTTCCAGGCCGCGGCGGTCCGTTCCTTCGAGCGGACCGCCGCGGTGTACGAACTGGCCGCCGGCCGGCTGCGGGGCGCCGAGGCCCTGGACGCCATGGCCCGGGCCGGCGAAGGCCTCCTCGCCGAGGAACACCTCCCGCTGATGCGGCTCCAGGCCGTCGCCGCGGCGGCCTCCCTCGACGACCTGCCCTTCGCCGCCGTCGTCCGCCGCTCCTGGTGCGAGCTCTGGGACCTGGTCCACGCCCGCTCCGGCGCCGCCCCCACCGACGTCACCGCCTTCTTCGCCCACGAAGCCCTGGCCACCACCAGAGCCGCCATCACCCCACCCCCGCCGCCGCCCTAGCCGCCCCGCCCGCCAGTCCGTCCGTCCGTCCGAGACCCTCGTCACCCCCGGCCCCGCCGCCCGCGCCCCCATCCCGTCCACATCCCGGGCACGACGAAAGAGCCCCTGCTCCGGATTTCTCCGGAGCAGGGGCTCTTCGATCTGTGCGCGAGGGGGGATTTGAACCCCCACGTCCCGAAGGACACTGGCACCTGAAGCCAGCGCGTCTGCCGTTCCGCCACTCGCGCAAAGTGACTACCAGCGGTTCTTCCCTTGCGGGCCGTTCCCCTGGCGACATCGGAACATTAGCACGTCGCAGGGGCTGGATTCACATCGCTTTTCGTGCTCTCCCGACGCCCGCCGACGACCGCCCCTCCCGTACTCGGCCGCCGGTGCGGGACACTGTCCTCGGGGCGCCCCTACGATCGCTTGTGAGGACCAACACTCATGCGCACGTGACCGATGGGGAACCACCCGAATCCGCCACGCGTGGATACGATCAGTAAGCAGTACAGGGCGACAACGACGGAGGAGGTGCCCCATGGGAGTTCTGAAGCGGTTCGAGCAGCGACTCGAAGGTCTGGTGAACGGCACCTTCGCCAAGGTGTTCAAGTCCGAGGTCCAGCCGGTGGAGATCGCCGGCGCCCTCCAGCGGGAGTGCGACAACAACGCCACCATCTGGAACCGCGAGCGGACCGTCGTCCCCAACGACTTCATCGTGGAGCTGAGCACCGGCGACTACGAGCGCCTGAGCCCCTACTCGGGCCAGCTCGGCGACGAGCTCGCGGGCCTCGTCCGCGACTACGCCAAGCAGCAGCGCTACAGCTTCATGGGCCCCATCAAGGTCCAGCTGGAGAAGGCCGACGACCTGGACACCGGGCTCTACCGGGTCCGCAGCCGCACGCTCGCCGCCAGCACGTCCCAGTCCCCCGGCCAGCCAGGCCAGGGCCAGGGACAGGGCCACCAGGCCCCCCCGGCCCAGCCCGGCGGCTACGGGTACCCCCCGGCCTCCGCGCCGCCGATGCCCGCAGGACCGCCCCCGGGCGGACCCGGCACACGCCGGCCGAGCCCCGGAACACCGGGCGGACCGGCCCCCGTACCTTCCGGCGGCGCCGTCCGGCGCCACTGGATCGAGATCAACGGCACCCGCCACCAGATCTCGCGCCCTACGCTCGTACTCGGCCGAAGCACCGAGGCCGACGTGCGGATCGACGATCCCGGCGTATCGCGCCGGCACTGTGAGATCCGGACCGGAACGCCCTCGACGATCCAGGATCTTGGGTCCACCAACGGCATCGTGGTGGACGGGCAGCACACCACCCGCGCTACGCTCCGCGACGGTTCACGGATCGTCGTGGGCAGCACCACCATCATTTACCGGCAAGCCGAAGGGTGAAGCGGGGGCAATGTCAGAGCTGACCCTGACGGTCATGCGGTTGGGTTTCCTGGCCGTTCTGTGGCTGTTCGTCATCGTGGCCGTTCAGGTCATCCGCAGCGATCTCTTCGGTACGAGAGTCACGCAGCGCGGTTCCCGACGCGGCGGGGGCGCTTCCGGCGCCCCCGCGCAGCAGCAGGGCCGCCAGGCCGCTGCTCCACCGCAGCAGCGCCAGCGCCGCGGTGCGCCGGCCAAACTCGTCGTCTCCGAGGGCACCCTCACGGGCACCACGGTGGCCCTCGCGGGTCAGACGATCACCTTGGGCCGGGCCCACGACTCCACGATCGTGCTGGACGACGACTACGCCTCCAGCAGGCATGCCAGGATCTACCCCGACCGTGACGGTCAGTGGATCGTCGAGGATCTCGGGTCCACCAACGGCACGTATCTCGACCGGACCCGGCTGACCACCCCGACGCCCATTCCGCCGGGCGCCCCGATCCGCATCGGCAAGACCGTCATCGAGCTGCGGAAGTAGTACGAGAATGAGCGAGCGGAGCGAGCGAGCCGCAGCGGTCCGTCCCACCGGGGACACGGACCCGAGCGCGCTCCAGGCCGGAGGGTGGGCAGTGTGGCTCGAGACCGGTTGTCTTCCGGGGCACCAACTTCGTCGACAGGGCAGGTGCGCATGAGTCTGTCCCTGCGGTTCGCCGCCGGATCGCACAAGGGCATGATCCGGGAGGGCAACGAGGACTCCGGCTACGCCGGTCCCCGCCTCCTCGCGATCGCCGACGGCATGGGCGGCCAGGCCGCCGGCGAGGTCGCCAGCTCCGAGGTGATCTCCGCCCTCGTACAGCTCGACGACGACGTCCCGGGCTCCGACATGCTCACCGCGCTCAGCACCGCGGTGCAGCGCGCCAACGACCAGTTGCGCGTCATGGTCGAGGAGGACCCCCAGCTGGAGGGCATGGGCACCACGCTCACCGCCCTGCTGTGGACGGGCCAGCGCCTCGGCCTGGTCCACGTCGGCGACTCCCGCGCCTACCTGCTCCGCGACGGCGTCCTCACGCAGATCACCCAGGACCACACCTGGGTGCAGCGCCTCGTCGACGAGGGCCGGATCACCGAAGAGGAAGCCACCACCCACCCGCAGCGCTCCCTGCTGATGCGGGCCCTGGGCAGCGGCGACATCGTCGAGCCCGACCTCTCCATCCGCGAGGTCCGGGTCGGCGACCGCTACCTGATCTGCTCCGACGGGCTCTCCGGCGTGGTCTCCCACCAGACCCTGGAAGAGACCCTCGCCGACTACCACGGCCCCCGCGAGACCGTGGCCTCCCTCATCCAGCTCGCGCTGCGCGGCGGCGGCCCCGACAACATCACCTGCATCGTGGCCGACGTCCTCGACACCGACAGCGGCGACACCCTGGCCGCGCAGGTCAACGACACCCCGGTCGTCGTCGGCGCGGTCGCCGAGAACCAGCACCACCAGCTCTTCGACGGCGGCAACGCCATGCAGACGCCGGCCGGCCGCGCCTCCGGGCTCGGCCGCCAGAGCCCCCCGCCCGCCGGTGCCTTCGGCCCTCCCGGCAGCGGCGAGGCCCCCGGCTACGGCGGTTACGGCGCCCAGGGACAGGGCGGCGGAGCCGACGCGTACGGCAGCTTCGGCGAGGCCGACCCGTACGACGGCGACTCCGGGTACGAGGACACGTACGACCACCCCCGCAGGCGCCGCGCCAAGGGCCGCAAGTGGACCACGCGCACGCTGACGCTGCTCGTGGTCCTCGGCGTCATCGGCGGCGGCCTGTACGCGGGCTACCGCTGGACCCAGACGCAGTTCTACGTCGGGGTCAAGGACGAGCACGTCGCGCTCTTCCGCGGGATCAGCCAGAAGCTGGGGCCGCTGGAGCTCTCCAAGGTGGAGACCGACCGCCCCGACATCGAACTGAAGTACCTGCCGCCCTTCAAGCGCAAGCAGGTCGTGGACACGATCAGCGAAGGCAGCCTCGACTCCGCCCGTACGAAGATCGACGAGCTCGGCACCCAGACCTCCGCGTGCAAGAAGGACGAGGAACGGCGTGCCGCCGAGGCCGCGGGCAACCAAACACCCGGCCCCGAGCTGACTGCCGCCGAGCAGCAGGTCGTCGGCCTGTGCGAGAAGCAGTAGACATACGCGGGCACAGGGGGCCCGCCACACCATGAGCGTTGTCACCAACACGACCACCATCGGCGCCATCGAGGCGCCGAGCCGGCGGAACACCGAGCTCCTGCTGCTCGCCTTCGCCGTGGTCATCCCGATCTTCGCCTACGCCAACGCCGGCATGTCGCTCCACGGGAAGCTGCCCCCGGGCATGCTCACCTACGGGCTCGGCCTCGGCGTCCTGGCGGGCATCGCGCACTTCGTCGTCCGGCGCTACGCCAAGTACGCCGACCCGCTGCTGCTGCCGATCGCCACGCTCCTCAACGGGCTCGGCCTCGTCCTGATCTGGCGCCTGGACCAGTCGGAGCGCCTGCAGAACCTGGCGAAGCGCTCCTTCGGAAACTTCTCCGAGTCCGCGCCCCGGCAGATGATGTACACGGCGCTCGCCATCGCCCTGTTCGCCGGCGTCCTGGTAGTCCTCAAGGACCACCGCGTGCTCCAGCGGTTCACGTACATCTCCATGGCCGCCTCGCTCGTGCTGCTGATCCTGCCCGTGATCCCGGGTCTGGGAGCCGACGTCTTCGGCGCCAAGATCTGGATCAGCGTCGGCGGGTTCTCGATCCAGCCCGGCGAGTTCGCGAAGATCGTCATCGCCGTCTTCTTCGCCGGCTACCTCATGGTCAAGCGCGACGCCCTCGCACTCGCCAGCCGCCGCTTCATGGGCCTCTACCTGCCGCGCGGCCGCGACCTCGGCCCGATCCTGATGATCTGGGCGATGAGCCTGCTCGTCCTGGTCTTCGAGAACGACCTCGGCACCTCGCTGCTCTTCTTCGGCATGTTCGTGATCATGCTGTACGTGGCCACCGAGCGGACGAGCTGGATCGTCATCGGCCTGCTCATGAGCGTGGGCGGAGCCACCGTGGTCGGCGCCACCGCCAGCCACGTCAAGGCCCGCGTCACCGCCTGGCTCGACCCCTTCGCCTGCTACAGCAAGTCCGGCGCCTGCGAGCAGGTCGGCCAGTCGATCATGAGCTTCGGCTCCGGCGGAGTGCTCGGCACCGGCTGGGGACAGGGCAACTCCGACCTCATCGGCTTCGCCGCCAACTCCGACTTCATCTTCGCCACCGTCGGCGAAGAGCTCGGGCTCGCCGGGGTCATGGCCTTCCTGCTGCTCTACGGACTGATCATCGAGCGCGGCGTGCGCACCGCCCTCGCCGCCCGCGACCCCTTCGGCAAGCTCTTCGCGATCGGCCTCTCCGGCGCCTTCGCGCTCCAGATCTTCGTGGTCGCCGGCGGAGTCATGGGCCTCATCCCCCTGACCGGCATGACCATGCCCTTCCTCGCGTCCGGCGGCTCGTCCGTCCTCGCGAACTGGATCCTCATCGCCATCCTCATCCGGATCAGCGACACCGCACGCCGCCCTGCCCCGGCCCCGGCACCGTCCCCCGACTCCGAGATGACCCAGGTGGTCCGCCCGTCATGAACAAGCCCCTGCGCCGCATCTCGATCTTCTGCGGTCTGCTCGTCCTGGCACTGCTCGTGCGGACCAACTGGCTCCAGTACGTCAAGGCCGAAGAGCTGAGCACCCGCAAGGAGAACCGCCGGGTCCAGATCGCCCAGTACGCCACCGAACGCGGCAACATCATCGTCGAGGGCAAGCCGGTCACCGGCTCCGCCGTCACCGACGGCAGCGACTACAAGTTCAAGCGGACCTACGACAACGGCCCGCTCTGGGCCCCCGTCACCGGCTACGCCTCGCAGGCCTTCGGCTCCACCCAGCTCGAGTCCCTCGAGGACGGCATCCTCACCGGCAACGACGACCGGCTCTTCTTCGACCGCACCATCGGCATGTTCACCGGCGAGAAGAAGGCCGGCGGCAACGTCGTCACCACGCTGAACACCGCCGCCCAGAAGGCCGCGTTCGACAAGCTCGGCTCCAAGAAGGGCGCCGTCGCCGCGATCGACCCGCGCACCGGCGCCATCCTCGCCCTGGTCAGCACCCCCTCGTACGACCCCACCTCCTTCGCCGGCAACTCCAAGACCGACGAGAAGGCCTGGGTCGAGCTCAAGGACAGCGAGGACAAGAAGCTGGTCAACCGCGCCCTGCGCGAGACCTACCCGCCCGGCTCCACCTTCAAGGTGGTCACCGCGGCCGCGGCCCTGGAGAACGGCGTCGTCACCGACATCAACGCGCCGACCGACACCGAGGACCCGTACATCCTGCCGGGCACCAAGACCGAGATGGTCAACCACGCCCCGAACTGCGGCAAGGCCACCCTCAACTACGCCCTCCAGGTCTCCTGCAACTCCGTCTTCGCCAACATGGGCGACAAGGTGGGGCGGGACAACATGGTGAAGACCGCCGAGAAGTTCGGCTTCAACAACGACAAGATCGACACCCCGGTCCGCGCCTTCGCCAGCGTCTACGACAAGACCATGGGCAAGGACGGCAACGCCCTCAGCTCCATCGGTCAGTTCAACACCGCGGCCACCCCGCTCCAGATGGCCATGGTCACCGCCGCCATCGCCAACAACGGCAAGCTGATGAAGCCGTACATGGTCGACCAGCTGCAGTCGCCCAACGTCGACGTCATCGAGAAGCACGAACCGCAGGAAATGAGCCGGCCCCTCTCCCCCCAGAACGCGGAGAAGATCCGGGCCATGATGGTCAACGTCGTCGAGAACGGCACCGGCACCACCGCCAAGATCGACGGGACCGTCGTCGGCGGCAAGACCGGCACCGCCCAGCACGGCGAGGGCAACAAGAAGCGCCCGTACGCCTGGTTCATCTCCTACGCCCAGAACGCCGACGGCAGCTCGCCGGTCGCCGTGGCCGTCGTCATCGAGGACAGCAGCGCGGACCGCGAGGACATCTCCGGCGCCGGCCTCGCGGCCCCCGTGGCCAAGGCCGTCATGCAGGCCGTGCTCAAGAGCAACAAGGGGTGACGGGCGGGGCCGATCGCCACGCGAGAGCCGCAAGGGGCACACAGATGTGATCCGGGTCACCATTCCCGCCCGGATGCGAGCGTACGGTACCGGTCCGGTATCAGCCTGTGGTCACGAACCGATCACCGACGATCGGCCGGTAGCCTTTGCGCGAACAGCACACCGCCGGACCACACACGGGTGCGGTCGGGACTGACGGAGAGGGCTGCACGTTATGGAAGAGCCGCGTCGCCTCGGCGGCCGGTACGAGCTGAGCCACGTGCTCGGCCGTGGTGGCATGGCCGAGGTCTACCTCGCCCACGACACCCGGCTCGGCCGTACCGTCGCCGTCAAGACCCTGCGCGCCGATCTCGCCCGCGACCCGTCCTTCCAGGCCAGGTTCCGCCGCGAGGCCCAGTCGGCCGCGTCGCTCAACCACCCGGCGATCGTCGCCGTGTACGACACCGGCGAAGACTACGTCGACAACATCTCCATCCCGTACATCGTGATGGAGTACGTCGACGGCTCGACCCTGCGCGAGCTCCTGCACTCCGGCCGCAAGCTGCTGCCCGAGCGCACCCTGGAGATGTGCATCGGCATCCTCCAGGCGCTGGAGTACTCGCACCGCGCCGGCATCGTGCACCGCGACATCAAGCCCGCCAACGTGATGCTGACCCGCTCCGGCCAGGTCAAGGTCATGGACTTCGGCATCGCCCGCGCCATGGGCGACTCCGGCATGACCATGACGCAGACCGCCGCCGTCATCGGCACCGCCCAGTACCTCTCCCCGGAGCAGGCCAGGGGCGAACAGGTCGACGCGCGCTCCGACCTCTACTCGGCCGGCTGCCTGCTGTACGAGCTCCTCGCCGTCCGGCCGCCGTTCATCGGTGACTCCCCGGTCGCCGTCGCCTACCAGCACGTACGGGAAGAGCCCCAGCCCCCGTCCAACTTCGACTCCGAGATCACGCCCGAGATGGACGCGATCGTGTTGAAGGCGCTGGTCAAGGACGCCGACTACCGCTACCAGTCCGCCGACGAGATGCGCGCCGACATCGAGGCCTGCCTCGACGGCCAGCCCGTCGCCGCCACCGCCTCCATGGGCGTCGCCGGCTACGGCTACCCCGACCAGGGCAACGGCTACGGACACCAGGGCTACGACCAGCCCACCACGGCCCTGCGCACCGCCGACCCGAACCAGACCTCCATGCTCCCGCCGATGGCACCGGGCAACGGCGGCTACGGGAACAACGGGTACCAGGACCCGAACGGCTACGACCAGGGCGGCCGCGGCCGGCGTCCGCAGAAGAAGAGCAAGGCCTCCACGATCCTGCTGGTCACCGCCGGCATCCTCGTGCTGGTCGGCGCGATCCTGATCGGGCGCTCCCTCTTCAGCAACACCGCCGACAACCGCCCCGCGGTCCCCAAGCTCATCGGCGAAACCCTCGAAGCGGCCAAGTCGAACGCCATCAACGTCGGCCTCGTCGTCGAGCAGGAGGGGGAAATGGCCTGCGACGCCGCCCCCAAGGGCAGCGTCTGCGAGCAGAACCCGGCCGAGGGCGTGAAGGTCGCCAAGAACTCCGTGGTCAAGGTGAAGGTCTCCACGGGCGCCCCCAAGGTCCTCGTCCCGAACGTCATCAACCTGGCGATCGCCGACGCGGAGAAGGCCCTCCAGGAAAAGGGCTTCCAGATCGAGAAGAAGGTCGTCGAGTCCGAGCGGCCCGCGGGCACCGTCATCGACCAGGCCCCGAAGAACGGCGAGGCCGAGAAGGGCTCGACGATCACGGTGACGGTGGCCAAGGAAGTCTCCAAGGTGACCGTCCCCGACCTGACCGGCAAGAACCAGGCCGACGCCCAGAAGGCCCTGCAGGCCGTCAAGCTGAAGCTCGGCAGCGTCACCGAGGTGGACGCGGCCCCGGGCACGGCCCCCAAGACGGTCGTCAGCCAGGACCCCGGCCTCAACAGCCAGGTCGACGTCGGCTCGACGGTCAACATCTCGGTCGCCAAGCCGGTCCAGCAGCTCACGGTCCCGAACGTGGTCGGCAAGACCCTCAACCAGGCCCGGGCCGAGTTCGCCTCGAAGGGCCTGATCCTCGGATCGGTCCTGTCGGGCTCCTCGGACGGCCGCGCGAAGATCCTGAGCACGGACCCGGGAGTCGGCACCCCGACGACCGCCGGCTCGGTCATCAACGTGAACACGGTCCCCGACAACCAGCAGAACGGCGGCAACGACGGCGGCGGCGGCTTCTTCGGAGGCCTCGGCGGCAACTAGCCCGCACCACCGGCCCCGGTCCCTCTCCCCGAGAGGGACCGGGGCCGTTTCGTACGTGTCTTCATATGTACGAAATTCGTTAGCCCGGACGGGGCGGGCAGCAGAGCCCGCCCGGAGAGGGACGGGTCATGATCAACGAATCGGTGCTGCTGGAGTCCCGCACTCTGCGCACGAGCGTCCTGGGACGGACAGAGGTGCTGGACAAGGTGAAGGCCCTGTCCCTCCTGCCGGACGGGCTGCATGTCACGACGGCGATGGTGGCGGCGTACTACGAGGTCACCCAAGTCGCCATTCGCGCCCTACTGTTCGACCACCGCGAGGAAATGGAGTCCAACGGCTACCGGGTTCTGACCGGTCCAGAACTGAGTTACTTCAAGCAACTCAGTGACGTTCGGTCACAGACTCGGTCACTCGCCGTATTCCCCCGCCGGGCCGTCCTGAACGTCGGCATGCTCCTCAGGGACAGCGAAGTCGCACGTCAGGTGCGTACGTACCTCCTCGACGCGGAGACCGAGGTCCGCACACGCCCTGTGGACAACCTTGTCCACAGGGACAGTTGGGCCGAGGTCGACGAGCGGATCGACACCCGCATCACCGACGTGCTCGGCAAGACCGTCGTGCCGATGCTGAACGTCCTGATCGAGACGGCCGGCGAACAGCGGCGGGAGTTGATCTCCCTCCGGGAGGACGTCCAGCAGATCCAGATGAAGCTCGTCGAGCACGACCTCCAGCTCAGCCGCCTCCAGCGCGGCCAGGACGTGCGGGCCCTCACCGGGGTCATCGGCACGATCGACGCCATGACCTGGAAGGAGTTCGAACTGCACGTCGCGGAGCTGCTCCGGCGCGACGGGTGCACCGACGTGGAGGTGTACGGCGGGCACGGAGGCGACCGCGGGGTCGACATCACCGCCCGGACCGCCGACGGGCGGACCGTCGCCGTGCAGTGCAAGAACTTCGCGCCGTTCCGGCACGTGCTCAGCGGCGAGATGCAGAAGTTCCTCGGCTCCTCGAAGGTCCTGCACCGGGCCGACGTGGCCCTCTACGTGGCCACCTGCGCCTTCACCCGGGAGTCCCTGGCCATCGCCGCTCAGGGGGGCGTCACGGCCGTCCACAGGGGGCTTCTGGAGGCCTGGAGCGCCGGAGTCCGGCTCCAGGTCCTGCGCTGACTTCGAAGACGGTGCGCCGCCTCAGCGCAGCTCCGTAGGGAGGGTGCGCTTCGAGTCGACCTTTTCCGTGCGGACCAGTTCGCCCCACACGATGTAGCGGTACTTCGAGGTGTAGACGGGTGTGCAGGTCGTCAGGGTGATGTAGCGGCCCGGGGCCGTCTTCCCCGACTCCTTGGGGACCGGGCTGATCGCGTCCACGTTGTACTTCGAGGTCTGGCTCAGCTCGGCGAAGACCTTGTACACGTACCAGGTGTCGCGGGTCTCGAAGACGACCGCGTCGCCGTTCCTCAGCTTGTCGATGTTGTGGAACTTGGCCCCGTGCCCGTCGCGGTGGGCCGCCAGCGCGAAGTTGCCGCCGGCCGGGTCCCACGGCAGCGCCGACTTCACCGGCTCCGTGTAGTACCCGGCGACCCCGTCGTTGAGGACCTCCGAGCCGGTGCCCTTCTTGACCAGCACCTCGCCGTTCTTCATCGCCGGCACGTGCAGGAAGCCGATTCCGCCCTGGACGTCCAGCGCCCCCGGCGCCGCGGCCGCCGTCTGCGAGGGCGCCGCCTTGTCCCACTGCTCGCGCACCGCGTCCCCGCGCGCGGAGGCGTCCCGGTCCGCCAGGACGTTCGTCCACCACAGCGAGTACGCCACGAACAGGCCGAGCACCAGGCCCACCGTGATCAGGAGCTCGCCCAGCAGGCTCAGGAACCCCGCGAGGGCGCTGCGGCGCGGGGGCGGTGCGACACGTGACACTGCGGATCCTCTACGGGCTGGTCAGCTCGGGCGGAGCACCCTGGCTGCGGGGGCGTTCACCGGTCATCCTGCCCCATACGATCATCCGGTAGGTGCTGGTGAACTCCGGGGTGCAGGTGGTCAGCGTGATGTACCGGCCCGGGGAAGTGAAGCCCGATCCGACCGGCACCGGCTTGATGACCGAGACGTTCGACGGCGGGGTCTGCGCCAGCTGCGAGGTCATCTCGTACGTGTAGTACGCGTCCCGCGTCTCCACCACGATCTTGTCCCCGGGCACCAGCCGGTTGATGTAGCGGAACGGTTCTCCGTGCGTGTTCCGGTGGCCCGCCAGCGCGAAGTTGCCCTGGGGATCGGCCGGCATCCCGGTCGTGAGCGGCCCGTCGGAATAGTGACCGACCATGCCCTTGTCGAGCACCTTCGCCTTGCTCGTCCCCTCGGCGACGGGCACCTTCACGTCCAGCTTCGGGATGTACAGGATCGCGAAGCCCTGGCCCGGCTCGAACGCCGCCACGGGCGGCGCGGCCGCCCCGCCCGGATCGCGGTCCCAGTTCTGGAGCAGGGAGCCGGCGGCGTGATCGGCCGTCCGGCCCGCCAGGAAGTTCGTGTACCAGAGCTGGTAGCCGACGAAGAGGAGCATCACCAGGCCCAGCGTGATGAACAGCTCCCCGGCCAGCCTGCTGAGGACCACGACCGGCCCGCCCGAGGCCGGCCGCCTGCGCCGCCGGCCCCTGCCCTGACTCCGGCCCCTGCCCCGGCCCCGCGCACGCGTGCGCTTCTCGGCCTCCTGTGCCGCCCTGCGTCGCGCGGCCCGGCCCTCGGTGGGCGCGGACGGCGCGAGCGCCGTCACGCGACGGCCTTGCCCACCACCGGGGCGAGCCCCACCGAGCGCTGCACCGCACCCGCGTCACCGCAGCGCACCAGCCAGTTCGCGAGCATCCGGTGGCCCCACTCGGTCAGCACGGACTCGGGGTGGAACTGCACGCCCTCGACGTCGTGCTCGCGGTGGCGCAGGCCCATGATGATCCCGTCCTCGGTCCGCGCCGTGACCTCGAGGGTGTCCGGGAGGGTCGGCGGCTCGGCCGCGAGGGAGTGGTAGCGGGTGGCGATGAAGGGCGAGGGCAGTCCCTCGAAGACGCCGAGGCCCTCGTGGACCACCGGCGAGGTCTTGCCGTGCAGCAGTTCCGGGGCCCGGCCGACCACGCCGCCGTAGGCGACGGCCATCGACTGCATGCCGAGGCAGACGCCGAAGACCGGTACGCCCGTGTCCGCGCAGTGGCGGACCATGTCCACGCAGACGCCGGCCTCTTCGGGGGTCCCCGGGCCCGGGGACAGCAGGACGCCGTCGAAGCCGTCCTGGGCGTGGGCGAGCTCGACCTCGTCGTTGCGCAGCACCTCGCACTCGGCGCCGAGCTGGTAGAGGTACTGGACCAGGTTGAAGACAAAGCTGTCGTAGTTGTCGACAACCAGAATGCGCGCGCTCACGGAGTCGCTCCCGATCCCTCGTCCACCGTCACATCGTTGAACGGAAGCAGCGGCTCGGCCCACGGGAAGACGTACTGGAACAGCACGAACACCACCGCGAGCACCAGCACGAGGGAGATCATCACGCGTACCCACGCGTTACCCGGCAGATGCCGCCAGATCCAGCCGTACATGCCGCCTGTGTCCTTTTCGTCCACGATCGTTCAACGCACCGCAGGGGCGGTACGTCCACAGCCTAAAGCCAGCCGCCCGGCGCGGAGGGTCACCTTGGCAAACCCTCGGGCGGACCCTGCGCGAGGATCCGCACACCGGTCAGTTCCGCCCAGACCACGAGCCGGTGGCTGTGCCCCCATTCCGGGTCGCAGGTGGTCAGCGTCAGGTACCGGCCCGGCCCGCCGAAGGGCGAGCGGCTCGGCACCGGATCGACCACGCCGACCTCGGTGGGGAGCGTGCGCAGCGCCTCGGCCCGGACGGTGTACGTGTACCAGCCGGTGGCGTCCTTGAGGATCACGGGGTCGCCGGGCCGCAGCTTGGGGATGTCCTTGAAGGGGTCCCCGTACGTGCGCCGGTGGCCGGCCACCGCGAAGTTCCCGGTGCCGCCGAGCCGGGCCGTGCCGGCGTAGTGGCCCAGGCCCTTCTTCAGCAGTTCGGTGCCCGTGCCCTCCAGGACCGGCTTGTTCCAGTCGGGGCCGAAGCGCGGGACGTACATCTCGGCGAAGGCCCGGCCCGGCGGGTACGTGCCGGGCTCGGGGGCGGCCGACGGCGCCGCCGAGGGGGCGGCCGAGGGGGCGGCCGAGGGGGCGGCCGAGGGGGCGGGCTGCGGGGCGGCCGCGGGCGCCGCGGACCAGCGGTCGCGCATGCGGGCCATCTCCCCGTCCATGGCCTGGTCGGCCTTGACCCCGGTCCACAGCAGGACGTAGGCCACGAAGAGCACGATGAGCGAGCCCGCGGTCAGGCACACCTCGCTGAACGTGCGCACCAGCAGGCGCGGCACGTCGACGGTGCGCTCACGGGGTGGCGGACTCCAGCGGCTTCGCATAGTGGAGGTCCACTGTGCCGGAGTAGCCCGGCAGTGTCAGCGCCTTGTGCTCGTCCACTTTCCAGCCGAGCCCGTACGCGTTCACGTACAGCTGGTAGTTCTGCAGCGCCGGGGAGGCCGCGAGGGCCTTCTTCAGCGCGCCCGGGTCGCCGACGGCCGTCACCTTGTACGGGGGCGAGTACACCCGGCCCTGGAGGATCAGGGTGTTGCCCACGCAGCGCACGGCGCTGGTCGAGATCAGCCGCTGGTCCATCACCTGGATGCCTTCGGCGCCGCCCTGCCAGAGGGCGTTGACCACGGCCTGGAGGTCCTGCTGGTGGATCACCAGGTCGTTGGGCTGCGGCTCGGGCACGTTGGGGATGCGGGCCGTGGCGTTCGGGGGCGCGTCGTTCAGGGTGACCGTCACGGCCTTGCCGCTGAGCTCGTCGGTGCCGGAGGCGGCGCGCAGGGCGGCCAGTCTGGCGTCCTCGGCCTTGGTGCTCCCGTTGTCGCGGTCGGCGAGCGCGTCGACCTCGTCGCGCGCGGTGGCGGTGGTCTTCTCCAGCTCCAGATTGTTCTGGCTGCGCTCGTGGATCAGGTCGGACAGCTTGAGGAGCGAGGCGTCCGTCCGGATGTTCGTACCCTTGGAGGTGTTGAAGCTGGTGACGAAGATCAAGCCGGCGAGAGCGAAAACGGCGGCCGTGAGCAGCCGGACCGGTCTGGCACGGCGACGGGGACCCGCGGAGGAGTCGTCGGAATTGCTCAACGTACCCTTCTCCTTCAACGCCACAGGTCCACTACGCTAACGGACGCCCGGGGCAGGCCAGGTCCCCAGCCCATCGACAGGAGAGCCCCTCGTGCCGAAGTCACGTATCCGCAAGAAGGACGACTACACGCCGCCCCCCACGCGGACGCCGCAGTCGATCAAGCTGACGAACCGCAACTGGGTCGCCCCGGTCATGCTGGCGTTCTTCTTGATCGGTCTGGCATGGATCGTCGTTTTCTATCTGTCCGAGACCCAGCTTCCGGTCGAAGCCCTCGGAAATTGGAACATTGTGGTCGGATTCGGCTTCATTGCGGCAGGATTCGGCGTCTCCACGCAGTGGAAGTAGCCCGGCTCCGCAAGCTCTCCCCATGAGTTATCCACAGCGTCATCCACACCTGAGGAAAAGACAGAAGATCTGTGGATAACTCTGTGGAGAGTTGACGCCGGTGTGATCAGGTGAGTGCGGAAAGCTCGGCGGTCCGGACCACGATCAGGGCTGTGGCCAGCAAGAACACCGCCACACAGGTGCCCCACTGGACCAATGTGCGATTCCGCGCGCCCATGTCCTTTGTGGGCCACAGGAAGCCCGCCGCGACCAGACCACCTGTGATCAGACCACCGATATGGGCCTGCCAGGACACGTTCAGCCCCGGCATGAAGGTCAGCACCAGCATGAGCACCGCCATGGTGATCAGCGGGCGCATTTCGTACCGCATCCGGCGGAACAGCACCACGGTGGCGCCGAGCAGGCCGAAGACGGCTCCGGAGGCACCGAGGGTCGGGACGGTCGGCTCGGTCAGCAGATAGACCGCGACGCTGCCTCCCAGGGCGGACAGCAGATACACCGTGAGATAGCGGGCCCGGCCGAGCTCCTGCTCCAGCGGTCCGCCGATGAACCACAGGCCGAGCATGTTGCTGAAGATGTGCCACCACTCGACGTGCAGGAACGGCGAGGTCAGCAGCCGGTAGTACTCGCCGGTGGAGACGCCGAACTGGTCTCCGTACCGGCCCAGCATCACCAGATCGCTATCGAGGCTGGGTACGGCCGTCACCAAGAGGAACACCGCCACGTTGATCCCGATCAGGATCTTGGTGACCAGGTGCGGATCGGCGGCCACCACCCCGCCCGCGATCGTGCGCGGAGCGTTGGCCGCGGCCCCGTGGCCCGTTCCCGAGCCGCTGCGGACGCACTCGGGGCACTGGAAGCCGACCGAGGCGCTGATCATGCACTCGGGGCAGATGGGCCGCTCACAGCGGGTACAGCTGATCCCGGTCTCGCGGTCCGGGTGCCGGTAGCAGCCCGGAATACGGTCGGTGTCCATCGGTCCCCTCGGTCGGCGGAGAGCGCAGCGGTGAGGACGGCGGAACGCCCGTGCCCGTCCGGTACGTATCGAGGACGGACGGGCGGGGCCGAAAGGTTCCCCGGCGGTCAGCGCTTCTCGATGACGACCGACTGGATGATCACGTCGTCGAGGGGGCGCTCGGTGCGCGGGTTGGTGGGACCTGCGGCGATGGCGTCGACGATCTTCTGGCTGGCCTTGTCGCCGATCTCGCCGAAGATGGTGTGCTTGCGCGTCAGCCAGGCCGTGGGGGCGACGGTGATGAAGAACTGCGAGCCGTTGGTGCCCGGGCCGGCGTTGGCCATCGCGAGCAGGTAGGGCTTGGTGAAGGCCAGGTCGGGGTGGAACTCGTCGGCGAACTGGTAGCCGGGGCCGCCGGTGCCGTTGCCCAGGGGGTCACCGCCCTGGATCATGAACCCGCTGATGACGCGGTGGAAGACGGTGCCGTCGTAGAGCGGGTCCGTGGTCTTCTGGCCGTCCGTGGGCCGCGTCCACTCGCGCTCACCGGTGGCGAGTTCGACGAAGTTGCGTACGGTCTTCGGGGCGAAGTTCGGCAGGAGCTCGATCTCGATGTCCCCGTGGTTGGTCTTCAGGGTGGCGTAGAGCTTCTCGGCCACGGATCTGCCTTCCATAGTCATCACTGTCGGTTTCAGATCCTCCCACGGAGGGCTGCACCGGACGGAAATCGTCCACCCGTATGCCCTGTCGCGCATGCCGGTCGGCACTATGGCAGGCATGATCCGACAAAGGGTGGAAAGGTGAACTGTGTCCGCCACCGAGGAGGAGGATCCCGTGACCCGCAAGGAAAGCGTGCGTCTGGCAGCATCAAGTGCCAGGGATACGGCGCGGCACGCAGCGGAAGTGGTGGCGCCGTACGCGGAATCCGCCAAGCACGCTGCGGTGCATTACGCCAACGAAGCAAATGACCGGATCGCGCCGAAGGTGTCGTACGCGGCCGGCGAGGCTGCCAAACAAGCCCGCCAGACGTACGACTGCCACGTACATCCCCGGATCAAGTCGGCGCGCGCCCATGTGCCGCCGAACGTCGACCGGGCGGCGTCCAATGCCGTGAAGCAGACCCGACTGGCAGCCCGGAGCGCGGTGGACTACACGCAGCCGCGGCTGGAGAGCGCCTTCGCGGCGGCCCAGCCGGTGGCCGAGGAGGCCGCATCCCGGTCGACGGCGGCGCTGGCGGCGCTGCGCGGCCAGGTATCGGCCAAGGAGGTCCAGAAGCTCGTACGGCGCCACGAGCGGCGTGCGCGCTGCGGTCGCCTCTTCAAGGGCGTGGCGATCGCCGGCGTACTGGCCGGCGGCGCCTTCGCCGCGTGGAAGTGGTGGGACCAGCAGTCGAACCCGGACTGGCTCGTCGAGCCGCCGGCCGCGACCGAGCTGTCGGCCAGGGAGGAGGAGGCTCCGGCCCCCTTCGACGAGGAGCTGGCGGCGAAGGAGGCCGACGCGAAGGAGCAGGCGTCCAGCCTGGAGGCGCAGGCGGAGGCCGCTCAGGAGCGGATCGACGCCGAGGACGCCAAGCGCAAGCACCGCTGAGGAACAGCGCACGGGAGTGGGGCCCGGATCCTTTCCAGGATCCGGGCCCCACTCCTTTGTCGGCGGTCCCCGCTAGTTGGGGAGGGTGAGCTTCATTCCCGGGTGGATCATGTCGGGGTTCGAGCCGATGACGCCCTTGTTCATGGCGTAGAGCTCGCGCCAGCGGCCCTCGTTGCCGAGCTCGCGGCGGGCGATCGCGGAGAGCGAGTCGCCCGAGCGGACGGTGTACGTGCGCTGCGGCTTGGGCGCGGGCTTCGGCATCGGAGCGGCGGGCACCGCCTTGTGCGCGGCGGAGGCCGGCGTGGGCGTGTGCGCGGCGGGCTTCGCGGCGGCCGGCGGCGCGGGTGCCGCCTTGGGCGGCATCGGTGCGGCCTTGGGCGGCGCCGCGGCCGCCATGCGTTCGGCGGCGGCCTTGGTCGCCGCTGCCGAGTCGGTGTACTTGGTGCCCGTGTCGGCGGGCATCGCGGACGGCGGCGCCGGGGCGGCCGCGGTCTGCTGTTGCACCTGCTCAGCCGCCTTTTCGGCGGCCTTCTCGGCTTGTTCCTTCTTCTTGTCGGACCTCATGAAGTCGAACAGTCCCATGTGCGTACGCCTCCGGCATGGTGGTTCCCCCCTGGGCTGAGTGCCTTGTCCCACTGTCTGCCAGAAGGCGCCGGACGGCCCTGTGACAGGGCCATCCGGGGGATGCCCCGCTGTTACTGGCGGGCCCTGCGGGCCGGCCTCGGGCTCTCCGACGGGGTCTCCAGATCGCCCTTGACCAGCAGGTTCAGTACGCGCAGCACGGCCTCGCGGTCCGCGTCCGCGAGGGAGGAGAGGGCCTCGGCGTGGACCTGGTCCACGATGCGGCTGCTCTCCTTCGCCAGGGCCGCGCCCTTCTCGGTGACCACGATGACGCGGGCCCGGCGGTCCGTACCGGACTGCTTGCGCTCGGCCAGTCCGGCCTTCTCCAGGGCGTCGACGGTGACGACCATCGTCGTCTTGTCCATGCCCCCGATCTCGGCGAGCTGGATCTGCGTCCGCTCCTCGCCGATCGCGTGCACGAGGACGCAGTGCATCCGTGCGGTGAGCCCGATCCGGTCGAGGGCCGCTGCCATCCGCGTGCGCAGGACGTGGCTGCTGTGGTCGAGGAGGTAGGAGAGGTCCGGCTCGTTCTGTGCGGGTGCCATGGCTGTCATGTCCGCCAGTCTAGCAATTGAGTCCTCAATAGATCGTCTGCAACAGAACTATCTGATACGGTCTTACCAAGTCAGCCCGCCGCTCACCGACTGGGGACACAGATGCCTGCCACCTCCGCTCCCTCCGCTCCTCCCGTTCCGGCTCCGGATCCCGCTTCCTCCGCCCCGGATGCCCCGGATGCCCCGGATGCCCCGGACGCCCCGGCTGCACCGCGCGGGCTGCGCTCCCGCTGGACGGCCCTCGGGGTGCTGTCCACCGGGGTCCTGATGACCGTCCTCGACGGCAGCATCGTCACCGTCGCGATGCCGGCCATCCAGAAGGACCTGGGCTTCAGCCCCGCCGGCCTCAGCTGGGTCGTCAACGCCTACCTGATCGCCTTCGGCAGCCTGCTGCTGCTCGCCGGCCGGCTCGGCGACCTCATCGGCCGCAAGCGGATGTTCCTGGCCGGGACCGGCATCTTCACCGGAGCCTCCCTGCTCGCCGGCTTCGCCGGCTCGCCCGAGGTGCTGATCGCCGCCCGGTTCCTGCAGGGCCTCGGCAGTGCCGTCGCCGCCGCCGTCAGCCTGGGCATCCTGGTCACTCTGTTCACCGAACCGCGCGAGCGGGCCAAGGCCATCGCCGTCTTCTCCTTCACCGGAGCGGCCGGAGCCTCCCTGGGCCAGGTGCTCGGCGGGGTCCTGACCGACGCCCTCGACTGGCACTGGATCTTCTTCATCAACCTGCCCATAGGACTGGCCGCCCTCGCCCTGGCCCTGCCCGCCCTCCCCGCGGACAGCGCCCATGCCCGGCCGGGCCTGCGCGCCGGGGCCGACGTCATCGGCGCCCTCCTGGTCACCGCGGGCCTGATGCTCGGCATCTTCACCGTCGTCGAGGTGGAGCGCTACGGCTGGGTCTCCGTGCACACCCTCGGCCTGGGCACGCTCTCGATCGCCCTGCTCGCCGCCTTCACCGCCCGCCAGGCCCGCACCCGCACCCCGCTCGTACCGCTGCGCATCTTCCGCTCGCGGACCGTGGTCGGGGCGAACCTGGTCCAGATGCTGATGGTGGCCGCCCTGTTCTCCTTCCAGGTCCTGGTCGCTCTGTACCTGCAGAACGTGCTCGGCTACGGAGCCGCCGAGACCGGCCTGGCGATGCTCCCGGCGGCCGTGGTCATCGGCGGGGTCTCCCTCTTCGCCTCGGCCCCGCTCAACGCCCGCTTCGGCGAGCGGGCCGTCCTGCTCGCCGGACTCGGACTGCTCGTCGCCGCCCTGGGCCTGCTGACCCGGCTCCCGGTCCGCGCCGACTACGTCACCGACCTGCTCCCCGTGATGCTGCTCGCCGCCGGCTTCGGCCTGGCCCTGCCCGCCCTCACCGCGCTCGGGATGTCCGGCGCCGACGAGCAGGACGCGGGCCTCGCCTCGGGCCTGTTCAACACCACCCAGCAGATCGGCATGGCCCTCGGCGTCGCCGTCCTGTCCACCCTGGCGGCCGCCCGCACCGACTCCCTGCTCGGCACGGGCCTCGACCGGGCGGCGGCCCTGACCTCCGGCTACCACCTGGCCTTCGGGATCGGCGCCGGGCTGATGCTCACGGCGCTCGTGGTGGCGGCGACCGTGCTGCGGACCGGCCGGCGCCGGTGAAACCCTGCCGATGTTTCACGTGAAACATCGGCAGGGACGACCGTGGGCCGCTCCGCACAGGAGCGGCCCGGCCGCGGTGTTTCCGGCCTGTTCGCTGTTACTCACCCAGGACAGGAATCCCACGTTCCGGCCGATCAAGATCCGTAGATTTCTCATCAGCAGCCCCGCAGACCTGACCGGACGAAACCCCGACAGAGACACCGCGGCATGCGACTCTCCGCCCCCTTTCCCGACCTTGTTCCAAGGAGTCGTTATGCGTACCGCCCTCCGCACCTCGATCGTCACCGCCGCCCTCGCCGGAGCCCTCCTGGCCCCCGCGGCGACGGCGATCGCCGCGCCCGCCCAGGCCGCGAGCTCGGTGTCGGCGGTGTCGGCGGTCGCCGCGGCGTCGGCGGACCCCTCCGGCAACGACCGCTACGACGGCGAGATCGTCGACCTGGGCAAGGGCAAGATCGCGGTGCTGCGCAACAAGTCCGAGGGCCCCGAGGTCTGGATCCGCGCCGGCCTCCCCGGCCACGGCTGGGCCGGCCGCGTGCTGGCGATGCTCGACCTCACCCACCCCCTCGCGGTGCTCGACGGCGTCCAGTACAAGCTCACGAACAACGGCGAAGGCTTCGACATCCGCGTGCTCGGCGAGGGTGCCTCGACCTTCCAGCTGATGCCGAAGGCCGAGCGGGCCGCCAAGCCCTCCACCAAGCCGAGCACCAAGCCGGCCGCCAAGCCCGTCGCCAAGCCTTCGGCCAAGCCCGCCGCGGCCACCGCCGCCAAGCCGGCCGCAACCCCCGCCACCGACGCCAAGCCGCAGACCGTCGTCGTCCCCCAGGGCTCCGTCGCCGCCGGCGCCGAGCTCACCACCCGGGACGACAACACCACCGCGGCCGTCGCCGCCGGACTCGTCGCGCTCCTCGCCGGCCTCGGCACCGCCCTGATGCTCCGCGCCCGCAAGACCCGCGCCCGCGCCTGATCCCGCACCGGGACCGCCGTGGAACGACCGGCCCGCACACCCCCGGGCCCGCACACCCCCGGCCCTCAGACCCCTGACCCGAGCTCTGAGACCCCGAGAGCCCCCTCGACACCGCGTTCGCGCGGGCCCGAGGGGGCTCTTCCCATGGCGCCGGAACCCGGCCCGGGACACGTCCGGGACCGGTCATGGCCGGGCGCGGAAGGCCGGAATCCATTGTCCGGAAGTCCGCCGCAGGGAAATCTCCTCTCTTGTGAACCGCGCCAAGGTTGGAGAGACCATGCAGTCCCCGTCCCCGCTCATACGTTCCTTCTCGCAGCTCGACACCCTGGACCCGGACCGTCCCGTCGTCACCCTGTTCAGCGGCGGCCTCGACAGCTCGTACCTGCTGCTGCGGCTGCGCCGCATGGGCGTCCGCGACGTGCACGCCGTCAGCGTCGACATCGGCGAGGACGAGTCGAGCCAGTACAAGCGACAGGTGGCGCAGGCGCTCGGCGCGACCATCCACATCCTCGACCGGCGCGAGGAGTTCGCCGGCCAGTACGTCGCCCCCGCGATCGCCGCCCAGGCCGTCTACCTCGGCATCCACCCGGTCAGCTCCACCCTGAGCCGCCCGCTCATCGCCCGCAGCGCGGTCGACCTGGCACGCGCCCTCGGCGCCCAGACCGTCCTGCACACCGCGAACCGCTCGCAGAACACCCTGCGCCGGCTCAACGGCGCGCTGACCCTGCTCGGCTGGGAGGGCAGCTTCGGCAGCCCGTACGACCTCGACCCGGTCACCCGGGAGGAGAAGCTCGTCGAGCTGCGGTCCGCGGGGATCGACCTGCTCGCCGGCCGGATCGTCAGCGGTGACTCCAACCTGTGGTGCCGCGAGTTCGAGTCCGGGATCCTCGACGACCCGGAACGCCACGCGGTCCCGGAGGACATGTACACCTGGAGCCGGCCCACCGCGCTGCCCGGCGACTGCGAGACCCTGACCGTCACCATCGAGCGCGGACTCCCGGTCGCCGTCGACGGGGTGCCGATGCCGCTCACCGACCTGATCGACCAGCTCAACCACCGGGTGGGCGCCTACGGTCTCGGCCGCTACTCCGGCCTGGAGCACCTCGACCACGGCGAAAAGGTGCTGGAGATCCGCGAGATGCCCGGCGCCTACCTGCTGCTGAGCAGCTACCGCCATGTCGAGAGCGCCTGCCTGGACGCCGAACTCATCCGGGAGAAGCGCCACCTGGAGCAGGTCTGGGTGCGCGAGGCGCTGGAGGGCCGCTGGTTCGGCGACCTGCGGCTCACCGTCCAGGCCTTCATGGACACCTGCGCCGCCCGCACCACCGGCTCGGTGACCTGGCGGCTGCGGACCGGCGGGGCCGACACCAGGGCCATCAACGCCGTCAAGCCGCTGTACCTGCGGGACCGCGAGGCCTGGGAGGAGCGGGCGATCGAAGCCGAGTCCGCGCCGTTCGCCCGCGCCGGCTCCCTGCTCACGGCCGTCTGAGCCCCATCTCCCGTACGGGGCTTTCCCGTACCGCCTGTTCTTCCCGTTCTCCCTCTTCTTCCTCGTTCCCACGGAGCACTTCCATGACCACCGCCGCTTCCACCACGCATCCCGTCGCCCTCGACGCCACCGCCGCCCTCGCCGGATCCGGCGGGCACCTGATGCCCTCGCGGGCCCTCTCCGACCTCGTCGACGCGGACGGCTCCGACTGGGCCCGGTTCGCCGCCCACTGGGACGAGCTGACGCTCGACACGCACATGGCCGACGGCGGTACGTACCGCTTCCGCCGCTACGGCCAGTTCGAACTCGACGCGGACTCAGGCGAGCTGAGCCTGCTCCCCCACGAGCCCTACCGCCAGGAAACGGACGTCAACCCCCTCAACGGCGGTGTGGAGCGCGCCTTCGACCCGCTGACCGGCGCGTTCGTGGGCGACCAGCTCCTGCGCTCGGTCCTGGTCGAACTGGGACAGATCTTCACGGCGGTCGACGGCACGAAGACCTGGAACATCAAGCTCCACCCGTACCGGATCATCGCCTCCACCGACCAGGAGGGGCAGCCGGCCCCCGAGGGCCGCCACCGTGACGGGGTCACCTTCATCACCTCGCTGATGATCGGCCGGACCAACGTCACCGGCGGCGAGAGCGGGGTCTACACCGATGCCGGCGAGCACCTGCTCACCACCACGCTGACCGAGCCCGGGGACCTCCTGCTCGGCGACGACCGCCGGACCCTGCACTCGGTGACCGGGCTGCGGCCCGTCGACCCGCAGGCCGCGGCCCACCGCGACGTCCTGGTGATCGCCTACACCGCCCGCTGAGCCCGAGCACCGCGGCCCGTCCGGCCGGTCCGGCCAGCCCGCGATCCGCCCCTCCCCCACACCCGTAGGAGTCGTACCGATGACCGCCACCCCCACCCGCGCGGCCCGCCGCGCCTGGCTGACCGATCTGCCCGTCCTGCTGGTCGCCGTGGTGTGGGGATCGAGCTACCTGGCCGCCAAGGGCGTCACCACCACCCAGACCGTGCTGGCGGTGCTGGTGCTGCGGTTCGCGGTGGCCCTGCCCGTGCTCGTCGTCGCCGGGTGGCGCAGGCTCCGCGCCCTGCGCCCGGCGCAGGTGCGCGGCGCGGGCGTCCTCGGGGTGATCCTCGCCGGGATCTTCCTGCTGGAGACCTACGGGGTGGTGCACACCTCGGCGACCAACGCCGGACTCATCATCAGCCTGACGATGATCTTCACCCCGATCGCGGAGAGCCGGATCCGCGGGACCGCGCTGCCGCGCCCGTTCATGGCCGCGGCCGGGCTCTCGGTGACGGGCGTGCTGCTGCTCACCCAGGGGGCCGGCTTCACCGCGCCCTCCCTCGGCGACCTGCTGATGCTGGGAGCCGCCCTGGCCCGTACCGTCCACGTCCTCGCGATGTCGCGGATGAAGTCGGTGCGGGGCGCGGACTCGATGTCGCTGACCACGCTCCAACTCGGCGGCGCGGTCGCGGTTTTCGCCCTGCTGTCCTGCGCGCCGGGCACCGGCGCCGCCCCGTGGGCGGCCGCCGCCGCCTTCGACGTCTCCGACTGGCTCTGGCTGGTCTACCTGTCCGTGTTCTGCACGCTGTTCGCCTTCTTCACCCAGATGTGGGCCGTCCGCCGGACCTCGCCCTCGCGGGTGAGCCTCCTGCTGGGCACCGAGCCCGTGTGGGCCGCCGTGTTCGGCATCGTCCTGGCCGGGGACCGGCCCGGGCTGCCCGGCCTGGCGGGCGCACTGCTGGTCCTCGCGGGCACCGCCTGGGGCCGTACGGCGGCTGCCGGCCCGGCCGCCCCGGACCCGGACCCGGGCACGGTAACGGGCACCGCGGCCGGGCAGGCCGCCGCCTCAGTCGTCGAGCCAGCCGAGCCGGACCGCGCAGACACCGGCCTGGAACCGGCTGGCCGCGCCTAGCCGTTCGGTCAGCTCGGAGACGAGACGGCGGACCGTGCGCTCGGAGACCCCGAGCTTGCGGGCCATCGTCTCGTCCGTCAGTCCGCCCTCCAGCATCCGCAGCAGCTCGCGGTGGCGGCCGGTGGGCTGCCAGCCGCCCGTGCCCTCCGGGAGCGCCGCGTCCGCCGCCGTGCTCGCCTCGCTCAGCACGGCGGCGGCCTCCCAGCAGTGCTCGAAGATCCCGCGGAGGACACCGACCAGCGTCGCTCCGCGCAGGACGACGGCGGCGATGTCCCCGTCCACCGGTTCGGGGGCGGGGACGATGGCCAGGGAACGGTCCACCACGATCAGCCGCAGCGGCAGGGTGTGCGAGGTGCGCACCTGGGCCCCGGCGGCGTTCAGCCTGCGCAGGTAGGTGCTCATGTGCGGCACGGCCGCCGCCGAACCGAGGTGGATGGTGCGGATCTGCACCCCGCGGCCGAGCGCCAGCCGGTCCCGCTCCAGGCCCGCTTCGATCATCTCCGCGGGCAGTGCCCGCCCCGGGTGCAGGGAGAGCACCTCGCGCTCGACCCGCTGCGAGGCGTCCTCCAGGGCCGCCGAGACGTTGGCGGCGCCGGTGACCACTTCCATCTGTACGGAGGACAGTTCCCGGGCGTGCACCGGCTGGAAGTCCGTGACGACCTGGGCGAGCGCGGCCCGGGTCTGCTGCACCGCCGAGAGCAGGGCCCCGGTGTGCCGCTCCTCTTCCAGCAGCAGGTTGCGCAGCGCCGTGTCCGGGGCCAGCGCCGTCCAGCCGTTGAGCGTCTCGGGCGAGGGGACGAACAGTCCGAGCCGGTTGAGCAGGCGCAGCGAATCCGCGAACTCCGGGTCCGTCCAGCCCCGTTCGACGGTGACGAGCTCCGGCCGCCAGGACGCGTCGTCCAGTGCGATCCGGTACAGCTCCTGAGCCTTGGCCCGTACGTCGTCCACACCGCCCCCTCGGCTTGCGAACCGTCCCCCGCGCTTCGCACCCGCGATCCTAGGAAGGGGTCCGCACTACGGCCAGCGAGGTCCGCCATACGGACATTCATGGAGGTCGGAGCGGCTGCCGGTGCGCCCGCCGTGTCCGCCCCTGGCCATGGCCGGTCCCGGAACTTCGCATCCGTAGCCACCGTCGAAGGCCCCGCAGCATGCTGGTTCCACACCACATCACACGTCTTCCGGGGGTTCTCCATGTCTCGTGTCCGCACCGCTCTGCTCGCCGTGATCGCCGCCGCCTTCGTCCTCGGCGGAGCCCCCGCGGCCCTCGCCGCGCAGCAGCCGGCGGCCGCCTCGACCGACTCCTTCATCTGGGGCTGACCATGACGAGGCGACCGGAAGTCGCGGTCGTCGCCCCGCTGACCGGCCCCCGGGCCGCCTGGGGGGCGGCGCTGCTCGGAGGGATCGAACGGGCGAAGGCCGAGCACCCCGCGGCGGCCGACTGGCGCGTGCACGACGAGACCGCGGGGGTCGTGGACGAGGTCGTGGCAGGGGACTACGCGGCGGTGGTCGGCCACAGCGACCCGGCCCGCGGCACGGCCGCGGCAGCGGCTTACGGGGCGGCTGGGCTGACCTGCCTGCTGCCCTTCCTGCCGCCCGGGGCCACCGCGCTCAGCTGGGCCCCCGACGAAGGCTCGCTGCCGCGCCTGATCGTCGAGGGAGCGGCCGCACTGGGGGCGGCCTCTCTCTCGACCCTGCACGACGGCAGCGCGCAGTGGGCGGACCTGGCCCGCCGGATCCGCGCGGAAGCCGCCGCGGCCGGCCTGGCCGCAGCCCCGGCCGCGGGCGCCGCCGCGCAGGACGTCCTCGCCGTACTGGCCCCCCAGGAGCTCTGCCTGCGCCTCGCCCGCGCGGTGGCGCCCAGGGGTCCGGTGCTGATCCCCGCCGACTGCGGGCTCGGCACCTTCGGCTCGCTCGGCCCGTACGCGGCGGGGCTCGAAGTCTGGGCCGTGCACGCGCACTCGTGCGCGGCGGGCCGGGCCGACAGCGCGGTCTCGGCGCTCGCCCGGACCCTTGCCGCCTCCCCCGAACTGCGCGGCCCGGCACTGACCGAAGCGGTACGGGCGAATTCGGGCGTCCTGCTGACCCCGCGGGGCGCACCCCTCGGCGAGGGCTGGCGCATCTCGCGGCTCCACGAACTGTGCCGCCGTCCCGGCCCCCGCTGACCCCGGCCGGCCCCGCCCACCCTCGTAAAAACTGCACAAAAAAACCCTGCCTGATCAGCGTTTCCGCTGGTCAGGCAGGGTTTTGTGGCTGTGGAGCCTAGGAGATTCGAACTCCTGACATCTGCCTTGCAAAGGCAGCGCTCTACCAACTGAGCTAAGGCCCCGAATGCGGGCACGGCCGTCCTCCGGGCGGGAGTGACCGTTCCGTAGGACAGAGTACCGGGTGTACCCCCTCATCCCGCAAAATGATAGGGACTCCCGCCCCGCGACCACGCTCCGTAAGATGCTCGCGAGGTTCGCACCAGCGAAGGGGAGTAGTAAGAGTGGACGCAGTACAGCAAGAGGCGACCGCCAGAGCCAGGGAACTCCAGCGGAGTTGGTACGGGGAGCCGCTCGGCGCGCTCTTCCGCCGGCTCATAGATGACCTCGGTTTGAACCAGGCCCGCCTCGCTGCCGTCCTCGGGCTGTCGGCTCCGATGCTGTCCCAGCTGATGAGCGGTCAGCGGGCCAAGATCGGAAACCCCGCCGTGGTCCAGCGGGTTCAGGCTCTCCAGGACCTCGCCGGCCAGGTGGCCGACGGGAGCGTCAGCGCGGGAGAGGCCACCGACCGCATGGACGAGATCAAGAAGACCCAGGGAGGTTCCGTCCTCAGCAACAGCACCAGCCAGGCCGCCACCGGTTCCGGCGCACCCACCGTCAAGCGCGTCGTGCGCGAGATCCAGTCGCTGCTGCGGTCGGTCTCCGCGGCGGGCGACATCATCGACGCGGCGGACACCCTCGCCCCCACCCACCCGGAACTGGCAGAGTTCCTCCGGGTGTACGGAGCGGGCCGCACCTCCGACGCCGTCGCCCACTACGAGGCGCACCAGAACTGACACGCGACGCACGCGGCTGACGACGGGGGACGGGCGCAGCAATGGGTGAGATCTTCGCCGGCCGGTACGAACTGATCGACCCGATCGGGCGTGGCGGCGCCGGCGCCGTATGGCGTGCCTGGGACCACCGGCGCCGCCGGTACGTCGCAGCGAAGGTCCTCCTGCAGAGCGATGCCCACACCCTGCTGCGGTTCGTCCGCGAGCAGGCGCTGCGGATCGATCACCCGCACGTACTGGCCCCGGCCAGCTGGGCGGCGGACGACGACAAGGTCCTCTTCACCATGGACCTCGTCGCCGGCGGTTCCCTCGCCCATGTGATCGGGGACTACGGGGCCCTGCCGCCCCGGTTCGTGTGCACGCTGCTCGACCAGCTCCTGTCGGGGCTGGCGGCGGTGCATGCGGAGGGCGTCGTGCACCGCGACATCAAACCGGCCAACATCCTGATGGAGGCCACTGGAACCGGGCGGCCGCACCTGCGGCTGTCCGACTTCGGCATCGCCATGCGCAAGGGCGAGCCCCGGCTGACCGAGACCGCCTTCGTGGTCGGTACGCCGGGCTATCTGGCGCCCGAACAACTCCTCGGCTCCGAGCCGGACTTCACCGCCGACCTGTTCGCCGTCGGACTGGTCGGCCTCTACCTCCTCCAGGGCGCCAAGCCCGACTCCCAGGCCCTCGTGGAGCAGTTCTTCACCCACGGCACCCCCGATGCCCCCGAGGGCGTTCCCGCGCCGCTGTGGGACGTCCTGGCGGCGCTGCTCCAGCCGGACCCCCGGAGCAGGTTCCAGACGGCCACCGGGGCGCGCAGGGCCCTCGCCGAGGCCGTGGAACTGCTGCCGCCGCCCGGCCCGGACGCGGATCCGGTCGAGGTGTTCGACCAACTGGGCCCGGTGCCGCCCGGTTTCACGCCCAGGACCCTCCAGGAACCCGCGTACGAGACCCCGCCGACGGCCTCGCCGGCCGTACCCGCGCAGCCCGCACCCGTCACCGCTCCCGTCGCTGCTCCCCTCACCGCACCCGTCGCCGCTCCCCTCGGCGTGTTCGGCCCCTCCGAGACGGGCAGCTTCCACCTCCCGCCGCCCCTGCTCGCCGCCGCCCCGGCGCCGCAGACCGCGCGGACGGTGCCGACGGCCCCGCATCCGCATCCCCACCCGTACGGGCAGCAGCAGCCGCAGCCGGTCCCCCCGGCCGCTGCCCGTACGACCGTTCTCGCGCCCCCGCCCGCGAAGGTCACCGCCGGGATCCTGCTCGCCGCGGCGCTGTGCTTCGCCGTCGGGATCTGGGCGCTGACCCAGCTCTAGATGACGCAGCTCTAGAAGACGCAGCTCCAGAAGACCCGGCCCCGGACGCAGCGCGCTACGCGGTGCGCCGCCGGGCCAGCAGAATCCAGCCGCCCAGCACGAGCAGCAGCAGCGTGCCCGTACCGAAGCCGGCGCCCGCGACGACCCGCATCACCGACCGGTTCGCGGCGGCGGCGCCGGCCTCCACGACCGTGGTGCCCTCCCTGGCCGCCGTACGGTCCTCGGAGCCGACCCCGAAGCCGCCGGCCGCGAGGTCCTCCGCGTAGGCCGGTGCCTTGCCCGGCGTCCCGATGATCTGCGTGCGCAGGGTCAGCGGGACGGGCACCGCCTCCTTGGTGAACTCCCCGACCTTCCCGGCCATGGTGACCGCGACGTAGTACCAGCCGGCCACCCGGACCGCCCCGGCCTTCCGGTCGGAGGCGAAGCGGTTCTCGTAGGCCACCGGCGGCGTCCGCGGCAGGGTGAGCCCCGTCTGCTTCCCGTCGTAGGAGGCGTCCTCGGTCTCGATCAGGGACCTGTACGGGCTGTAGAGGGCGACGGAGAGCCCGGGCGAGGCGTACCCGGAGTCCTTCGTCATCGTGCCGGCGGACAGCTCGGCCGCGAGCCCGAGCTGCTGCCCCCAGTCGAGGGGCACCCGGTAGAACCGGGTCTGCCCGGGCCGCAGCTCGTCGCTCCAGACGCCGGTGCCCAGGGCCCGTGCGTCGTTGAAGCCGGTCCCGCCGGCCCGGGCGGCCGCGTCGGTTCCGGGCAGGGTCGGGGAGGCCGAGGGCCAGACGCTGGGGGCGGTGGTGGGCGCGTTGCTGCCGCCGAGCTTCGGCTCGCGCTGGACCCGCAGCTCCAGGGGCCAGGCCGCCGGGTCCCCGCCCTTGGCCGTCTCGCGCGTGACCTTGACGTAGTAGGTGCCGCCCTGCTGGCAGCCGGCGTCCTCCTGCATGATCCGGCCGCCCACGGCGCTGATGGGGACGGGGTCGTAGCCGAAGGACACCCGCCCCGGACCGCTCTGGCAGGAGCGGTTCTCGATGCTGAGGACGTCCACCTCCAGGCCGTCGCTGTAACTCACCTTGGCGCCGCCCGGGGGCTGGAGCACCGCGGAGACGTACACGCTCGAACGGTCGTCGAGGTTGAGCCGGTAGTACCGCTCCCCCGGGGCGATCGAGTCCTTGTAGACCGATCCGTCCTTCAACTGCGGTGCACCGGCCGTGGAGGGCTTCCCCGCCACCGCCACCGCACCGTCCGCGCCCCGGTAGGACGGCACCGGCTGGGGGGTCCCCGCCGCTCCCGCCGCGCCCGCCGCTCCCGGCAGGGCCGCGACCAGCCCGAGGGCGGCCAGCGCCGCCGCGGCCGTCCGTACCCGACGTACCCCACCCATCACGCGCACCCACCCCGAGTTTGCCAACGCAAGCACGTTCTTTGCATAGTGCAACAATTCGTCACAGAGCAGCACAAAGCCCCGACCGCAGCGGCAGTCGGGGCTCTGGGATCAACCTCGGGTCTCACACACCGGAACCAGAAGGCACGGAGTCGGTTGCCTCCGTCCACAGGTCCTGCTCTGCGCGGTCCGCCTGGATCTGGCGGTACACGAGGAGCCCGCCGATGGCGGCCAGTGCGACCAGGAGCAGCTTCTTCACCGCGCGACCTCGTCTTTCGTTGACGTAGGGGACTTCTGGCGCCCAACAATACACACCGACCGATACCGATCGGTGACCTACCGGCCCATCGACCGGACCACCAACTGGCCCAACGACAAAGACCCCCAGGCCATGGGCCTGAGGGTCTTCGACACTGTGGGGCTAACAGGATTTGAACCTGTGGCCTCATCCTTATCAGGGATGCGCTCTAACCAACTGAGCTATAGCCCCATCCGCGCTGCGCGCTGACTTCTGAAGGTTAGCGCACAGACCCGGTGACTCCAAAATCGGTTCCCGTGACCCGTCTGCGCAGGTCACCAGCCCCGTTTCCGGAAGCTCTACTCGTCCTCGGCGAGCGTCAGCTCCACACCGCCGACGAACCCCGCCGACAGGTTGTAGATGAACGCGCCGAGGGTCGCCAGCGCCGTCATGAGCACCACGTCGATGACCGAGATCACCGTCGTGAAGATCAGAACGCGCGGCAGCGACAGGAAGGTCTGGAGGTCGAAGCCGTTGCTCTCGTTCGAGCCGGTCGCCTCACTGATCGTGCCGCCGACGCTGGAGAAGATGCCCATGGCGTCCATGACCATCCACAGCACCACCGACGCGACGATCGTGCACACGCCCAGCGCGATCGACAGCAGGAAGCTGACCTTCATCACCGACCACGGGTCGGCCTTCGCCACCCTGAGCCGCGCCTTGCGCGTCCTGGGTGCCGTACGGGCTCCCGTGCGCGGCTTGCGCTGCGCTCCGGTGTCGCCCGCCCCGCGCGGCGCCCCGGGGCCCTGGGGCACCGAGTACGCCTGCGGCGGGTGGTAGGGCTGCTGAGGGCCGGCCCCCGCCTGAGTCTGATGCGCCTGAGGCGACTGAGGCGGCTGCGGTCCTCGGGTGTCCGTCACGGTTCCCCCCTGGGAGTCCGCGGCGGGGCCACGGGCACCGTTCGCTCCAGTGTTGGCCGGTCCGGCGCCCGTGGCTCCGCTCACGCTTACTCCTCGTGCTCCCCAGCCGAGGGCTCCGTGCCCTCGGCGGCCTCCGCTGCCTGTCCTTCGACGGCCGCGTCGGTCCCGATCTCGATCTCGATGTCGTCGGCCTCGTCAGTTTCCTGACCGGCCTCCGCGTTGCGGGCGATGCCGACGACGGCATCGCGCTTGCCCAGGTTGATCAGCTGGACGCCCATGGTGTCACGGCCGGTCTCCCGTACTTCGTTGACGCGCGTACGAATCACACCACCGCTGAGCGTGATGGCGAGGATTTCGTCCGTTTCGTCCACCACGAGCGCCCCGACGAGCGACCCGCGGTCCTCGACGATCTTCGCCGCCTTGATGCCCAGTCCACCACGGCCCTGGACGCGGTACTCGTCCACCGGCGTCCGCTTGGCGTAGCCGCCGTCGGTCGCGGTGAAGACGAACGTACCGGGCCGGACCACGCTCATGGACAGCAGTTCGTCCCCTCCGCGGAAACTCATGCCCTTCACGCCCGAGGTGGCGCGGCCCATCGGGCGCAGCGCGTCGTCGGTCGCCGTGAAGCGGATCGACTGCGCCTTCCTGCTGATGAGCAGCAGGTCGTCCTCGGCGGACACCAGCTCGGCGCCGATCAGCTCGTCGTCGCTGCCGTCCTCGGTCTCCCGCAGGTTGATGGCGATGACGCCACCCGAACGGGGCGAGTCGTAGTCCTTGAGCGCCGTCTTCTTCACCAGGCCGCCCTTGGTGGCCAGGATCAGGTACGGGGCGATCTCGTAGTCGCGGATCGCGAGGATCTGCGCGATCTTCTCGTCCGGCTGGAAGGCCAGCAGGTTCGCCACGTGCTGCCCGCGGGCGTCACGGCCGGCGTCCGGGAGCTCGTACGCCTTGGAACGGTAGACCCGGCCCTTGTTCGTGAAGAACAGCAGCCAGTGGTGCGTGGTGGACACGAAGAAGTGGTCGACGAGGTCGTCCTGCTTCAGCTTCGTGCCGCGCACGCCCTTGCCGCCGCGCTTCTGCGAGCGGTAGTCCTCGGTCTTGGTGCGCTTGACGTACCCGCCGTGGGTGATCGTGACGACGATGTCCTCTTCGGCGATCAGGTCCTCCATGGACATGTCGCCGTCGAAGGGCACCAGCTTGGAGCGCCGGTCGTCGCCGAACTTCTCGACGATCGCGGCCAGTTCCTCGCTGACGATCTGACGCTGGCGCTCCTCGGAGGCCAGGATCGCGTTGTACTCGTTGATCTTGGCCTGGAGTTCGTCGTGCTCGGCGACGATCTTCTGCCGCTCCAGGGCCGCCAGGCGGCGGAGCTGCATCTCCAGGATCGCGTTCGCCTGGATCTCGTCGATCGACAGCAGGCCCATCAGGCCCTCGCGGGCGATCTCGACCGTGTTGCTGCGCCGGATCAGCGCGATGACCTCGTCGATCGCGTCCAGCGCCTTGAGCAGACCGCGCAGGATGTGGGCGCGCTCCTCCGCCTTGCGCAGGCGGAACTTCGTGCGCCGGACGATGACCTCGATCTGGTGCGTCACCCAGTGGCGGATGAAGGCGTCGATCGACAGCGTGCGCGGCACGCCGTCCACCAGCGCCAGCATGTTGGCGCCGAAGTTCGTCTGCAGGTCGGTGTGCTTGTACAGGTTGTTCAGCACGACCTTGGCGACGGCGTCGCGCTTGAGGACGATCACCAGGCGCTGGCCGGTCCGGGACGAGGTCTCGTCGCGGACGTCGGCGATGCCGCCGACCTTTCCGTCCTTCACCAGGTCGGCGATCTTCTGCGCCAGGTTGTCGGGGTTGGTCTGGTACGGGAGCTCCGTGACCACCAGGCACTGGCGGTTCTGGATCTCCTCGACCTCGACCACCGCGCGCATCGTGATGGAGCCGCGACCGGTCCGGTACGCCTCCTCGATGCCCTTGCGGCCCACGACCAGGGCGCCCGACGGGAAGTCCGGTCCCTTGATCCGCTCGATGAGCGCGTCCTGGAGCTCCTCGTGCGAGGCCTCCGGGTGCTCCAGCGCCCACTGGGCACCGGCCGCGACCTCGCGCAGGTTGTGCGGCGGGATGTTGGTGGCCATGCCGACCGCGATGCCGGCGGAGCCGTTGATCAGCAGGTTCGGGAAGCGCGCCGGCAGGACCGTCGGCTCCTGGTTGCGGCCGTCGTAGTTGTCCGTGAAGTCGACGGTCTCCTCGTCGATGTCCCGGAGCATCTCCATGGCCAGCGGCATGAGCTTGCACTCGGTGTACCGCATCGCGGCCGCCGGGTCGTTGCCCGGGGAGCCGAAGTTGCCGTTGGAGTCCACCAGCGGCATGCGCAGCGACCACGGCTGGGCCAGGCGGACCAGGGCGTCGTAGATCGAGGAGTCACCGTGCGGGTGGTACGTGCCCATGACGTCGCCGACGACGCGGGCGCACTTGTAGAAGCCCTTCTCGGGCCGGTAGCCGCCGTCGTACATCGCGTACAGCACACGGCGGTGGACCGGCTTGAGGCCGTCCCGTACGTCGGGCAGGGCGCGGGAGACGATGACGGACATCGCGTAGTCGAGGTAGGAGCGCTGCATCTCCGTCTCGAGCCCGACGGGCTCGATGCGCATCACGGGCTGCTCCTCCGCGGATTCCGCGGCGGTGGGCGTGGTTTCGTCGGCCATTGCTGGTCAAAGGTCCTTTCAGGCGGTCAGCTGAGCCGACTCAGATGTCGAGGAAGCGAACGTCCTTGGCGTTGCGCTGGATGAAGGAGCGCCGGGCTTCGACGTCCTCACCCATCAGCACCGAGAACAGGTCGTCGGCCTGCGCGGCGTCGTCCAGGGTGACCTGGCCGAGCACGCGGTGGTCCACGTCCATCGTGGTGATGCGCAGTTCCTCGGCGTTCATCTCGCCCAGACCCTTGAAGCGCTGGATCGAGTCTTCCTTGATCCGCTTGCCGTTCTGCTTGCCGAGCTCCACCAGGGCGTCGCGCTCGCGGTCCGAGTACGCGTACTCGAAGTCGTCGCGGCCCCACTTGATCTTGTAGAGCGGCGGACGCGACAGGTACACGTGACCGGCCTCGACCAGCGGCCGCATGAAGCGGAACAGGAAGGTCAGCAGCAGGGTGTTGATGTGCTGGCCGTCGACGTCGGCGTCCGCCATCAGGATGATCTTGTGATAGCGGAGCTTCTCGATGTCGAAGTCCTCGTGCACACCCGTACCGAAGGCGCTGATCAGCGCCTGGACCTCGGTGTTCTGGAGGATCTTGTCGATACGGGCCTTCTCGACGTTCAGGATCTTGCCGCGGATCGGCAGGATGGCCTGGTACATCGGGTTGCGGCCGGACTTCGCGGAGCCGCCGGCCGAGTCGCCCTCGACGATGAAGATCTCGCACTTGGTCGGGTCGTTCGACTGGCAGTCCGACAGCTTGCCCGGCAGCGAGGCCGACTCCAGCAGACCCTTGCGGCGCGTCAGGTCACGGGCCTTGCGGGCCGCGACGCGCGCCGTGGCCGCCTGGATCGACTTGCGGATGATGTCCGCGGCCTCGTTCGGGTTCCGGTCGAACCAGTCGTTGAGGTGCTCGTGCACGACCTTCTGCACGAAGGTCTTCGCCTCCGTGTTGCCCAGCTTGGTCTTCGTCTGGCCCTCGAACTGGGGCTCGCCCAGCTTCACCGAGATGATCGCCGTCAGACCCTCGCGGATGTCCTCGCCGGCGAGGTTGTCGTCCTTCTCGCGGAGGAACTTCTTCTCCCGCGCGTAGCGGTTGACCAGGCCGGTCATCGCCGCGCGGAAGCCCTCCTCGTGGGTACCGCCCTCGTGCGTGTGGATCGTGTTCGCGAAGGAGTAGACCCCCTCGGTGTACTGCGAGTTCCACTGCATCGCGATCTCGACCGAGAGCATGCGCTCCTTGTCCTCGGCCTCGACGTCGATGACCGTCGGGTGGATCAGCTCGCCCTTGCGCGCGTTCAGGTACTTCACGAAGTCGACGATGCCGCCCTCGTAGTGGTACTTGACCGTGCGCGCCTGCTGGTCGTCGGTCTCCTCGGCGGTGTCCGCGCCCATCGTGGCCTTCGCCGACTCGCGCTCGTCCGTCAGCGAGAGGGTCAGGCCCTTGTTGAGGAAGGCCATCTCCTGGAAGCGGCGCGACAGCGTCTCGAAGGAGTACTCGGTGGTCTCGAAGATGTCGCCGTCGGCCCAGAAGGTGACCGAGGTGCCCGTCTCGGACGTCTCCTCGTTCTTCAGCAGGGCCGCGGTCGGGACACCGAGCTTGTAGTCCTGGGTCCAGCGGAAGCCGTCGGTCTTGACCTCGACCGCGACCTTGGTCGACAGGGCGTTCACGACCGAGACGCCGACGCCGTGCAGACCGCCGGAGACGGCGTAACCGCCGCCGCCGAACTTGCCGCCCGCGTGCAGGACCGTCAGGACGACCTCGACGGCCGGCTTCCCCTCGGACGGCACGATGCCGACCGGGATGCCGCGGCCGTTGTCGATCACGCGCACGCCGCCGTCGGCGAGGATCGTCACGTCGATGGTGTCCGCGTGGCCGGCCAGGGCCTCGTCGACCGAGTTGTCGACGACCTCGTACACGAGGTGGTGGAGCCCGCGCTCACCGGTCGAGCCGATGTACATGCCGGGCCGCTTGCGGACCGCGTCCAGACCCTCGAGGACCTGGATGGCACTGGCGTCGTACGAGGACGTGACCTCGCCGTTCTGGCCGACTGTGGACTGGTTGTCGTTGGGGTTGCCGGAATCGGCCACGAAGCGCCCTTTCTGGCACAGCACAGGCCGTACTCCGGGCCGGCATGCATGCAAGCGGGAGCGGCTGCGTCGATCTGCGTTGTCAGCGGTGGTCAGCTTTACTCGACTGGATCCCGCGCATGCGCGGGATTCTCGTTCAGTCTACCGGTATCACCCCCATGAATGGGCGTTTGCCGGTACCTGAGTCCGCATGTGCCGCCCGGAAACTCCTCTCTCCGACTCCCCATATCCGGGGAGGGGCTCAAAGAGGCTCACACGGGCATTGAGCGCTTCGGGCTGTCAACCTCCCGCTACCGTGAGGGACACCACCCGCGGAGCCGTCCGAACGGGTGGCCGCCAGACCCCTGCTCACCCGTACGGGTGTGCGCGCGGGCAGGCGTACGAAGCCGCCCGCGCGCGGTGCACACCACGCCGGGCCGGTCACGCCCGCTCACCCGTAGGTGTCCCCCGGGCCGGTGCTCCCCGGCGCCCGCAGGGGCCCGTACCGCTTCGGCCCGCCGCCCGGACCGTGCACCTTGATCAGCCGTACGGTGCCCTGCCCCAGATCGGCGTTGAGCCGCGCCACCAGCTGCGGGGCCAGCAGCTTCAGCTGCGCCGCCCACGCCGAGGAATCGCAGCGCACCACCAGCTCGCGGTCCTCGTACCGGTCCGGCACGCAGTGCGCCGCGATGTCCTGCCCGACGATCTCGGGCCAGCGCTCCATCACGCCCGCCACCGCCATCGGCATCTCCCAGCCGCGCTCCGTGCGCAGCCGGTCCAGGGCCGCCATCAGCGGCATCGGGTCCCGGCCGTCCGCACGGGCGCCCGAGCGCAGCCCCGGCTGGTGGCGGCCCTTCTTGTTCTGCGCCGCATTGCCGCGGGCCCGCGCCTGCTCGCGCGCCGCCGCCAGCGCCTGGCGGGCCAGGTCCACCCCGGAGGGCTCGGCCGCCCTGCGCGGCGGCTCCTGGGGTTCCTGCGGCGAGCCCTGCTCCCTGCCACTCACAGCCGGGTCACCTCCCCGCCGGACACCGCGAACCGGGTCCCGACCAGCACCCCGGGCACGTCGTCGTCCACCGCCGCCGTCACCAGCACCTGCTCCCCGGGCGCGACCAGCTCCGCGAGCCGCTCCCGGCGCCGGGAGTCCAGCTCCGCGAACACGTCGTCGAGGATCAGCACCGGCTCGCTCCCCTCGGAGCGCAGCAGCTCGTAGGAGGCCAGCCGCAGGGCCAGCGCGTAGGACCAGGACTCGCCGTGGCTCGCGTACCCCTTGGCCGGGAGCTCGCCGAGGCGCAGCACCACGTCGTCGCGGTGCGGGCCGACCAGGGTCACCCCGCGCTCGATCTCCTGCTTGCGGACCTCCGCGAGCGCGCCGAGGAGGACCTCGTACAGGGCCTCGCGGGTGCGGGCCTCGCCGCTGTCCACCTGCTCGCCGGCGGAGGACTTGTAGGCCACGCCGAGCGGGCCGCCGCCGGGCGCGAGCTGTTCGTACGCCTTGTCCGCCAGCGGCAGCAGGGTCGCGATCAGGTCGAGCCGGTGGGCGAGCAGCTCCGCGCCCGTGCGCGCCAGGTGCTGGTCCCACACGTCGAGCGTGGACATGTCCATGGAGCGGCCGCCGTGCCGGCGGGCCATCGCCGCCGACTTCAGCAGGGTGTTGCGCTGCTTGAGCACCCGCTCGTAGTCCGAGCGGACGGCCGACATCCGCGGCGAGCGGGCCGTGACGAGCTCGTCGAGGAACCGGCGCCGCTCCCCGGGGTCGCCCTTGACCAGGGCCAGGTCCTCGGGGGCGAACAGCACCGTGCGCACGATGCCCAGCACGTCCCGCGGCCTGACCTGCGAGGACCTGTTGATGCGGGCCCGGTTGGCGCGGCCCGGGTTCAGCTCCAGCTCCACGAGCTGCTGCCGCTCGCCCTGGGTGACCGCGGCCCGGATGACGGCGCGCTCGGCGCCCATCCGCACGAGCGGGGCGTCCGCGGAGACCCGGTGGCTGCCCAGGGTCGCGAGGTAGCCGATCGCCTCGACGAGATTGGTCTTGCCCTGCCCGTTGGGGCCCACGAAAGCGGTGACGCCCGGGTCGAGGGGAACCTCGGCCCGGGCGTACGAGCGGAAGTCGGCCAACGAGAGATGCGAAACGTGCATACGGCGCCGACCTCCCCCGGCTTCCTGCTGCTCTGCCGTGCTCCCGCTCCACAGGCTGTGCACATCGGACCGTGCACTTCGGGCTGTGCACATGTGCACGGTGGACCTGTGGAGCGGTTGTGGATTACTTCTTCTCGACCGCGTGGCCGCCGAACTGGTTGCGCAGCGCGGCGATCATCTTCATCTGCGGGGAGTCGTCCTGGCGGGACGCGAACCGCGCGAAGAGGGAAGCCGTGATCGCGGGCAGCGGCACGGCGTTGTCGATCGCGGCCTCGACCGTCCAGCGGCCCTCGCCGGAGTCCTGCGCGAAGCCGCGCAGCTGCTCCAGGTGCTCGTCCTCGTCCAGCGCGTTCACGGCCAGGTCCAGCAGCCAGGAACGGATGACCGTGCCCTCCTGCCAGGACCGGAACACCTCGCGGACGTCGGTGACCGAGTCGACCTTCTCCAGGAGCTCCCAGCCCTCGGCGTAGGCCTGCATCATGGCGTACTCGATGCCGTTGTGGACCATCTTCGCGAAGTGGCCGGCGCCGATCTTGCCGGCGTGCACGGCGCCGAACTCGCCCTCGGGCTTGAGGGCGTCGAAGATCGGCTGGACGGTCGCGACGTGGTCCTTGTCGCCGCCGTACATCAGCGCGTAGCCGTTCTCCAGGCCCCAGACGCCGCCCGAGACCCCGCAGTCCACGAAGCCGATGCCCTTGGCGGCCAGCTCGGCGCCGTGCTTCTCGTCGTCGGTCCAGCGCGAGTTGCCGCCGTCCACGACGATGTCGCCGGGCGAGAGCAGGCCGGCGAGCTCGTCCACGGTGGACTGCGTCGCCGCGCCGGCCGGGACCATGACCCACACCACGCGGGGGGCCTGCAGGCTGTCCACGAGTTCCGACAGGCTGTGGACATCGGCGAGGTCCGGGTTGCGGTCGTATCCGATGACGGTGTGGCCGCCGCGGCGGATGCGCTCGCGCATGTTGCCGCCCATCTTGCCGAGACCGACGAGACCAAGCTCCATCAGAGGTTCCTTAAGCGTTGTGGCCGTCTGTGCCGGGGTTCACCCCTGCCCGGGGGCATCCCCCCGTGCCGAGCCTACGCCGGGCCGTGTCGCCCGGCGCCACGGGCACTCCGGGTGTCGGCGCCGAGCGGCGGTGCGGGCCGCGCACGAGGCTCCGTAGAGGCTCCTGCACGGCCTCCGCACGGCCACCAGGGGGCCTCTACGGGGCTGCGCGGGCGGGGCTGCAACGCCCTCGGGCCCGGTCCCGCGGTAAGCGGGGCCGGGCCCGAGGGGGCCTGCCGCGTCGGGTCCGGCGTCAGCCGGAGAGGCGGACCGGCATGATCAGGTACTTGTACGCCTCGTCGGCCTCGGCGTCGACCGCCGGGCGGCCGCTGAGCAGCGCCGGCTTGGTGGACGTGGTGAAGCTCAGCTGCGCGGCCGGCGAGTCGATCGCGCTCAGCCCGTCCAGCAGGAAGGTCGGGTTGAAGGCGATCGAGATGTCGTCGCCCTCCAGCTTCGCGTCAACGCGCTCCACAGCCTGTGCGTCGTCGGAGGAGCCGGCCTCCAGGATCAGCACGCCCTGCTCGAAGCTGAGGCGGACCGGGGTGTTGCGCTCGGCGACCAGGGCCACGCGCTTGACGGCCTCGACGAACGGGGCGGTCTCGATCACGGCGACCGAGTTGAACTCCGTCGGGAAGAGCGTGCGGTACTTCGGCAGGTCGCCCTCGAGGAGACGGGTCGTGGTGCGGCGGCCGGCGCCCTCGAAGCCGATGAGCCCCTCGCCCTGGCCGGAGCCCGACAGCGCGATGGTGACCGTGTCGCCGCTGGTGAGCGACTTGGCGGTGTCCAGGAGGGTCTTGGCGGGCACCAGGGCCACGGCCGAGGCCTCGGGGTCCTCGGGCTTCCACAGGAACTCGCGGACCGCGAAGCGGTAGCGGTCGGTGGAGGCGAGGGTGACCTTGTCGCCCTCGATCTCGATGCGGACACCGGTCAGCACGGGCAGCGTGTCGTCGCGGCCTGCCGCGATGGCGACCTGGGCGGCGGCGGAGGCGAAGACCTCACCGGGCACGGTGCCGGTCGCGGTGGGCATCGTCGGCAGCGCCGGGTATTCCTCCACAGGCAGGGTGTGGAGTGTGAATCGCGAGGAGCCGCAGACCACGGTCGCCCGTACACCGTCTGTGGAAATCTCCACCGGGCGGTTGGGCAGGGCCCGGCAGATGTCGGCGAGCAGCCGGCCGGAGACCAGGACGGTGCCGTCCTCCTCGACGTCCGCCTCGACGGAGACGCGGGCCGAGACCTCGTAGTCGAAGCCGGAGAGGGACAGCTTGCCCTCCTCGGCCTTCAGCAGCAGGCCCGCGAGAACGGGCACCGGCGGCCGGGCCGGGAGGCTACGGGCAGCCCAGGCCACCGCCTCCGCGAGTACGTCGCGCTCCACCCGGATCTTCACCGGAAACCGCCTCCTGCTGTTGCTCGCTCGTCCTGCCGGCCTTCGTCGTCGGCTCGTCGATGCCTCGACCGATGCCGGGGACCAGTCTGACGTACGGCGCCGACAGTCGTCGCTGCTGGCGGTCAAGTCGGGAGCGAGGTGTCGGGGAGGGCGATCCACCGAGTTGTGCACAGGACCCGCTTGAAAACCGAAACCGGGCTAACTCTCTATGGGGGTAGTAGTAGGGCCTGTGGAAACGGTGGATAACAGTGTGTTCGCAGGTCAGGCGCCGTTTTTTATGCACACACCCTGTGGGCGACACCGGTGGACAACCAGGTGTCTCTGTGGAGAACGAAAACTTCTGCACAGGCCATCCCCAGATGACCCCGACTACTCCACAGGTGCGTCCCCAGGTTTTCCCGAGTACTCCACAACCCAAACGTCGACTTCGGTGTGACGGCTTTCACTCGGGGCGGTGACGGGGGGTTCCCGGTTGCCGAACAGTGGACAACGGTGTGGGGAAGTCGTCTGATCCTGTGCACAGGACCCGGGAAGCTGTGGACCGCCGGTGGACAACGCGGTGGACAGACCTGTGGATGAATATTTCGTCCACAGCCTGTGGACAGTCGTTGCGCACAATTCCACAGGGGCCTGACCAGCCCTGATGGGGCCTCACACCTGGGCCCTGTGGACAGTCTTGTGGGTTGGGGAACCCGTCCCCAGCCTGTGGACGGAAGAAAGTCGCCCAATCTGTGGATGAGTTGCCTCCCAGGGGGCGTATTCGAACAGACAAGGGGCGCACGCATGAAGAAGGGCGCCCCCGAAGTGACCCGGAAGCGCCCTCTCACGGCGTTTGGAGGGGCCTCGACGGCGCCCGTACGACACGTACACAGAGCCGGCGTCAGCCGTTCTTGATGCGGTTGGTGAGCTCGGTCACCTGGTTGTAGATGGAGCGGCGCTCCGCCATCAGGGCGCGGATCTTGCGGTCCGCGTGCATGACGGTGGTGTGGTCGCGGCCGCCGAACTGCGCCCCGATCTTGGGCAGCGACAGGTCCGTGAGCTCCCGGCACAGGTACATGGAGATCTGCCGGGCGGTGACCAGCACCCGGCTGCGCGAGGAGCCGCACAGGTCGTCCACGGTCAGCCCGAAGTAGTCGGCGGTGGCCGCCATGATGTCGGTGGCGGTGATCTCGGGGGAGCTGTCCTCGCCGCCCGGGATCAGGTTCTTCAGGACGTCCTCGGTCAGGCCGAGGTCCACCGGCTGCCGGTTCAGGCTCGCGAAGGCCGTGACCCGGATCAGCGCCCCCTCCAGCTCGCGGATGTTGCGCGAGATGCGGGAGGCGATGAACTCCAGCACCTCCGGCGGGGCGTTGAGCTGCTCCTGGACGGCCTTCTTGCGCAGGATCGCGATGCGGGTCTCCAGCTCGGGCGGCTGGACGTCGGTGATCAGACCCCACTCGAAGCGGTTGCGGAGCCGGTCCTCCAGGGTGGCGAGCTGCTTGGGCGGCCGGTCGGAGGAGAGCACGATCTGCTTGTTGGCGTTGTGGAGCGTATTGAAGGTGTGGAAGAACTCCTCTTGCGTCGACTCCTTGCTCGCCAGGAACTGGATGTCGTCGACGAGCAGGATGTCCATCTCGCGGTAGCGCTTGCGGAACGCGTCGCCCTTGCCGTCGCGGATCGAGTTGATGAACTCGTTGGTGAACTCCTCGGAGCTCACGTACCGCACGCGGGTGCCGGGGTAGAGGCTCCGCGCGTAGTGCCCGATGGCGTGCAGCAGGTGCGTCTTGCCGAGGCCCGACTCCCCGTAGATGAAGAGGGGGTTGTACGCCTTCGCCGGCGCCTCGGCGACGGCCACCGCGGCGGCGTGCGCGAAGCGGTTGGAGGCGCCGATGACGAAGGTGTCGAAGAGGTACTTGGGGTTCAGCCGGGCGGTCGGCTCGAGCGGTCCCGAGGTGGAACCGCCGGACGGTGCCGAGGGCGCGGGCCGGCTGGGGGCCGGGCGCGGGGCGGACTGCTGCTCGTACTGCTGCTGCTCGTACGGGCGGGAGGAGCGCTGCTGCTGGCCCTCGTACTGCTGCTGCTCGTACTTCTGCTGTTCGTAGGAGCCCTGGTCGTAGGAGGAGGGCTCGGACTGCTGCATGTAGCCGGGCTGCGGGGAGGCGTACGGGTCGCGCTCGGGGAAGCCGCCGAGGCGGGGCTGCTGCCAGCCGTAGTCGTCCTGCTGGCCGCCGCGGGGCCAGGCGCCGGGCTCGGAGCGCTGCTGCTGGTAGTCCGGGTAGGCGGGGCGGGCGCTGGGCAGCTGTTCGTCGCCGGGGCCGGGGCCGGTGTGGCCGCCGGGGCCCGTGTGACCCATCGGTCCGGTGTGCCCGCCGTACGGTTCGTAGCCGTCGCGGGAGGGAGAGGCGGACGGGGCCGGGGGCGAGGGCTCGCCGGCGGAGTCGTCGACCGTGATCGCGATCCGGATCGGGCGGCCGCACTCGCGGCTGAGGGCGTCGCTGATGAGCGGGGCGAGCCGGCCCTCGAGGATGCGCTTGCCGTACTCGTTGGGGACGGCGAGCAGGGCGGTGTCCGCGACCAGGGCCAGGGGCTGGCAGCGCTCGACCCACTGCTTGTCCTTGGGCTCGATGCTGTTCTGTCCCTCCCCGAGGAGCTCTTCGAGCACCCTTGGCCACACTGCGGCAAGATCGGCAGGTACGTCAGCCACAGAGCACGCTCTCTCAGAGGGGGTCCCACGAATGTGTGGTTCTTTGGGACGGTCGGGACAAAAAATCCAGGGTCAGGCAACGGTAGTCAGGCCAGCGGGTACGGTTCAAGTCGTTGTCCACAGCCTGTGCACAGTGTGCGGCACCGTCGGCTCGGTTTGACCGGATGGCGTAGCCGCGCGTACCGTAACGAGGTCGAGTTGTCGATGGCTGCTGCCGCCTGCCTACCGATGGGCGAAGATCACTGGTTGTGATCGTTTTGCGGTGCCACTCGGGCGTACACGCGAGAGTTCTCCTCGTGGGCGCACGGTGACAGCCAGGCGAGCGATGTCCCGCCATAACGATTTATTCTCTGGAGCCCCCGAGTGAGCAAGCGCACCTTCCAGCCGAACAACCGCCGTCGTGCCAAGACCCACGGCTTCCGTCTCCGGATGCGTACCCGTGCCGGCCGCGCCATCCTCGCGAACCGTCGTGGCAAGGGCCGCGCCGAACTCTCCGCGTAACTGACGGGCGGATCGTGACGTCGTGCTGTCTCCCGAAAATCGGCTGAGGCGGCGCGAGGACTTCGCGAGCGCGGTACGTCGAGGTCGCCGGGCCGGTCGCCCGCTCCTCGTCGTCCACCTACGTACAAGCGGTGCAACGGACCCGCACGAGCCGGGGGAGATCGATCCCTCGACGCGTGCGGGTTTCGTCGTCAGCAAGGCTGTCGGCATCGCCGTCGTACGCAACCGGGTCAAGCGCCGTTTGCGCCATCTCGTCCGCGAGCGGCTGTCTCAGCTGCCCGAAGGTAGCCTGATGGTGGTACGGGCTCTGCCCGGAGCGGGTGATGCCGGTCTCGACGAGCTGGCCCGGGACCTCGATGCCGCACTGCTGCGGCTCTTGGGAGGCGTGGCTCGATGAAGTACCCGCTGCTCGCATTGATCAAGCTGTACCAGTGGACGATCAGTCCGCTGCTCGGGCCGGTGTGCCGCTACTACCCCTCGTGTTCGCACTACGGGTACACGGCCATCGACCGGCATGGTGCGGTGAAGGGGACGGCTCTGACCGCCTGGCGGATCCTGCGGTGCAATCCGTGGTCCCCGGGCGGCGTGGACCACGTCCCACCCCGGAAACGCCCGCGTTGGCACGAGCAGCTGCGCAGTGCGTTGCGTAGATCTCGCAATGCTCAAGGAGCCTGATTAGTGGACACGATTGCCAGTCTGTTCAGCTTTATTACCACGCCTGTCTCGTGGATCATCGTCCAGTTCCACAAGGTGTACGGCGCCATGTTCGGCGCCGACAGTGGCTGGGCCTGGGGCCTGTCCATCGTCTCCCTGGTGATCTTGATCCGTATCTGCCTGATCCCGCTCTTCGTGAAGCAGATCAAGGCGACGCGCGGCATGCAGGCGATCCAGCCGAAGATGAAGGCGATCCAGGAGCGCTACAAGAACGACAAGCAGCGCCAGTCCGAAGAGATGATGAAGCTGTACAAGGAGACGGGTACCAACCCGCTCTCCTCGTGCCTTCCCATCCTGGCGCAGTCCCCGTTCTTCTTCGCGCTCTACCACGTGCTCGCCGGCATCGCCAACGGCACGCCGATCGGCAAGATCGACGGCCCGCTGCTGGAGAGCGCCCGTAACGCGCACATCTTCGGCGCCCCGCTGGCGTCCAAGTTCACGGACAGCGCCGACAAGGTCGCCACTCTGGGCGCCTCGATCACGGACGTGCGGATCGTTACCGCCGTCATGATCGTGATGATGTCGCTGTCGCAGTTCTACACGCAGCGCCAGCTGATGCAGAAGAACGTCGACCTCTCGGTCAAGACGCCGTTCATGCAGCAGCAGAAGATGCTGATGTACGTCTTCCCCCTGATCTTCGCGGTCATGGGCATCAACTTCCCCGTCGGCGTCCTCGTCTACTGGCTGACCACCAACCTGTGGACCATGGGCCAGCAGATGTTCGTGATCAACCGCAACCCCACGCCGGGCAGCCTGGCGCAGGACCAGTACCTGACGCGCCTGCTGAAGCAGATCACCACGCACGGCGAGCTCAAGAGCCGGGGCAAGAAGAAGATCGTCGCGGCGATCGTGGCCAAGGGCCCGGACCGCAACGACAACGAGCGCAAGTTCATCACCGGTCTGAGCAAGCAGGGCCTGGCCGCGCAGGCGGACGGCTCGGTGGCGAAGAGCGTCGAGGCGACCGTCGACTCGGATGCGGCCGGCGGTGGTGGCCAGAAGCGCCAGCAGCCCAAGCGGCAGTCGAAGTCGCAGCGTCAGACGCCCCCCAGCAAGCCCTCTCCCAAGAAGTAAGAAGGAGTCCCTCCCGTGACGGAAGGCACCACCACCGCCGCCGCTGAGAGTGGCGACACCCTGACCCGCCTCGAGCAGGAGGGTGAGATCGCGGCCGACTACCTCGAGGGTCTGCTGGACATCGCCGACCTGGACGGCGACATCGACATGGACGTCGAGGCGGACCGCGCCTCGGTCTCCATCGTCAGCGAGTCCGCGCGCGACCTGCAGAAGCTCGTGGGCCGCGACGGCGAGGTGCTGGAGGCTCTGCAGGAGCTCACCCGCCTCGCCGTGCACCGCGAGACCGGGGACCGCAGCCGGCTGATGCTGGACATCGGCGGCTTCCGGGCGAAGAAGCGCGAGGAGCTGACGGCCCTCGGCGCCAAGGCCGCGGAGGACGTGAAGACGTCCGGCGAGCCCCTCAAGCTGGACCCGATGACCCCCTTCGAGCGGAAGGTCGTCCACGACGCCGTGGCCGCCGCGGGTCTGCGCAGCGAGTCCGAGGGCGAGGAGCCGCAGCGCTTCGTCGTCGTACTTCCGGCCTGACCGGAAGCCTGTGTGTCCGGCCCCGCCTGTCTCGCAGGCGGGGCCGATCTTTGTCAGCCTGGCAGTGGCGACAGTGACGATGTGGGTTCACCACCATGCGGTACGGAAGGACGGTCCCCGTGACGGAGGCAGCTGAGCTTCCCCCGACGCCCGAAGAAGCGCCCCAGGCACCCGAAGAGGCGCGCGCGGTGTTCGGCGAGCATTTCCCGGAAGCTGTGCGGTACGCGGAGCTGCTGGCGGACGCGGGTGTCAAGCGGGGCCTGATCGGGCCGCGCGAGGTGCCGCGGCTCTGGGAGAGGCACCTGCTGAACTGCGCCGTGCTCTCGGAGGTGGTGCCCGAAGGCGTCACCGTGTGCGACGTGGGTTCGGGTGCCGGCCTCCCCGGCATTCCGCTGGCGCTGGTCCGCCGGGACCTGAAGATCACCCTGCTGGAGCCGCTGCTGCGCCGCACGAACTTCCTCCAGGAGGTCGTGGAGCTGCTGGGGCTCGACCACGTGACGGTGGTGCGCGGGCGGGCCGAGGAAGTCCTCGGCAAGCTCCAGCCGGTGCATGTGGTGACGGCGCGGGCGGTGGCCCCGCTCGACCGGCTCGCGGGATGGGGCGTGCCCCTGCTGCGTCCGTACGGCGAGATGCTGGCGCTGAAGGGCGACACCGCCGACGAGGAGCTGGTGGCGGCGAAGGCCGCACTGACCAAGCTCGGTGTGGTGAAGACCTCGGTGCTGCACGTGGGCGAGGGGATCGTGGACCCGCTCTCCACCGTGGTCCGGGTCGAGGTCGGGGAGAGCCCCGGTGGGGTGCGGTTCGCGGCGAAGCGGGCCAAGGCCGCCCGTACGAGCCGCACGCGCCGGCGGCGCTGAGCCCGCGCGGGCAGCGTTCGCAGGCTTACCGCAGGGGTGTTGAGCCCTATAGGTATGGATTTCGGAGTGTCGTAGCGGCCGGATGACTCCGTCCGGGCATCGTGTTTCACGTGAAACGTCGCTCTCTGCTGCACGGAATCATCAGCCGCGGTCGTGCGGCCACGTCCCCCCGTCTCCGCAAGGGCGAAGGGGGGACGGAGTTGTCCACATCGGTGGATTCATCCACAGGAGTACGGGCCCCGCTGGTTCGCGACCCCGGTGACATGGCAGGCTCTGTTCATCGCGAGCCTGATGCCGAGGAGAGTGACACCGTGCGGTCAGACGCCAACCTTGCGGGGCCGATGGCCGATCCGGTCCCCGGTCCCCGCTCTGAATCCCCGGGCGCCGATGTTTCACGTGAAACATCGGCCCCGCCCCTCGTGGACAACGAGGACACGCCCATCGGCCGGGCCGCCCAGATCGCGGTCGAGGCACTGGGCCGTGCGGGTGAGGGCCTGCCCAGACCCCCGAAGACGCGGATCATGGTGGTGGCCAACCAGAAGGGCGGCGTGGGCAAGACCACGTCGACCGTGAACCTGGCCGCCTCCCTGGCCCTGCACGGTGCACGGGTCCTGGTGGTCGACCTCGACCCGCAGGGCAATGCCTCGACGGCGCTGGGCATCGACCACCACGCGGACGTGCCGTCCATCTACGACGTGCTGGTGGACAGCCGCCCGCTGATGGAGGTCGTCCAGCCGGTCGCCGATGTGGAGGGCCTCTTCTGTGCGCCGGCCACCATCGACCTGGCGGGTGCGGAGATCGAGCTCGTGTCCCTCGTGGCACGGGAGAGCCGTCTCCAGCGGGCCATCCAGGCGTACGAGCAGCCGCTCGACTACATCCTGATCGACTGCCCGCCCTCGCTGGGCCTGCTGACGGTGAACGCCCTGGTCGCGGGCGCCGAGGTGCTGATCCCGATCCAGTGCGAGTACTACGCGCTGGAGGGGCTCGGTCAGCTGCTGCGCAACGTGGACCTGGTGCGGGCCCACCTGAACCCGACGCTGCACGTGTCCACCATCCTGCTGACGATGTACGACGGCAGGACCCGGCTGGCCTCGCAGGTGGCGGAGGAGGTGCGCACCCACTTCGGCAAGGAGGTGCTGCGCACGAGCATCCCGCGGTCGGTCCGCATCTCCGAGGCTCCGAGCTACGGGCAGACGGTGCTGACCTACGACCCGGGTTCCAGCGGTTCCCTCTCCTATCTGGAGGCGGCGCGGGAGATCGCGCTGCGCGGGGCCGGATTCCAGTACGACCCCCAGCACCCCCATCAGGGTGCGGGCATGAACCACACGCAGAGCATGGCGGAGGGGATCCAGTGAGTGAGCGACGTAGGGGGCTGGGGCGGGGGCTCGGCGCGCTGATTCCCGCGGCTCCCCAGGAGAAGGTGCCGCCGGTGATCGGCAGTGGGTCGACGTCTCCGTCGGCGCTGCCGGTGCTGAACTCGGAGCGGGGCATCGCGGCGGCGAAGCTGGCTTCGCTGGCGCAGGCCGATGTTTCACGTGAAACATCGGCGGCTGCCGCCTCCGTGAGCGAGCCGGAGCCGGTCGCGGCTCCGGAGTCGGGTGAGGTGGCGGGGGCCACGTTCGCGGAGCTCCCGATGGACTCCATCACGCCGAACCCGCGGCAGCCGCGCGAGGTGTTCGACGAGGACGCGCTGGCCGAGCTGGTGACCTCCATTCAGGAGGTGGGTCTGCTCCAGCCGGTGGTGGTGCGCCAGTCCGGACCGGGCCGCTATGAGCTGATCATGGGCGAGCGTCGCTGGCGGGCGTGCCGGGAGGCCGGTCTGAACCGGATTCCGGCGATCATCCGGGCCACGGACGACGAGAAGCTGCTGCTGGACGCCCTCCTGGAGAACCTGCACCGGGCGCAGCTGAACCCCTTGGAGGAGGCGGCCGCGTACGACCAGCTGCTCCAGGACTTCAAGTGCACGCACGACCAGCTGGCGGACCGGATCGGGCGTTCGCGTCCGCAGGTCTCGAACACGCTGCGTCTGCTGAAGCTCTCCCCGCCCGTGCAGCGGCGGGTGGCGGCGGGTGTGCTGTCGGCGGGGCATGCGAGGGCCCTGCTGGCGGTGGACAACTCCGAGGAGCAGGACCGGCTGGCGCACCGGATCGTGGCCGAGGGGCTGTCGGTGCGTGCGATCGAGGAGATCGTGGCGCTGATGGGCGCGGAGTCGCCGAGTGCGGTGAAGCCGAAGGGCCCGCGTGCGGGTGCCCGGGTGGCGCCCGCGCTGAACGAGCTGGCGACGCGGCTGTCGGACCGGTTCGAGACGCGGGTGAAGGTGGACCTGGGCCAGAAGAAGGGCAAGATCACCGTGGAGTTCGCGTCGATGGAGGACCTGGAGCGGATTCTGGGGACCCTGGCGCCGGGCGAGGGCCGGGTGCTGGACCAGGGCGCGGGCGGGGAGTAACCCACAGCCTGGGGGCGGGTCGTGCCGGCGGAAGCCGGTGCGGTCCGCCCCTTTGCCTTGTTGCGGTTTCGGGTGATTCGAGCTCTGGATACGATGCGGTCATGGGTCGTCGGCTGGTACCGCTCACGCTGGACAACCTTCAAGACCTGCCCCGGCGTTGCCGGTCCTGTGTCTTCTGGGAGCTTGACCCCGTCAGCGGCGAGGCGGCCGTGAAGGCGGGGAACCCCGCCGAGGAGAAGGAGGCGTGGATCTCCGCCGTCCTCCTGGAATGGGGCTCGTGCGGCCGGGTGGTCTACGTGGACGAGGTCCCCGTGGGCTTCGTTCTGTACGCGCCGCCGGCCTACGTGCCGCGTGCGACCGCGTTCCCGACCAGCCCGGTGTCCCCGGACGCCGTGCAGCTCATCACCTCGTGGATCATGCCGGGGTATCAGGGCCAGGGGCTGGGGCGGGTGATGGTCCAGACGGTGGCGAAGGACCTGTTGCGCAGGGGGTTCCGGGCGATCGAGGCGTTCGGGGACGCCCGCTGGGAGGGGCCTGCCTGTCTGCTGCCCGCGGACCATCTGCTGGCCGTGGGCTTCAAGACGGTGCGCCCGCATCCGACGCGTCCCCGGCTGCGGTTGGAGCTGAGGTCGACGCTGTCGTGGAAGGAAGACGTGGAGCTGGCCCTGGACCGGCTGCTGGGTGGGGCCCGGAAGGAACCGGCGCTGCGTCCGCTGTAGGGCGGTGCGGCCTGTTCCCGTACCGCCGGGGAACGCGAACGGGGCCGCCCCTGGCAGGGGGCGGCCCCGTGTCACGCGGTCGCGTCCGGTCCGGACGCGGGTGCGTCAGGCCTTGATCGTGACGTAGTCGTCGAGGTCGCGCAGGATGGCGGCCTTCGGCTTGGCGCCGACGATGGTCTTGACGACCTCGCCGCCCTTGTAGACGTTCAGGGTCGGGATGGACATGACGCCGTACTTGGCCGCCGTCTCCGGGTTCTCGTCGATGTTGAGCTTGACGATCTCGATCTCGTCGCCGTACTCGGCGGCGATGGCCTCGAGGGACGGGGCGATCTGGCGGCACGGACCGCACCAGGCGGCCCAGAAGTCCACCAGGACGGGCTTGTCGCTCTTGAGGACGTCGTCATCGAAGCTTGCGTCGGTGACGGTCTTGAGGGTGCCGGCCACAGCGGCCTCCTTCTTTTCCTGCGGGGAGTGGGGTGTGGTGCTGCTTGAGGGTGTCAGACCGCGGCGTGTGCCTTCTCGGCGTCCGCGAGGACGGCGAGGAAGCGCTCGGCGTCGAGGGCCGCGGAGCAACCCGTGCCCGCAGCGGTGATGGCCTGACGGTAGGTGTGGTCGACCACGTCGCCCGCGCCGAACACACCGGTGACGCTGGTGCGGGTGGAGGGGGCGTCGACCTTGAGGTAGCCCTCGTCGTCGAGGTCGAGCTGGTCCTTGAACAGTTCGGTGCGCGGGTCGTGGCCGACGGCGATGAAGAGGCCGGTCACGGGCAGCTCGGAGGTCTCACCGGTCTTGGTGTTGCGCAGGGTGAGGCCGGTGAGCTTCTGCTCGCCGTGGATCTCGGCGACCTCGCTGTCCCAGGCGAACTTGATCTTCGGGTCGGCGAAGGCGCGGTCCTGCATGGCCTTGGAGGCGCGCAGGGAGTCGCGGCGGTGGACGATCGTGACGGACTTGGCGAACCGGGAGAGGAAGGTCGCTTCCTCGATCGCGGTGTCACCGCCGCCGATCACGGCGATGTCGTGCTCCTTGAAGAAGAACCCGTCGCAGGTCGCGCACCAGGAGACGCCGCGGCCCGAGAGGGCGTCCTCGTTGGGAAGGCCGAGCTTGCGGTGCTGCGAACCGGTGGTCACGATCACGGCCTTGGCGCGGTGCACGGTGCCGGCGGTGTCGGTGACGGTCTTGATCTCGCCGGTGAGGTCCACGGCCACGACGTCGTCCGGAACCAGCTCGGCGCCGAAGCGCTCGGCCTGGCCGCGCATGTTGTCCATGAGGTCCGGCCCCATGATCCCGTCCTGGAAACCGGGGAAGTTCTCCACCTCGGTGGTGTTCATCAGCGCGCCGCCGGCGGTGACGGCGCCTTCGAAGACCAGGGGCTTGAGCGAAGCGCGTGCGGTGTACAGGGCGGCGGTGTAACCGGCCGGCCCGGAGCCGATGATGATCACGTTTCGTACGTCGCTCACGGGTTGATTCCTCGTCTCTGCGGACTGCCTGCTGCCTACCGGGGGGCCGGTGTGGACTCTCACCCCACCCAACGGATCCTACGGCGCCCGCATTCCCGAGTTGTCCCCCCGGGCTTTGCGGTCTCTCAGCTCCGCGGATAGGTCCTGGTGAGCAGCGGCTTTCCGGGAGCGGCCGAGGGGTCGGTGACGCAGGCGGAGCCGATGAGATAGGCGTCCACGGAGGTGGGGTCGCCGGCGTGGGGCAGGACGAGGAGGAAGACGTCCTTGCCCTCGTAGGTGCCGGACTCGGAGCCCAGCGGGGTCTCGGTGCGGCCGGTGGCTTGCCGTACGCAGGCGGGTGCCCCGGGTGCCAGGCCGTCGGTGGGTGCGCCGCTCGGTGCGGTGCTCGGTGCGGCCGGGGGGCTGTTCTCCATGCCGAAGGTGTTGTTCCGCTCCCCCGCCGCCTTGTCTCCGGGGGCGGTGGACGCGAGGAGCTCGCGCACCGTGCCGGGGAGTCCCTGAGCGGTGTACTCGGGCGTGCCGGACCCGGATCGTGCGGCGGACGCGTCGCTGCGCGCGGACATGTCCTGCGCGGGGTGGTCTCGGGAGGCCAGGCCGAACACGAGGACGCCTGCGGCGCACGCCGCGAGCAGTCCGCCCGCGAGGGCGATCCGGCGGCGTGCGCGACGCCGTCCGGGGCCGGTTGCGCCGGTCGGGTGACCGGAGGGCCGGGGGGCGCCTGTCTCACCGAGCGGGGCGGGGCGTGTTTCACGTGAAACACCGGGACCCGGGGCCCCGTCGGCCGCCGGGGCGGGCGGCTCGGCTCCGGGCTCGCCGTGCGGGGCGGTGGCGTCGAGGAGGGCTTCGGCGGCGAGGGCCGCGTCGATCCGGCCGGAGATGTCGGCGGGCATCCGGGCGGGGCCCGGCAGGGTGCCGAGCAGGGCCCGGATTTCCTCCAGCGAGGCGCGGACGTCCGCGCACAGGAGGCAGCCGAGGAGATGGCTGCGGACCTCCGCGGTGCGGGACGGGGAGAGGAGGCCTTCCGTCAGCTCGGAGATCTCCGAGACGTCGGGGTGCCCGATCGTGCCGGTCGCGCCGGCCGTGCCGGTTGTGGGGCTCACGCTCGTCCACCTCCGCCCTTCACTGCGTTGGGATCCGGGGCCGGGTCCCCGCGGTCTGCCGCCGGTGGGACGGTTGTCCCCGGTGTCCGGTTCCTTCCCCGCTCGGTATCGGGGTTATCCCCGGTCTGTGTGCGCAGATGAGTGAGGAGCGGGGCGAGTTTGGCCCGGCCGCGGGCGCAGCGGCTCTTCACGGTGCCGGTGGGGACGTCGAGGATGCGGGCGGCCTCGGCGACGGGGTAGCCCTGCATGTCGACGAGGACCAGAGCGGCCCGCTGCTCGGAGGGGAGGGTGCTCAGGGCGGCCAGGAGCTGCCGGTGGAGGTCCTGGCGCTCCGCGGGGGCCTCGGCGGACTCGTGGGGCTCCAGGAGGCGCTCCAGGCGGTCCGTGTCGTCGAGGGGGGAGGTCCTGCGGGAGGCGGCCTTGCGGGCCCGGTCCAGGCAGGCGTTCACGGTGATGCGGTGCAGCCAGGTCGTGACGGCGGATTCACCGCGGAAGGTGTGCGCGGCCCGGTAGGCGGAGACGAGGGCGTCCTGCACGGCGTCGGCGGCTTCCTCCCGGTCGCCGAGGGTGCGCAGGGCCACGGCCCACAGCCGGTCGCGGTGCCGGCGTACGAGCTCGCCGAAGGCGTCCGGGTCTCCGGCGGCGTGCAGCGCCAGGAGCTCCTGGTCACTGCGGCCGCCGGGTGTGGCTTCGTCCAATGCGGGCCCCCTCCCCCTGCTGTCGGTCAGCCCGTGAACTTCACGTCCGTGATGGCTTGCTTGTACCCCTCGCCGCTGTAGGTGTCGGTGGGTGCCCACGGCATCGCGGTGATCCAGAGGAGGACGTACCGGGTGGTGACCGGCTTCTCCGCGGTCAGGTTGAAGCTGCTGTTCGTGGTCTTGGCCGTGGCGATCTTCGGCATGGCGGAGATCTTGCCGGACGGGTCCAGGGAATCGACTGCGTAGAGCGTGGTGGTGGTGTGGTCGCCCGCGAACCGGAGCGCTATCGAGGCGCTGCTGACCTCGTGTTCGGCGCCGAGGTCGTAGACGATGCCGACGCCGGCCTTGTAGTCCGTCTTGAGGTCGGGGCCGTCGCGGTAGGACTTGGTGCGCCAGTACGTGGAGGAGTCCCCGTCGTAGGTGTTCTTGACGCCTCCGGGGTCCTGGTCCCGGTCGTCCACGGAGTACTCGCGGGCGTTGGCGATGGCCAGAGGACCGGGTGCCGGCTTCTCCTGGGTGTCTTCTGCCTTCTCGCGGCTGGTCTGGCTGCCGCTGGTGCTGCCCTGGTTGCTCCGGTTGAGCAGGGTGTCGGCGAGCTGCCAGCTGCCCAGGCCGAGGGCGGCGATCAGCAGGGCGGCCACGCCCCACTTGAGGACGCGCCCGGTGCGGCTCTGCAGGGGCGGCGGCGGGGGCACGGCGCTGACCTGGGTGGTGGGCATGCCGGGGGCCTGGGGCCTGCCGTAGCTGCCCTGCTGGTACGTGGTGTGCTGGTACTCCGGAGGGGCGGTGAAGGTGGGCTCCGGCGGCCGGATGCGGGGCATCGCGGCCACGGCCTTGGAGAGCTCTTCCGGGGTGGTGCAGGCGGGTTCCTGCCGTGAGGCGGTGGCCCCGTCGTTGGCGAGGGCGCGCATGGCCAGCTCGCCCAGACCGCGGTGCACGCCTGCGCGGACCTGGTCGGGGGCGATCAGGCCGACGCCCTTGGGGAGGCCGGTGAGGCCGTAGGCGTCGTTCTCGTAGGGCCAGCGCTGGGTCAGCGAGGCGTACAGGAGGGCGCCGATGGCCTCGGTGTCGGAGCGCTGCGGGGTTTCGCTGGTGATGCCGCGCAGGGCGGCGTTCACGGCGAGGCCGCGGATGCGGTACTGGCCTGTGGAGGTGCGCAGTATCGCGCTGGGGGTCAGCCGCAGGTGTGCCAGGCCCTCGCGGTGTGCGGCGGCCATGGCCTGGGAGACCTGGCTGACGAGCTGGTAGGCCTCGTGCGGCTCCATGGGGCCGGCGGCGAGGACCGCGGTGAGCTCCGTGGCGTCGGGGAGCCACTCGTGGACGACGTAGACGAGGTCGTTCTCCTCCACGGCGTCGAGGACCTGGACGAACCGGGGGTCACCGAGGAGGGCGGAGGAGCGGGCGGCGGCGAGGACGGCGCGGGCCCGTGCGTGGTCGGCGGGGAGCAGGTGGACGCCCACGGCGCGGCGCAGCTTCTCGTCCATGGCGCGCCAGCTGCTGAATCCGTCCAGACGGGTGACGCATTCTTCGAGCCGGTAGCGTCTGGCCAGCTTGTGGCCGCTGTGCAGTTCGGGTGCGGCAGCGGGTGCCGGGTTCCTGCGTTCGCCGTCCTTCTCGGGCATGGTTCCGTCCGCGGCTCGTCCGTCCTGGGTGTCCACCCCGTCGGCCGTGGCCTGGGCCGTCTCCGCGGCCAGCGGCTCGTCGCCGCTGTTGTCGGCCACGTCGACGGCAGCCGTGCTACGTTCCGCCACCGTCGTCCCCGCCTCCCCATCCGTTGCGCGCTGTCGGCCAGTCTGCGAAGCCATGCCAATTGTGCCCACAGTCCACCGATCTGCACGACACGCCAGGGGGCAGGATGGTTGTACGCATCAGCGCCCCAGGCGCCCGCGGACCATCCCGACCATGGCGTTGAGTTCTTCGATCCGCATCCGCTTGGCGGCGACGAGGAACACCGCCGCCAGGGAGATGCCGCCGGCCACCAGGGCGGTGACGGAACCGAGGGCTCCGCTGCCGATGAAGTGCAGGACGGCGAAGGCGACGGCGCCGGCCACGGCGGCGGCGGGGACGCAGGCGCCGATGAGCCGGGTGTAGGTGCGCATCACGTGCGCACCGTCGAGGTCGCCGCCGAGGCGGGTGCGCAGTCGGCGCCAGGCGACACCGACGCCCACCGCGTAGCCGAGGCCGTAGGCGGCGGCCATGCCGACGACGGCCCAGCGGGCGGGGAGCACGAGGAAGGCGACGGCGGACATGCCCGCGTTGACGGCGGCCACGATGACCGTGTTGTAGAAGGGCGTCCGGGTGTCCTCGTAGGCGTAGAAGCCGCGCAGGACCACGTACTGGACGGAGTAGGGGATCAGTCCGAGGCCGAAGGCCATCAGGATGAAGCCGATGTTCTGGGCACTCTCGGTGCCGGAACCGGCGTACAGCAGGCCGGCCATGGGGACGCCGAGGGCGAGGAACGCGAAGGCGCAGGGCACGATCGCGACGGCCGAGGTGCGCAGTCCGTAGGAGATGTCGTCGCGGACGGCGGCGGCGTCGCCGTCGTGGGCGGACCGGGAGATGCGCGGCAGGACGGCGGTCATGACGGAGACGGTGATGATGGCCTGGGGCATCTGCCAGAGCAGCAGGGCGTAGTTGTAGCCGGTGATGCCGGTACCGCCGTGGCCCTGCTTGTCGGCCACCTCGCCCGCCCAGGTGGCGAGTTGGGTGACGACGATGAGGCCGAGCTGGTTGGCGAGGACGAAGAAGAACGTCCACTTGGCCAGGCCGGCGGCCTTTCCGAGGCCGTGGCCCTTCCAGTCGAACCGCAGGCGCGGCCTGAAGCCGGCTTCGCGCAGGTACGGGACCATCGCCAGGGACTGGACGACGAGGCCGAGCAGGGTGCCCAGGCCCAGGAGCCGGACTCCTTCGGGGGTGATGCCGGCTTCGGTGACGCCCGTGGTGGTGAAGCCGCCGAAGGCCCAGATGAAGGCGCCGAAGGTGGCGATGACGACGATGTTGTTGAGGACCGGGGTCCACATCATGGCGCCGAAGCGGCCGCGGGCGTTGAGGATCTGACCGAGGACCACGTGCACGCCCATGAAGAACATGGTGGGCAGGCAGTAGTGGGCGAAGGCGACGGCGACGTCCAGGCGCTGCGGGTCGTCGGCGATCTTCTGCGACATCATGCCGATGAACAGCGGGGCCGCGAGCACGCAGACCAGGGTGACGGCGCCGAGCAGGACCATGACGAGGGTCAGCAGCCGGTTGGCGTACGCCTCTCCCCCGTCTTCGTCGTTCTTCATCGCGCGCACCAGCTGCGGGATGAAGACGGCGTTGAGGGCGCCGCCGCCGACCAGGACGTAGATCATCGTCGGCAGGGTGTTGGCGACCTGGTAGCTGTCGTTGAGGGTGGCGACGCCGATCGCCCCGGCGATCACCAGGGTCCGCATGAAGCCGGTGATGCGGGAGACGATCGTGCCGGCGGCCATCAGGGCGCTGGACTTGAGCAGGCTGGAGGCGCGTCCGGCGGGCTTGCTCGGGGCCGGGGCGGCCACGGGCGCGTCCTCGGCGGAGGTGCGGGGCGCCGCGTCCTGGTCCCGGTAGAGGTGCGCGAAGGCGTCGGGGCGGGGGTCCTGGTCGGCGGCCTTGGTCACGAGGGAGTCCACGCCGACGAACTGGGTGGTCGTGGCGTGGTCGCCGTAGGGAAGGTGCCGGGAGGGGCCGTCCGGTTCGGGCGGCGGGGTCTGTGCCCATACCCGCGGGTCCGGGGCGTAAGGGGGGGCCGGCGGCGCCGCGTAGAGCGGACCGGGCTCCTGGAACGTCCCGGGCGGGGGCGGCGGGTGCGAGGCCCGGTCGTAGAGGACCTCCGCCACCGGGTCCTGGGCGGAGAGGTCCTGCGCCCGGTACGGGTCGTAGGCGTAGGCGTCCTGGACATAGGGGTCGTGATCCGGCGCTGGCGCGGGCGCGGGCACCTGTCCCGGCACCGGGGCACCGGGGGCGGTGCCCTGGGAGGGCGCGGGCCCGCCAGTGCCCTGCGCGCGGTCACCTTCGTACGGCGCGTTCATCGAAACCCCACCTCATCGTCCCCAGGCCGACCGGCCACGGCATCGCTCAACGGTCCACTGTCTCACCCGTGCCGGACGGGTCCGCGCTTTGCGGTCCGGTGTCCGGGGACTCGTCACTCTGCTGCGTGCTCTCCTCGGCGGCGGCGCGGGCCGCGACGCGCTTGCGGCTGGCGTACATCTTGATGCCGGCCAGCACGAGGAGCAGGACGCCGCCGGCGATGACGAGCATGACGGTCGGGGTCACCTCGGTGGCTTCGACGGTGAACTTGCGGGCCTTGCCGTAGGGCACGCCGTCGGTGGTGAAGAGCTGCGCCGTCACCGAGACCGGGCCGCTCGCGGTGGCGTTGGCGGGGAACTTCACGGTCTGGCTGTGCCCGCGCTGGATGGAGACCTCCTGCTGGGCCTCGCCGCTGTCGCCGAACATCAGGCGGGTCGGGTTGGCGGACTGGAGCCGCAAGACCAGGTTCTGGGTGTCCTGGACGAGGCTGTTCTGGACGGTGACCGGGATGGTCGCGCTGTGTCCGGAGAGCGTCGCGTCGGACTTCGGGATGATCTTGACCTTCTCGGTGAGCCGGATCAGGTACTGCTGCACCTGGTCCCGGTAGGCCCGTGCCTCGTCGGGGCGGCCGCGCCAAGAGGAGGACATCTCCCGGTTGGTGGTGTTGCCGAAGGGGATCTCCACGCGGTCGGGCGCGGTCAGGATCACCTTGAAGTGGTCGAGGGTGTTCTCGGTGGTGCGGATCTTCTCGAAGGCGGAGACCGGCAGTTCCTGCTTGCTCAGCGCCTCGGGGTACTGGCCGGCTCCCGGGACCTGGGTGGCGGCGCGCGGGTCGGGCGTCGCGGCGGCGGCCGCCTCCAGGTCCACGCCCTGGCTCCAGCGGCCCGACTGCAGGCCGCGGATGGCGGCGGCCATCGTCTGGGCCTGGCTGGCGCTGGGGGTCCGCTGCGGAGCGACGACGAAGCTGCGCTGGTTGCCGGTCTTCTGCAGGTTCAGGGCGAGGGTCTGGGCGAGGAACTGCTGCACGGCGAGCGTGGAGTTCCCGGCGCGGAGCATGTCGCCCTGGAAGGCGGTGGAGAGATCGGCGTCGGCGACGACGGCCGTGGTGCCCGCGCCGATGGGCCGCGCGGCCGACGGGGTGTAGCCGAGGGCGCCGGTCTCCTGCAGGCTGTCGCTGCGGGTGAGGACGTTGTGGGCACCGGCCGAGGTCGCGACGTTGACGATCGACGGGTCGATCGCGCCGTTCACGGGCCAGGAGAAGTCGGTGCTGGCGGGGACGTGCAGGATGGTTTCGACGGCCTGCTTCGCCTTGTCCGTGGCCGGCTGGAGCTGTCCCAGGGTGCCGGAGACGTCCTTGCCGCGGTGGGCGAGCGAGGCGATGTCCGGGTCGGCGAAGGGCAGTGCGATGACCTTCTTGCCCTGGACGGCGGCCTCCAGTGAGCTCAGCCACTGTTCGGCGATCGCCTTGTTCTTGCCCGGAACGGTGCGGCCATCGGGCGTGCGGACCCGGTAGCCCTTGGTCATGGCGTCGACGGTGTAGAGCAGGTCGGGATCGATGACCCAGGTGATGGGAAGGTCCTTGCCGAGGGTGACCATCTGTTCCAGGCTGCCGCCGGTCCTCAGCTCCTCGGCGAGGCTGTCGTCGAGGAAGACCGGGGTCTGCAGCTCGTCGGAGCCGGTCTCCGAGGTCAGGTGCGTGCTGGAGATCAGCGGCCACACGTACGCGAGCTGGGAGCGCTTGGCGGCCGGTTCCGGCTGCCAGGGCATGAAGGTCCGCTTGATGCCGAGGACCTGTTCGTACGGGCGGCTCTCGGTCTCCCCGGACACGGAGACGCCGAGCTGGTAGACGCCGTCCTCGTCCAGGTCCAGCTTGTTCACCGGAACCTTGAGGGTGAAGGTCTGGCTGACCTTCGAGGGCAGCGAATCGATCTTCACGGCGAACTCGGGGCCGACCTCCGCCGGGTCGGTGCCCGCCCGGAATCCGCCGCGCTCGGCGGCCTCGTCGATGGAGCTGCGGTCCCCCAGCGCCGGCCCGACCCGCAGACCCACGTGTGCGTCGGTGATCTTCTCGGAGCCCTTGTTGACCACGGTGCCCGAGATGGTGAGGGTGTCGCCCTTGACCGGAGCGCTCGGCGTCAGGCCTTCGAGCTGGATGTCGACCGCGGTGGCCGCCGTGTCGGCGGCCTGGGCTTCGGGAGCGTGCGAGTAGACCAGGCCGGCGAGTACCGGTGTCCCGGCGAGCAGGACGACTGCGCGGCGCAGCCAGCGTCGCCGGGCAGGAGCGGGGGGCGCCCCCTGGATGTCTGCCGCCTCGGCCAACGCGCTCGCCCGTCCCTCGGAGTGTCAGTGGTCGTCGTTTGTGCGTCCACGCATGGTAACGAGGCCCGCTGTGCGCGAGTGCCGCGCCTTGCTCCACATGATCGGGCCCGCCCCGGAGCGGCCGTGGGCCGGGGTGGCCGCAAAACACGGGAGCTCGCGGCGGGCCGGGCACGTACCCTTTTCTGTTGTGCCGAACGCCAACGAAGACAACCCCAGTGTCCTGAATCACGGGCAGGCCCGCGCGGTGAGCGAACTGCTGCGGATCGCCCCTGTCGCCGACGAGCTCGGCCGCCGTTTCCAGGAGGCGGGTTTCCGCCTCGCCCTGGTCGGCGGGTCCGTCCGCGACGCGCTGCTCGGGCGCCTCGGCAACGATCTCGACTTCACCACCGATGCCCGGCCCGAGGAGGTTCTCAAGATCGTCAGGCCGTGGGCCGACTCGGTCTGGGACGTCGGCATCGCCTTCGGCACGGTCGGGGCGCAGAAGGAGGCCCGCGTCGGGGACGCCGACAGAAGCTTCCAGATCGAGGTGACCACGTACCGCTCGGAGTCCTACGACCGGACCTCGCGCAAGCCCGAGGTCTCCTACGGCGACTCCATCGAGGAAGACCTCGTCCGCCGGGACTTCACGGTGAACGCGATGGCCGTCGCGCTGCCCGAGAAGGAGTTCGTGGACCCGCACGGCGGTCTGGAGGACCTCCGGGCGGGCGTGCTGCGCACCCCGGGCACCGCCGAGGACTCCTTCTCCGACGACCCGCTGCGGATGCTGCGGGCGGCGCGGTTCGCCGCGCAGCTCGACTTCGAGGTCGCCCCGGACGTGGTGGCGGCGATGACGGAGATGTCCGGCCGCATCGAGATCGTCTCGGCCGAGCGGATCCAGGGCGAGCTGAACAAGCTGATGCTGTCCGCGCACCCGCGCAAGGGCCTGGGCCTCCTCGTGGACACGGGGCTGGCCGCGCACGTGCTGCCCGAGCTGCCGGCGCTGCGGCTGGAGAGCGACGAGCACCACCGGCACAAGGACGTCTACGACCACTCCCTGATCGTGCTGGAACAGGCCATCGCGCTGGAGGAGGACGGCCCGGACCTGGTGCTGCGGCTCGCGGCCCTGCTGCACGACATCGGCAAGCCCCGGACCCGCAAGTTCGAGAGCGACGGACGGGTCTCCTTCCACCACCACGAGATGGTGGGCGCGAAGATGACCAAGAAGCGCATGACCGCGCTCAAGTACTCCAACGACATGGTCAAGGACGTGTCCCGGCTGGTGGAGCTGCACCTGCGCTTCCACGGCTACGGGGACGGGGAGTGGACCGACTCGGCCGTGCGGCGCTACGTCCGCGACGCAGGGCCCCTGCTGGACCGCCTGCACAAGCTGACCCGGTCCGACTGCACGACGCGCAACAAGCGCAAGGCGAACGCGCTCTCCCGCACCTACGACGGTCTGGAGGAGCGCATCGCCCAGCTGCAGGAGAGGGAGGAGCTGGACGCGATCCGGCCCGACCTCGACGGCAACGAGATCATGCGGGTCCTCGACGTGGGCCCCGGCCCGGTGATCGGCAAGGCGTACGCGTTCCTGCTGGAGCTGCGGCTGGAGAACGGTCCCATGGAGCACGACGCCGCGGTGGCCGCCCTCAAGGAGTGGTGGGCCGCTCAGGCCTGAGGGCCCGAGCCCCTCGATGTTTCACGTGAAACATCGAGGGCGGGGCGCCGGTGGTACTGCGGTCAGGGCGATGTTTCACGTGAAACATCGCCCTGACGCATGAGGAGCACCGCGGTCACGGCGTAGAGCATCGCCACCCCGAGGATCAGGGAGACGGAGTGCCCGTCGAGGGGCAGCACGAGGGCGGCCACCCCGGCGGCGCCGACGAAGGCGGCGTTGAAGAGCACGTCGTAGAGGGAGAAGACGCGGCCGCGGAAGGCGTCGTCCACCTGGGACTGCACGAGGGTGTCGGTGGAGATCTTGGCTCCCTGGGTGGCCAGGCCCAGCACGAAGGCGGCCACCAGCATCGGTCCCGGTGCGAAGAACAGGCCGAGCGCCGGCACCAGCACCGCGGCGCCCGCGGCGCACAGGGTGATGGAGCCGAGGGCGCCGAGCCGGCCCACCAGCCAGGGGGTGACGAGGGCCGCGGCGAAGAACCCGGCCCCCGAGACGCCGACCGTGATGCCCAGCAGGGCCAGTCCGTCGGCCTCGTTGTCCGACCAGGCGTAGCGGCAGAGCATGAGCAGCGTGACGAACAGGGCCCCGTAGCAGAACCGCATGACGGTCATGGCGGTGAGCGCCCGGGCCGCCTCCCGCCGGGAGGCCAGGTGGCGCAGGCCCTCGGCCAGGCCCCGCACGGTGAGGGCGACCCCCTCGCGGACCGTCGGGTTGATCCGCCCGGGAGGGTGGTCGGGCCCCAGGAGCTCCAGGGCCAGGCGCAGGGAGGCCAGGGCCGCGCACAGGTAGAGGCCGGCTCCCAGGAGGACGACCAGGGCGTCGGAGTCGTCGGCCAGGACGCGGACGAGGAAGGCCAGGCCCCCGCCGGCGACGGCGGCGAGCGTTCCCGCGGTGGGTGAGAGGGCGTTCGCGGTGACCAGCTGGGCGGGTGCGACGACCCGCGGCAGGGCGGCGGCGAGCCCGGCCAGGACGAAGCGGTTGACCGCGGTCACGGACAGGGCCGAGGCGTAGAAGAGCCAGTCGGGAACGTGCGCGACGATCAGCATCCCGGTGACGCAGGCGAGGAAGGCCCGCAGCAGGTTGCCGTAGAGGAAGACCTGGCGGCGGCGCCAGCGGTCCAGCAGGACTCCCGCGAAGGGGCCGATCACCGAATAGGGCAGCAGGAGCACCGCCATGGCCGAGGCGATGGCCGCGGGCGAGGCCTGCTTCTCGGGGGAGAAGACGACATAGGCGGCCAGTGCGACCTGGTAGACCCCGTCGGCGGCCTGGGAGAGCAGCCGTACGGCGAGCAGGTTGCGGAAGTCCCGCAGACGCAGGAGTACGCGCAGATCACGTACGACAGCCATGAGGGAAAGGGTCACATACGCGGAGGGTCCCCGGGCACATTGCCCGGGGACCCTCCGCGGAAGAACTGCCGAAGTCCAGGTGTCCTTGCGGACGCCGGGGTCCGACTAGCGCTCGACCTCGCCCTTGATGAACTTCTCGACGTTCGCGTAGGCCTCGTCGTCGAAGTACTGCACCGGCGGGGACTTCATGAAGTAGCTCGAGGCCGACAGGATCGGGCCACCGATGCCGCGGTCCTTGGCGATCTTCGCGGCGCGCAGCGCGTCGATGATGACACCGGCGGAGTTCGGGGAGTCCCACACCTCGAGCTTGTACTCGAGGTTCAGCGGAACGTCGCCGAAGGCGCGGCCTTCGAGGCGGACGTAGGCCCACTTGCGGTCGTCGAGCCACGCCACGTAGTCGGACGGGCCGATGTGGACGTTCTTCTCGCCGAGCTCGCGGTCGGGGATCTGCGAGGTGACGGCCTGAGTCTTGGAGATCTTCTTCGACTCGAGGCGGTCGCGCTCCAGCATGTTCTTGAAGTCCATGTTGCCGCCGACGTTGAGCTGCATGGTGCGCTCAAGACGGACACCGCGGTCTTCGAACAGCTTCGCCATCACGCGGTGCGTGATGGTGGCGCCGACCTGCGACTTGATGTCGTCGCCGACGATCGGGACACCGGCCTCGGTGAACTTGTCGGCCCACTCCTTGGTGCCGGCGATGAAGACCGGGAGGGCGTTGACGAAGGCGACCTTGGCGTCGATGGCGCACTGGGCGTAGAACTTCGCCGCAGCCTCGGAACCGACGGGCAGGTAGCAGATCAGGACGTCGACCTGACGGTCCAGAAGGGTCTGGACGATGTCGACCGGGGTCTCGGCCGACTCCTCGATCGTCTCGCGGTAGTACTTGCCCAGACCGTCCAGGGTGTGGCCGCGCTGAACGGTCACGCCCGCACTCGGGACGTCGCAGATCTTGATGGTGTTGTTCTCGCTGGCGCCGATGGCGTCCGAAAGGTCGAGGCCGACCTTCTTCGCGTCGACGTCGAACGCGGCGACGAACTCGATGTCGCTCACGTGGTAGTCGCCGAACTGGACGTGCATCAGACCGGGGACCTTGGCCGCCGGGTCGGCGTCCTTGTAGTACTCGACGCCCTGCACCAGCGAGGCGGCGCAGTTGCCTACGCCGACGATGGCTACGCGAACCGAACCCATTCCGGTTGCTCCCTGTTTGTTCTCGGACGAGGCCTGCGAGATGCAGACCTCACTTTGCAGTTTCGTCGGACGGACCGGGTCGTCTCTGATCCCGTCCCGCCCGCTCACTCTCGATGAGCTCGTTCAGCCAGCGCACTTCGCGCTCCACGGATTCCATGCCGTGGCGTTGCAGCTCGAGCGTGTAGTCGTCGAGCCGCTCGCGTGTGCGAGCCAGCGAGGCGCTCATCTTCTCCAGGCGCTCCTCAAGGCGGCTGCGACGGCCCTCCAGTACCCGCATGCGCACGTCTCGTTCGGTCTGGCCGAAAAAGGCGAAGCGTGCGGCGAAGGACTCGTCCTCCCAGGCATCGGGGCCCGTGTGGGAGAGGAGCTCCTCGAAGTGCTCCTTGCCTGCTGCCGTCAACCGGTAGACGATCTTGGCGCGGCGCCCTGCGAGTGAAGCGGCGAGAGCGTCTTCCGGGGCATTGCCCGGCTCTTCGATCAACCAGCCGTTGGTGACGAGCGTCTTGAGGCAGGGGTAGAGCGTCCCGTAGCTGAACGCCCTGAACACTCCCAGCGAGGTGTTGAGCCGCTTGCGCAGCTCGTAACCGTGCATGGGGGATTCGCGGAGCAGGCCGAGAACAGCGAACTCGAGGATGCCTGAGCGCCTGCTCATCCGCCTGCCCTTTCCCCCGCCTCGGAGTCTTTATGTCGAGCTGATGTATCGGCTCGATACATCCAGACGATAGAACGGGTAGCCCTCGGCTACAAGTGGTGACACGGTGACCGGCGTCACATCACTGATTTGCCTGAGGCAAGTTGCCTGATTTGGGGTGAACTTCGGCACTGATTGGCTTTTGCGCGTGCGTAGTCTGTGCGCCATGACACCGGGGGGACCGGAACTCACCTGCCGCTTCCAGGCCACTCGCCTGCCCGAGGAGTAGTCGTTCGATGAGCGAGCACCGCCGCAAACCGCAACAGCCCCAGGGCGGCGGCCGCGCAGCCGCCCGCAAGGCCGCCCAGCAGCGCCCCGCCAGGGGCGCCGGTTCCGGGCGTGACGTCCCCACCGCGTCCCCCAGCGGGCCGTACGGACAGCAGCCGGGTCACGGCGGCCGGTCGGACGCCCGGAGATCCGCCGGCCGCGCCCCGGCAGGACGGGGCAGGGGCGCCGCGGGCGCCGGCCGCCCCAAGCGGTTCATCAACTACCCGCGCGGCGAGAAGACCGGCTGGAAGCGGTTCGTCCCCTCCTGGAAGCTCGTCTGCGGCACTGCCCTGGGCTTCTTCGCGATCATCACGGCGGGCGCCGGCATCGGCATCGCCATGGTGAACAAGCCCGACGCGAACAAGACGGCCGATGCGCAGAACAACGTCTTCTACTGGGCCGACGACACCCAGATGGTCGCGACCGGCGGATCGGTGAACCGCCAGATCGTCCCCATCGGGAAGATCCCCCGCTCGATGCAGAATGCCGTGATCGCGGCGGAGAACGAGTCCTTCGACTCGGACAAGGGCGTCGACCCGATGGGCATCGCCCGCGCCGTGTGGAACATGGCCAAGGGCGGATCCACCCAGGGCGGCTCGACGATCACCCAGCAGTACGTGAAGAACACGTACCTCGACTCCGACCAGACGCTCAAGCGGAAGGTCACCGAGCTCTTCATCTCGATAAAGCTGGGTGTGAGCGAGGAGAAGAACACGATCCTCGCCGGCTATCTGAACACCGCCTACTACGGCCGTGACGCCTACGGGATCCAGGCCGCCGCCCGTGCCTACTTCGGCAAGGACTGCGACCAGCTGACCCCCTCCGAGAGCGCCTTCCTCGCCGCCGTGCTCAAGGGCCCGAACCTCTACAACCCCGACGGCGGCATCGGTACCGCGGCCACGCCCGAAGCGAACACGGCGCGGGCCAAGGAGCGCTGGGCCTGGGTGCTGGACCGCGAGGTCAAGGTCGGCCGCATGCAGAAGGCCGAGCGGGACCAGTTCAAGGAGTTCCCCGCCCTGATCGACGCTCCCGAAGCCGCCGGCATGTCCGGCCAGATCGGCTACCTGGTCGAGACGGCCAAGCTGTACATGCTCAAGACCAACGGCATCAAGGTCGAGGACCTGGCCAAGGGCGGCTACCAGATCCACACCACCTTCGACAAGACCAAGGTGGACGCGCTGGTCAAGGCCGTCGAGGGCACCCGCGACGGACTGATCGACGAGAAGAAGCGGCCCGACACCGACACCTTCGTGCAGTTCGGCGCGGCCTCGGTGGACGTGAAGACCGGAGCCCTCGTCGCCCTGTACGGCGGCCCCGGCATCGACAAGAAGCACTTCAACAACAACGCCAACACCTCCGGTGTCCAGGTCGGCTCGACCTGGAAGCCGTTCGTACTGGCGGCGGCCATGCAGTACGGCACCCAGAACTCCAAGGGCAAGGGGATCTCGGCCGAGAGCAAGTACCAGGCGAACGACCTCACGGTCATCAACAACCGTGCGGGCCAGCCGCTGCGCGACGGCTCCGGCAAGCCGTTCCGGCAGAAGAACGAGAACCCGGCCGCCTACGGCTACGTGACCCTGAACGAGGCGATGGAGAAGTCCATCAACGTCCCCTTCGCCCAGCTCGTGTTCGACGTCGGCCACGACAAGGTGAAGCAGGTCGCCGAGTCCACCGGCATCCTGAAGGAGTCCTTCGACCCGAACGACAACGCCTCCTTCGCGCTGGGCACCTCGACCCCCAGCGCCATCCGGATGGCCGACTCGTACGCCACCTTCGCCGCCTCCGGCACCCACCACGACCCGTACTCGGTGCGCAGCGTCCAGAAGAACGGCAGGGACGTCCCCGGCTTCGAGGCACCCAAGGCCCAGCGGGCCATGGACAACTCCGTCGCGGACAACATCACCAAGGTCCTGCGCAACGTCGTCGAGAACGGCACCGGCACGAAGGCCAAGAAGCTCGGCCGGCCCGCCGCGGGCAAGACCGGTACCACCGACAAGAACATGTCGGCCTGGTTCGTCGGCTACACCCCCGAGCTGTCCACCTCGGTGGCGCTGTTCCGCTCGGACCCCAGCGCGGCGAAGAAGGAACTGATCTCCATGCGGGGCGTGGCGGGCATTCCCTCCCTCCACGGTGGTGACATCCCGGCCGAGATCTGGACGAAGTACATGAAGGAGGCGCTGAACGGCGTCCCGGAGTCGAAGTTCCCGGAGCCCGACGAGATCGGCGTGGTCGCGGACGCCTCCGGCGCTCCCTCGCCCTCCCCCTCGCCGTCCCCCTCGCCCTCGCCGTCCCCTTCGCCGTCCCCGTCGAACTCCCCGTCCCCCAGCCCGAGCCCTTCGCGCAGCGGCGGCAAGCCGACCTGCAAGCCGTGGGCCATCTGCGAGCCGGACCCGAGCCCCAGTACGTCCCGCTCGCCCTCGCCCTCGGCCAGCAAGTCGGGCAGCGGCCGGCCCGGCGGCATGACGAACGGCGGCGGCAACGGAGGCTTCCCGATAGGGGGCTCCACGGGCGGCTGACCGGGCGCCCGGGAACAGGACGGGAGAGGGCCGTCGCACCTTGTGCGGCGGCCCTCTCCCGTGGGCGGCGCCGTACGGCAGGATGTGCGCATGACGAAGGTGCACGAGGACAGCCCCGTACTGCCCACTCAGCAGGACGAGGTGGCCGCCGCGGGGAGCGAGCTCATCGGCGGCCCGCTGGGCCGCTACGCCCGGCTGGGCGGCCACTGGCTGACCCCGGTGCGGGTCGTCGTGCTCGTGGCCCTGGGGATGTTCGCACTCGGCATGGTGCAGAAGCTGCCCTGCTACGACTGGGCGTGGTTCCGCGGGGCCGGCTCCCAGTACACCCACGCCTGCTACTCGGACATCCCGCACCTCTACGTGGTCCGCGGCTTCGCCGACGGCCTCACCCCGTACTTCGACCGGATCCCGGGCGACATGCAGTTCCTGGAGTACCCGGTGCTCACCGGGCTCTTCATGGAGATCGCCTCCTGGATGACCCCCGGCAGCGGCTCCATGCAGCACCGGGAGCAGATGTACTGGATGGTCAACGCGGGCATGCTGATGGTCTGCGCCGCCGTGATCGCGGTGTGCGTGGCCCGTACCCACCGCCGGCGGCCGTGGGACGCGCTGCTCTTCGCCCTCGCACCCGCCTTCGCCCTCACCGCGACCATCAACTGGGACCTGCTGGCCATCGCGCTGACCGCCGCCGCGATGCTCATGTGGTCCCGGGGCAGAACGGTGGCCTTCGGCGTCCTGATCGGCCTGGCCACCGCGGCCAAGCTCTATCCCGTCCTGCTGCTCGGAGCCGTGTTCGTGCTCTGCTGGCGGGCCGGGAAGTGGCGGGCGTTCGGCGAGGCCGTCGGCGGCGCCGTGGTCGCCTGGCTCGTGGTGAACCTGCCCGTGATGCTCTTCGCCTGGGAGGGCTGGCAGAAGTTCTACACCTTCAGCCAGGAGCGGCCCATCGACTTCGGCTCCGTGTGGCTGCTGATCTCCCAGCGCTCCGGGAACCCCCTCGAAGGCGCCAACACCTACGCGACGGGCCTGACGCTGCTGCTGTGCGCGGGCATCGGACTGCTCACGCTCACCGCGCCCCGCCGCCCCCGCTTCGCACAGCTGGCCTTCCTGCTGGTCGCCGCCTTCATCCTCGTCAACAAGGTCTACTCGCCGCAGTACGTGCTCTGGCTCATCCCGCTCGCCGCGCTGGCCCGGCCGCGCTGGCGGGACTTCCTGGTCTGGCAGGCCGGCGAGGTCGTCTACTTCCTGGGGATCTGGTTCTACCTCGCCTACACGACCAGCGGGGACAAGCACCAGGGCCTGCCCCTGGAGGGCTACCAGCTGGCGATCACGGCCCACCTGCTGTGCACGCTCTACCTGTGCGCGGTGGTCGTGCGCGACATCCTGCTGCCCGACCGGGACGTGGTGCGGCGCGACGGCTCGGACGACCCCTCCGGGGGTGTCCTGGACGGCGCCGAGGACGTCTTCACGCTCCCGCGCACGCCGAAGGCGCCGCAGGAAGCGGCGCCTTCGGAGGGGCAGCGCGTGGACTGGGGCGTACGCCCCGGGGAGTGACTCAGGCGTCGAGCACCCGGTCGAACTGCGTGGTGGTGTGGCGCAGGTGCGCCACCAGCTCGTCGCCGACCTTCGGCTCGGGCGAGTCCGACGGCACGAACAGGATGGACACCTGCATGTGCGGCGGCTCGGCGAACCAGCGCTGCTTGCCCGCCCACACGAAGGGCGACAGGTTCCGGTTGACGGTGGCGAGGCCCGCGCGGGCCACGCCCTTGGCGCGGGGCATCACCCCGTGCAGGGCCTTGGGGGCCTCCAGGCCGACTCCGTGGGACGTGCCGCCGGCGACGACGACCAGCCAGCCGTCGGAGGCGGCCTTCTGCTGCCGGTAGCCGAACCGGTCGCCCTTGGAGACGTGGGTGACGTCCAGCACCGCCCCGCGGTACTCGGTCGCCTCGTGGTCGCCCAGCCACAGCCGGGTGCCGATGCGGGCCCGGAAGCGCGTCTGCGGGAACTGCTGCTGCAGCCGCGCCAGCTCCGAGGCCTTCAAGTGGCTGACGAACATGGTGTGCAGCGGCAGCCTGGCCGCGCGCAGCCGGTCCATCCAGCCGATGACCTCCTCGACGGCGTCCGAGCCGTCCGGGCGGTCCAGCGGCAGGTGCAGGGCGAAGCCCTCCAGCCGGACGTCCTCGATGGCCGAGTGGAGCTGGCCGAGCTCCTGCTCGGAGATGCCGTGCCGGCGCATCGAGCTCATGCACTCGATGACCACACGGGCGCCGACCAGGCCGCGCACCCCGTCCAGCGAGGACACCGAGCGGATGACCCGGTCCGGCAGCGGCACCGGGTCCTCGCCCCGCCGGAACGGGGTGAGGACGAGCAGGTCACCGCCGAACCAGTCCTTGATGCTGGCGGCCTCGTAGGTCGTGCCGACGGCGAGGACGTCGGCGCCCATCCGGGTCGCCTCCTCGCAGAGCCGCTCGTGACCGAAGCCGTAGCCGTTGCCCTTGCAGACGGGGATCATCCCCGGGAACTGGTCCTGGATCTGCTTCTGGTGCGCACGCCAGCGCGCGGTGTCGACGTAGAGCGTGAGCGCCATGCCCGTCCGGAGCCTCTCTCGAAAAGCTGCGTGGTGCAGCGGTGCGGTGTGTGTGGATGAGCTGGGTCAGCGACGCGACATGTAGATGTCGAGGGCCTTGTGCAGCAGCTTGTTGAGCGGGAAGTCCCACTCGCCGACGTACTCGACGGCCTCGCCGCCCGTGCCGACCTTGAACTGGATCAGGCCGAACAGGTGGTCGTTCTCGTCCAGGGTGTCACTGATGCCGCGCAGGTCGTAGACGCTCGCACCGAGCGCGTAGGAATCGCGCAGCATGCGCCACTGCATGGCGTTCGAGGGGCGGACCTCGCGCTTGTGGTTGGCGGAGGCGCCGTACGAGTACCAGACGTGCTGGCCGACGGTGAGCATCGTGGCGGCGGCCAGCGGCTCCCCCTCGTGCGTGGCGATGTAGAGCCGCATCCGGTTGGGGTCCTCGGAGTTGAGGGCCGTCCACTGGCGCTGGAAGTAGCTGAGCGGGCGCGGGCGGAACTTGTCGCGCTCGGCCGTGACCTCGTACAGCTTCTGCCAGGTCGGCAGGTCGTCGTAGCCGCCCTGGACGACCTCGACGCCGGCCTTCTCGGCCTTCTTGATGTTGCGGCGCCACAGCTGGTTGAAGCCCTTGAGGACGTCGTCCAGCGAGCGGTTGGCCAGGGGTACCTGGAAGACGTACCGGGGCTGGACGTCGCCGAAGCCGGCGCCGCCGTCCTCGGCCTGCTGCCAGCCCATCCGGCGCAGCTTGTCGGAGACCTCGAAGGCGCGGGGCTCGATGACCGAGGCCTCCACGTCGCGCAGGCGCTTGACCTCCGGGTCCTGGATCCCGGCCTTGATGGCGGTCGAGTTCCAGCGGCGGATGACGACGGGCGGGCCCATCTTCACGGTGAAGGCGCCCTGCTGCTTGAGGTGCGCCAGCATCGGCTGGAGCCACTCCTCGAGGTTGGGGGCGTACCAGTTGATGACCGGGCCCTCGGGGAGGTACGCGAGGTACCGCTTCACCTTGGGCAGCTGTCGGTACAACACGAGTGCGGCGCCGACGAGTTCGCCGGACTGGTCGAACCATCCGAGGTTCTCGGAGCGCCATTCGTTCTTGACGTCGGCCCACGCCGGGACCTGGCAGTGGCTAGCCGAGGGCAGGCTCTGGAGGTAGCCCAGGTGCTGCTCTCGGCTGATGGTCCTCAGGGACAGGCTCATGCGGGGCGTCTCCTCGGCGGCTTCGCTGGCTATGGCGCGAAGCCTACTGCGACGGGGGCGCCACCCATCTGGGGGACAGGCCGTGCCTGGGCCGGTGGGAGGCCGGCGCCCCGTCGCGAGACACCCGGTCAGCCCAGCCAGCCGCCGAAGAGACCGCCGTGCGCCATGCCGAGGAAGAAGCCGATGGCCGAGGCTCCGAGGCCGATGATCAGTGCTGTGCGCTCGCGTGTCGTGACGGAGATGAACTGGCCGTAGAGCCCGGTGACGATCCCGATCAGCCCCGTCCAGGAGCTGAGCAGGTGCAGGTGGTGGAAGAAGCCCGTGACGAACGCCACGGCGCCGAGGACCAGGGTGACGGCCACCAGGGTGTCCTGGAGCGGATGGGGCTTGCCGTCGGTCGCGAAGAGCGAGATGGAGGACTGAGGACGCATTGCCTGTGCCATCGGAAGGCACCTCCTGGCTGCAGCAGAGCGGTGCTGCGGGCTTCCCGCGGCAGGAGCCGAAGGCATAGCACCGAGCACACCCGATGCATACAGATTGTGGCCTCCTCCTGCCGGATTTCAACCGGAAGGAGTGGAGGAGGTAGTCTGTACAGCTGCGCGGTGTCTGCTCTGCAGATGCCGTGCGCACGCATCACGACCCTCCTGCCACGGAACGACCGTGGCCGCTGAGTCCAAAGGAGGTGGGTTCCACATGCGTCACTACGAAGTGATGGTCATCCTCGACCCCGATCTCGAGGAGCGCGCTGTCTCCCCGCTGATCGAGAACTTCCTTTCTGTCGTCCGTGAGGGCAACGGAAAGGTCGAGAAGGTCGACACCTGGGGCCGTCGTCGTCTCGCTTACGAGATCAAGAAGAAGCCCGAGGGCATCTACTCGGTCATCGACCTCCAGGCCGAGCCTGCGGTCGTCAAGGAGCTTGACCGACAGCTGAACCTGAACGAGTCGGTTCTCCGGACCAAGGTCCTTCGCCCCGAGACCCACTGAACTTCGGTTCAGCGGTAATCGGGACCGAGTAGCACAGCAGCCCAGCAGCAATCCCCGCCGAGAGGTTCATCCATGGCAGGCGAGACCGTCATCACGGTCGTCGGCAATCTCGTCGACGACCCCGAGCTGCGCTTCACCCCCTCGGGTGCGGCGGTCGCGAAGTTCCGTGTCGCGTCCACTCCCCGCACCTTCGACAAGCAGACCAATGAGTGGAAGGACGGCGAAAGCCTGTTCCTGACCTGCTCGGTCTGGCGCCAGGCGGCTGAGAACGTCGCCGAGTCCCTTCAGCGGGGCATGCGCGTCATCGTGCAGGGCCGGCTGAAGCAGCGGTCGTACGAGGACCGTGAGGGTGTCAAGCGCACGGTCTACGAGCTGGACGTCGAGGAAGTCGGCCCCAGCCTGAAGAACGCCACGTCCAAGGTCACCAAGACCACTGGTCGCGGTGGCCAGGGTGGATACGGCGGCGGTGGCGGCGGTCAGCAGCAGGGCGGCGGCGGCGGCAACTGGGGCGGAGCCCCCGGTGGCGGCGCCCCCCAGGGCGGCGGAGCTCCCTCCGACGACCCCTGGGCGTCCAGTGCGCCGGCCGGCGGCCAGCAGCAGGGCGGCGGCGGTGGCGGTTGGGGCGGAAGCTCCGGCGGCTCCGGCGGTGGCTACTCGGACGAGCCGCCCTTCTAGGGCAGCTCGCACCCCCACTTCTTGATTTCACAGGAGAGACACCATGGCGAAGCCGCCTGTGCGCAAGCCTAAGAAGAAGGTCTGCGCGTTCTGCAAGGACAAGACCGCGTACGTGGACTACAAGGACACGAACATGCTGCGGAAGTTCATTTCCGACCGTGGCAAGATCCGTGCCCGCCGCGTCACCGGCAACTGCACGCAGCACCAGCGTGACGTCGCCACGGCTGTGAAGAACAGCCGTGAGATGGCACTGCTGCCCTACACGTCCACCGCGCGATAAGGAAAGGGTGACCGAATAATGAAGATCATCCTGACCCACGAGGTCTCTGGCCTCGGCACCGCCGGCGACGTCGTCGACGTCAAGGACGGCTACGCCCGCAACTACCTGGTCCCGCGTGGTTTCGCGATCCGCTGGACCAAGGGTGGCGAGAAGGACGTGGCGCAGATCCGCCGCGCCCGCAAGATCCACGAGATCGCGACGATCGAGCAGGCCAACGAGTTCAAGGCCAAGCTCGAGAACGTCAAGGTCCGTCTGGCCACCCGCGCGGGTGACGCCGGTCGTCTCTTCGGTTCCGTCACGCCCTCCGACATCGCCACGGCGATCGAGGCGTCCGGTGGCCCGAAGGTCGACAAGCGCCGCGTGGAGCTGGGCTCCCCGATCAAGACCCTCGGCTCGTACCAGGTCTCCGTGCGTCTGCACGCGGACGTGGCCGCGACCGTCGGCATCGAGGTCGTCGCCGCCTAAGGGCTGCGCATGAAGGGCCGCACCCCTGTGGGGGTGCGGCCCTTCTTCGTTGCTCCGGCAGTTGCTCCGGGTGTTGCTTCAGCCGCTGGTTCAGCAGCTGGTTCAGCCGTTTTCGGTGGATGTTTCACGTGAAACATCGCCCCGGGCGGGCCCCGGGGCGGGCTGCTGCCTACCGGGTGGCTCCGGCGACCAGCCAGCGTCCCGAGCGGGCCCGCAGCTGGAGGGTGACCATCCGGACCAGCATCATGAGCGTCATGGCGCACCACAGGGCCGTCAGGCCGCCGCCCAGGGACGGTACGAGCAGGGCGGCCGGGGTGAAGACGGCGAGGGTCAGGAGCATGGCCCAGGCCAGGTAGCGGCCGTCGCCCGCGCCCATCAGGACGCCGTCGAGGACGAAGACGATGCCGGAGACGGGCTGTGAGAGGGCCACCACGAGCAGCGCCGGCAGGAGGGCGTCTTCCACGGCGGGATCGCTCGTGAAGAGCGGGATGAACACCGGGCGGGCCGCGATCACCAGGAGGCCCAGGACGATGCCGGAGGCGATCCCCCACTGCACCATGCGGCGGCAGACGGCCTTGGCCCCGTCGGTGTCGCCCGCGCCGAGGTAGCGGCCGATGATGGCCTGCCCGGCGATCGCGATCGCGTCGAGGGCGAAGGCGAGCAGGCTCCACAGGGAGAGCAGGATCTGGTGGGCGGCGATGTCGGCGTCCCCGAGCCGTGCGGCCACCGCGGTCGCGATCAGCAGGACGGCCCGCAGGGACAGGGTGCGGACCAGCAGGGGAGCGCCGGCCTGCGCGCAGGCCCGGATGCCCTCGGCGTCGGGCTTCAGGGAGGCGCCGTGCCTGCGGGCGCCCCGGACGACCACGACGAGGTAGGCGGCGGCCATGGCGCACTGAGCGATCACCGTGCCCCAGGCGGAGCCGGCGATGCCGAGTCCGGCTCCGTAGACGAGGGCGACGTTCAGGGCTCCGTTGAGGGCGAAGCCGCCGATCGCGACGTACAGCGGCGTGCGGGTGTCCTGGAGGCCGCGGATGACGCCCGTGGCGGCGAGCACCATGAGCATCGCCGGGATGCCGAGGGCCGAGATCCGCAGGTAGGTGACCGCGTACGGGGCGACGGTGTCGGAGGCCCCGAAGAAGGAGATCAGGGTGGGCGCCGTGGGCAGCACGACGGCGACGACGACCGCGCCGAGGAGCAGGGCGAGCCAGATGCCGTCCATGCCCTGCCGGATGGCGGCCTGGAGGTCGCCCGCGCCGACGCGTCGGGCGACGGCCGCGGTGGTGGCGTAGGCGAGGAAGACGAAGATGCTCACGGCCGTGGTGAGGAGTGCGGCGGCGATGCCGAGACCGGCCAGCTGGGGGGTGCCGAGGTGGCCCACGATGGCGCTGTCGGCCATCACGAAGAGGGGTTCGGCGACGAGGGCGCCGAAGGCGGGGACGGCGAGTGCGAGGATCTCGCGGTCGTGCCGTCTCGGGGCAGCCTTCGGTGCGGTGGGGGCCAGTCTCATGTGCTCAATCTAATCTTCCACAGGTAATAGACGCAAGGGCCCTGGAGTCCTTACTGATACGCCGATTCGAGCGTTCGTCCCACCTCATTGGAGGCGATCTTGAGACAGTGGCGAAGAATTTTCTCCCCCACAGCCGGTGGAGGGAGAAATGCCAGGTCAGGTGGGGTAGGTGGGTAGGGCAGGTGATTTTGTCCACAGCACCGTCCCCCGGTCCGTGCACAGCTTCCGGGGAGTTACCCACAGCATTGGCGTCGTCATCCACACCTCATCCACACAGCCTGTGGATAACAAGATTGGCTGACGTCGCTCCCGGCCCTACCGTGGGTCGTTGTCCGACTCGCCGAAAGCCGATTCGGGTGCCCCAAATGTCAGAGCCGTGTCGTAGAAAGAGTGACACGGCAAGGTCCGCGTTGCGGACGGGAGGAGGCGGCCCGGTGAGCATGTCCGAGCCCATGGACGACCCCTGGGCCGACAGCGGTCCTGGTGACCGTCTGCCCGCCCGTCCGCGCCGGGGCGGCGAAGGCCGTGGCCGCGGGGACGAGAAGAACGACCGGGACCGCGAGGGCGGCTCCTGGGACGGCGGTGGCGGCGGCTTCGAGCGGGTCCCGCCCCAGGATCTCGACGCCGAGCAGTCGGTCCTGGGCGGCATGCTGCTGTCCAAGGACGCGATCGCCGACGTGGTCGAGGTGATCAAGGGGCACGACTTCTACCGCCCGTCGCACGAGACGATCTTCCAGGCCATCCTCGACCTCTACGCCAAGGGCGAGCCGGCCGACCCGATCACCGTCAGCGCCGAGCTGACCCGGCGCGGTGAGATCAGCAAGATCGGCGGGGCTCCCTACCTGCACACCCTGGTCCAGTCGGTCCCCACGGCGGCCAATGCCGAGTACTACGCGGAGATCGTCCACGAGCGGGCGGTCCTCCGCCGGCTGGTCGCGGCCGGTACGAAGATCACGCAGATGGGCTACGCCGCCGACGGGGACGTCGACGAGATCGTCAACAGCGCCCAGGCCGAGATCTACGCCGTCACCGAGCAGCGGACATCCGAGGACTACCTGCCGCTCGGCGACATCATGGAAGGCGCGCTCGACGAGATCGAGGCGATCGGTTCGCGCAGCGGCCAGATGTCGGGCGTGCCGACCGGCTTCACGGACCTGGACTCGCTGACCAACGGCCTGCACCCGGGCCAGATGATCGTCATCGCGGCCCGCCCCGCCATGGGAAAGTCCACCCTCGCGCTGGACTTCGCCCGTGCCTGCTCCATCAAGGCCAATCTGCCCAGCGTCATCTTCTCCCTCGAAATGGGGCGCAACGAGATCGCGATGCGCCTGCTCTCGGCGGAGGCCCGGGTGGCCCTGCACCACATGCGCTCCGGCACGATGACGGACGACGACTGGACCCGGCTGGCCCGCCGGATGCCGGACGTCTCCGCGGCCCCGCTCTACATCGATGACTCCCCCAACCTGTCGATGATGGAGATCCGGGCCAAGTGCCGCCGCCTCAAGCAGCGCAGCGACCTCTCGCTCGTCGTCATCGACTACCTCCAGCTGATGCAGTCGGGCGGCTCGCGCCGGCCCGAGAGCCGCCAGCAGGAGGTCTCGGACATGTCCCGAAACCTCAAGCTCCTGGCGAAGGAGCTGGAGGTCCCGGTGATCGCGCTGTCGCAGCTGAACCGTGGTCCCGAGCAGCGCACCGACAAGAAGCCGATGGTCTCCGACCTGCGTGAGTCCGGCTCGATCGAGCAGGACGCCGACATGGTGATCCTGCTGCACCGCGAGGACGCGTACGAGAAGGAGTCCCCCCGGGCCGGTGAGGCGGACCTGATCGTGGCGAAGCACCGTAACGGCCCGACGGCCACCATCACCGTGGCCTTCCAGGGCCACTATTCGCGGTTCGTGGACATGGCCAACACGTAGCATCCGCCCCATGGATGCCGTATCTGAAGATCTTGTCCTGCTGCCCGCGACCCGCCGTGCGCTGAGCCACCGGATCGCGGTCGCCCAGCGCGAAGGCCGTGCTCCGTCCCTGGTGGCCGCCGTGGTGCGGGGTGGAGAGGTGGTCTGGGAAGGGTCCCGGACCATGGTCGAGGGACACGGCCCCGACGGAGACGTGCAGTACCGCATCGGGTCGATCACCAAGACGTTCACCGCCGTGCTCGTGATGCGGCTGCGGGACGAAGGCCTGCTGGAACTGGGCGACCCGATCGAGAAGTTCCTGCCGGGAACGGGAGTCGGCGAGGTGACGGTGGGCCAGCTGCTGGCCCACACGTCCGGACTGGCGGCGGAGACGCCCGGCGAGTGGTGGGAGCGCACGGCGGGCACGCTGCGGCCGGAGCTCTCGGACGTCCTGGGCGAGCGCCCCTTCCGCTTCGAGCCCGGACGGCGCCACCACTACTCCAACCCCGGCTACACCCTGCTCGGTTCGCTCGTGGAAGCCGTCCGGTCCAGGCCGTGGGAGGAAGCGCTCCGGGCCGAGGTGCTGGAGCCGCTGGGGCTGGGGCGCACGACGGCGCAGCCGGTGGCCCCGCACGCCGGCGGCTGGGCGGTGCACCCGTGGGCGGACGTGATGATGCCGGAGCCCCTGGAGGACCTCGGGCTGATGGCCCCGGCCGGGCAGCTGTGGTCCACCACCGGTGATCTGGCGAAGTTCGCCGCCTTCCTCGTACGGGGCGACGCGCGCGTGCTGAGCGCCGAGTCCGTACGGGAGATGCGCACGTCGGCCACTCCCCCTGAGCCGGGCTTCGCCGACCTCGGTTACGGGCTCGGGATGCAGCTGACGCCGAGCGGCGGCCGCCGGCTCGCGGGCCACAGCGGCTCGCTGCCCGGCTTCGTCGCCGGGCTGTGGCTGAGCGAAGCGGACGACGTGGCCGCGGTGGTGCTGGCCAACTGCACCTCGGGGCTGCCCGCTTCGACGCTGGCGGCGGACCTCCTGGGCATCGTCGCGGACGCCGAGCCGCGGATCCCCGAGCCGTGGCGGCCGCTGCGCGAGGCCGATCCGGTCGCGCTGGAGCTGTGCGGCCCCTGGTACTGGGGCACGTCGGCCCAGGCCGTGCGGCTGACCTACGACGGGTTCCTGGAGCTGGGACCGGTGGGCGGGAACGGCCGGTCCGCGCGGTTCCGGCCGGAGCCGGACGGCAGCTGGACCGGGCTGGGCGGCTACTACGCGGGGGAGTCGCTGCGGGCCGTGCGGCGGCCGGACGGATCGGTGAGCCACCTCGACCTCGGCTCGTTCGTGTTCACCCGCGAGCCCTACGACCCGCAGGCACCGGTGCCCGGCGGGGTCGACCCGCAGGGCTGGCGGGGCATCGGCTGACGGACCGCCTCACCCCGCTGCGAGTTCGCGCTCCAGCGGGGTGCGGAAGCGCGGGGTGATGCGGGCCTCTCCCAGCCAGGCGGCGAGCCGGACGGCCTCGGCGGCGACGGCCTTCCCGGCTTCGCCGCCCCGGTCGCCCAGCAGCCGGTGGACGATCTCCCCGTCGGCGCGCTGGGCCCAGCCGCCGACGATCTCGCCGTTCCACCACACCGTGGGGCCGATGTTGCCGGAGCGGTCGAAGAGCGGCGCCCGGTGGGCGGGGTCGAGCTGGAAGCCCCGGTCCGCCCAGCCCATCGCGCTCGGGTCGAGGGAGGGCAGCAGGGCGGCCCAGGGCTCCTGGGCCGGCTCGGGTCCGGTGTCCCCGGGGCAGACCAGCGCGGTGGAGCCGTCCTCCAGCCGGACCTCGTCGGGGCCGACGGCCGCGAGGGCCTTGCGGACCTCGGTGAGGGTCCAGCCCGTCCACCACTTGAGGTCGGCCCCGGTGGCCGGGCCGTAGGCGTGGAGCCAGCGGCGGGCGATCTCGGCGCGGGCCTCGGCCGCGGGCACGGCGGGCCACGGCCGGGTGTGGACCCAGCGGTACTGGCTGGAGGTCCACGAGCCCCGGGGCCGGTCCCGCCGGATCCGGCCGTCGGCGGCCAGCAGTCGGATGACGCGGGTGGCGACGCCGGTCTCGGTCTCGTACTTCTTGCCGCGGCCGTAGACGAACTTCCGGCGCAGGGCGGGTACCGCCGCGGAGAGCTGGCTGCCGGTGGAGGGGCCGTGGGCGTCGAGCGCGTCGAGCACGGCACCCTCCACCTCGGCCAGCCAGTGGGCATCGAGGCCCTGACCGTCCTCGTCGAGGTGCTTGAGGAAGGTGCGGCGCTCCTTCGCGGCGATCCCGCGGGCCGTGGAGGCGTCGACGTACGGGGCGAGTTCGGTGGAGACCGCGAAGAGCGTGTTGCGCATGCTGAGCAGCCGTACGAGGCTCACGTCCTCGTAGAGGGCCCGTTCGATCGTTGCGGTCGCGCCCTCGCGCAGCCGGGCGCGGGCGGAGAGGAAGACGGTCGCGGCATCGGTGGCGTGCAGGGCGACGACGGAGTCCGCGGCCTCGGACACGGTGGCGGCGTGCGCCGACGGGGCCAGGCGGTGCCGGCGGCCGAGACGGCGGCGTCGCTCCGCCGTGCTGACGAGGGGAAGGCTGCTCATCCTCCCGATCGTAGGCCGGGCCCCCGGCGGCGGCCCGGCCCCCACGGGATCTCAGAGCTGGAGCTTGAAGCCGACGTGCGAAGCGGTGAAGCCGAGCCGCTCGTAGAAGCGGTGGGCGTCGGTGCGGGTCACGTCCGAGGTGAGCTGGACGAGCGAGCAGTTCTCCGTACGGGACCGTTCGATCGCCCATTCGATGAACCGGGTCCCCAGCCCGCTGCCGCGCTCGTCGGCGTGGACGCGTACGCCCTCGACGATCGAACGGGTGCTCCCCTTGCGGGACAGCCCGGGGACGATGGTCAGCTGGAGGGTGCCGACGACGCGGCCCTCGCGGACGGCGACGACCACGTGCTGGTGCGGGTCCTCCGTCAGCCGTTTGAGCGCCGCGGTGTACGGGGTGAGGTCGTCGGGGGACTCCCGGGTGGCGCCGAGGGGGTCGTCAGCGAGCATGGCGACGATCGCGGGCAGGTCCTCCTCGGTGGCGGGACGGATGAGCAGGCCGGAACTGGTGTCGGTCATGGGCGGATCCTCCTGGCTCAGCCGGCCGCCACGGTGAGCGGGGCCCACCGGCGGGTCCAGTCACCGGGCAGTGCGGGGATGTCACGGGTCATGACGGCGTTGAAGGCCACGGAGCCCAGACCGCGCTCCTTGAGCCAGCCGAGCAGCTCCTCGTGGCGGACGTCGACATCGGTGCGCAGGGGCCGGTCGGTGGCCGCCGCGAGGGCGGTGACCAGGGCGCGGGCCGCGCCGGTGTCGCGGGCCACCAGCGGGCCGATGACATGGGTCTCCATGTTCGGCCAGATGGCTCCGTAGCCGATCAGCTCACCGGAGGCGTCCTCGGCGACGAGCAGCCGGTCCGTGAAGGCCGGCAGCCGGGTGACCAGGTGGGTCCGGTCGGTGCCGAAGACCTCGGCGTCCAGCAGCAGGATCCGCGCGATGTCCTCGCCGCCGGCGGGCCGGACGCGGACGGTGTCCCGGGCGGGACCGGCGGCGTCCGGGCTGAAGGAGCCCCGGAGCATCTCGGCGCGGCCGGTGGTCTCGAAGCCGAGCTCCTCGTAGAGCGGGCGCCCGTACGGGGTGGCGTGGAGGGTGAGCGGAACGCCCTTGAGTACCTCGTCGCAGATGTACGTCATCAGGCGCCGGCCCAGGCCCTGGCGGGCGTAGCGCTCGGCGACCAGGACCATGCCGATGGCGGCGAGTTCGGGATCGGCCTGCGGAGGCCCGTAGTGGGTGACCACGCAGGCGGTGGCGAGACCCGCGCCGTCGGGGGCGTCGATGCCGTAGCCGTGCCCGGCGGCGAGCAGCAGCCCCCACTTGTGGTCCTCGCGGGGCCAGCCGCGGTCCTCGGAGAGATCGGCGCAGTGGCGGAGGTCGTCCACGGTCAGTGCGCGGATGGGAAGGGCGGTGAGATGGGGTGGTGTCACGGCCTCAGGGTGGTTCATCGGACCGGGCGTGGTCCAGAGGATTTGGGTGGATGTTTCACGTGAAACATCGCGGCGGCGGCAACGCGCTGTTTCACGTGAAACCAAGGCATTAGCCTCGATGGCTATGACACGCCTCCACCTTTTCGACCTCGACGGGACGCTGATGTACGGCTCGGCCTCGCCGGTCGAGATCTCCCGTCAGCTCGGGCTGTCCAACGAGATCACCCTGCTGGAGCGGGCCTTCGTCGCGCGGGAGCTCCAGCCGCACCAGTTCGCCCTGGCCGTGCAGGAGCTCTGGGCGGAACTGACTCCGGCACACGTCCGGGCGGCCTTCGACGGGGCTCCGTGGCTCGCGGGGATCCGGGAGGTCTGGCAGGAGATTCGGGAGCGGGGGGACTACTGCGCGGTGATCTCGCTGTCGCCGTCGTTCTTCGTGGAGCTCCTGCTGGAGTGGGGCGCGCACGCCGCGCACGGCTCGGTCTTCCCGGAGGTGCCCTTCACCCGGCTGGTGGACGTGGCCGGGATCCTGACGCCGGCGGCGAAGGTCACGGTCGCCGATCGGCTGTGTGCGCAGTTCGGTGTCACGCGGGCCGACTGTGTCGCGTACGGCGACTCCAGTACCGACGTGGAGCTCTTCAAGGTGGTCCCGCTCTCGGTCGCGGTGAATGCCCGGCCCTACCTGCTGGAGCAGGCGACGCACGTCTACGAGGGCCGGGACCTGCGCGAGGCATACCAGCTGACAGGGGTGGCACGCACGGGAGTTGAGGCATCTTAAGGGGAAAGTGGGTTCGAAACGCGGAATTCCCGCATTTCCCCGCAGGCTCTGGGGCGGACTGGCACGCTGTGAAACCCGGAACCACGGATTCGAAGGCCGTGGCGTGTGCAGACCTACCGAGATGCTCGAAGCGAGGCACCGCATGGACGCTCCGCCCACCAGATCGGCAAGACGGGGGCCGTCCCGGATACCGTCCGGGGACGGTGAGCCCGAGCCCTCCCCCGAATCCCCCGGACCTTCTCCCGAATCCGCCGGACCTTCCCCCGGATCGGCCGGACCTTCTCCCGCGCCGTCCCCCGACGCCGTGCTCATCCGCCGGACCCTCGCGGACATCGCGCCCGTCGCCGACCGGGTGACTTCCTACTTCTACGCCCTCGTGTTCACGGCCCACCCGGATCTGCGGGGGCTGTTCCCCGCGGCGATGGACGTACAGCGCGACAGGCTGCTGAAGGCGCTGCTGACGGCCGCCGAGCACATCGACAACCCCGAGGTGCTCACCGCCTACCTGCGCCGGCTGGGCACGGGGCACCGCAAGTACGGCACCCGGCCCGAGCACTATCCGCCGGTGGGAGAGGCCCTGCTGGGGGCGCTGGCCAGGTACGCGGGGGACGGCTGGGGGCCGGAGACCGAGGCCGCCTGGGTGCGGGCCTACACCGCGATCTCCCAGATCATGATCGACGCGGCGGCCGAGGACGAGCCCAAGGCGCCGCCGTGGTGGCACGCGGAGGTGGTGTCCCACGATCTGCGCACCTCCGACATCGCGGTGATCACCGTCCGCCCCGACCAGCCCTACCCCTTCCTCGCGGGCCAGTACACGACCCTGGAGACCCCGTGGTGGCCGCGGATCTGGCGGCACTACTCCTTCGCCTCGGCGCCGCGTGCGGACGGACTGCTGTCCTTCCACGTCAAGGCCGTACCGGCGGGATGGGTCTCCAACGCCCTCGTGCGGCACGCCCGGCCCGGCGACGTGCTGCGCCTCGGGCCCCCGGCGGGATCGATGGTGGTCGACCACACCACCGACAACGGAATGCTGTGCCTGGGCGGCGGCACGGGCATCGCCCCGATCAAGGCACTGATCGAGGACGTGGCCGAGCACGGAGAGCGCCGTCCGGTGGAGGTGTTCTTCGGGGCCCGCAGCGACGACGACCTGTACGACAAGGACACCCTGCTGGGGCTGCAGCGCTCGCACCCCTGGCTGTCGGTGCGCCCGGTGGTCTGCGACGAGGGGCTCGCCGGACAACTCCCGCAGGCGGTCGGCACCCACGGGCCCTGGAGCTCGTACGACGCGTTCGTCTCGGGACCGGCCGCGATGATCCGCAGCGGGGTGGACGCGCTGAAGAGGATCGGGATCCCCGGTGAGCGGATCCGGCACGACGAGGTGGAGGAACTGGCGGGCGTCGCCGGCTGATGACGGCGGCGGCGCCCGCGTGCGGTGGGTCAGCCCAGGTCGGGGGCGTGCATCGCGCGCACGCCCTCGATGTTGCCGTCGAGGTAGTGGCGCAGGGACAGCGGGACGAGGTGCACGGCGGCGATGCCGACACGGCTGAAGGGCACGCGGACGATCTCGTACTCGCCCTCGGGCTCGTCGATCTCGGGGCCGTGCCGCTGGCTGGGGTCCATGGATTCGAGATGGCAGACGAAGAAGTGCTGCACCTTGACGCCGGTCACTCCCCTGTCGGCGATGTGCTCGACGGTGTCGACGAAGCAGGGCACGACATCGGTGATCTTCGCGCCGAGTTCCTCGTGGAGTTCCCGGTGGAGGGCGTCGACGACGGTCAGGTCCGTGGGCTCGACGCCGCCGCCGGGGGTGAGCCAGTACGGGTCGACGCCGGGCTTGGTCCGCTTGATGAGGATCAGGTCGCCACCGTCGAGCAGGATCGCGCGGGCGGTGCGTTTGACCACTGGACGTTCGGTCATGGGAGAAGAGTGGCCCAGACGTCCGCTTCTGAAACGCGTCCGGTGAAACCGCCGGGCGGGAACCCGGGCGGTCCGAGCCGCCGGACGGCGTGCTCGGACCCCACCCGGACGGCCGGTCAGCTCTCCGCGGCCGCCAGGTCGAGCGCCCGCAGCACGTCCGCGACCAGGTCCTCGGTGTCCTCGGCCCCCGCGGAGAAGCGGATGAAGCCCTCCGCGACGGCGTCGCCGCCCCACCGCCGGCGGCGCTCCGCGGTGGACCGCACGCCGCCGAAACTGGTGGCGTCCTCGACGAGACGCAGGGCGGCCATGAACCGTTCCGCATGCGCGCGGCCGGCCAGGTCGAAGGAGACCACGGAGCCGAAGCCCCGCATTTGACGTGCGGCCGTCTTGTGGGACGGGTCCGACGGCAGGCCCGGGTAGCGCAGCCCGGTGACGTCGGCGCGGTCGGCGAGGGCCTCGGCGACGGCGAGCGCGTTGGCCCACTGGCGCTGCGCGCGCAGCTGGATGGTCGACAGGGACCGGTGGGCGAGCCAGGCCTCCATGGGGCCGGGGATCGCGCCGACCACCTTGCGCCAGCGGCGGATTCCCGCGGCGAGTTCGGCGTCGCGGCAGACGACGTAGCCGAGCAGCAGGTCGCCGTGGCCGGTCAGCCCCTTGGTGCCGCTGGCCACCGAGAAGTCGGCGCCCAGTTCGAGGGGGCGCTGGCCGAGCGGGGTCGCGAGGGTGTTGTCGACGGCCACGAGGGTTCCGCCGGCGTGCGCCGCGTCCACCAGGCGGCGTACGTCGCAGACGTCGAGCCCCGGGTTGGACGGGGTTTCCAGCCACAGCAGCCGGGCCCCGTCGAGCACCGAGAGCTGGGCCTCCTCGCCGGTGGGGGCGGTGCGCACGTGGACCCCGTACGCCTCCAGCTGTTCCCGTACGAGGGGCAGGACCTGGTAGCCGTCGTCGGGCAGGACGACGGTCTCGCCGGCGCGTGCCTGGGAGAGCAGGACGGCGGAGACCGCTGCCATGCCGGAGGCGAAGACGACCGTCTCGGCCCCGTCCAGACCGGGGGCTTCCAGCTCACCGATGGCCCGTTCCAGCAGGGTCCAGGTGGGGTTGGTGTCGCGGCCGTAGGCGTAGGGACCCTCGACGTCGCCGGGAAGGTGGAAGTGGGCGGCGAAGACGGGACCGGGCAGTGGAGGCTCGTTCTTGACGGGCTCCGGCAGGCCTGCACGGACGGCGACGGTGCCGTCGCCGAGCCGCTGCGCCTTCGGCTGCACGGGGTCGGGGGCGCTCATGGGGTGTGCTCCTTCACGGCTTCGCTGACGGCGGCCAGCAGGCCGGGGCTCGCCGCCTCGACCAGCTGAAGGCACTCCTCGAATCCGTCGAGGGGGCCGTAGTAGGGGTCCGGTACGTCGGTCTGGGCAGCGGAGGCCGCCGGGTCGTAGGACCGCAGCAGCCTGACTTTGGCGGCGTCCTCGGGGGTGGGAGCGAGCGCCCTCAGGTCCCGCAGGTGACCGGCGTCGAGGGCGATGACGAGGTCGAGGCCGGCGAACCACGAGGCCCGGAACTGCCGGGCCCGGTGGCCCGGCTCGTACCCGGCGGCTTCCAGGACGGCCATGGTGCGCGGGTCGGCCCCGTCCCCCTCGTGCCAGCCGCCGGTGCCGGCGCTGTCGACCTCGACCAGGCCCGAGAGCCCGGCGTCGGCCACGTGGGAGCGGAAGACCGACTCGGCCATGGGCGAGCGGCAGATGTTGCCGGTGCAGACGAAGCACACGCGGTACATGGACGCCCGGCCTCAGTTCTTGTCGGGCAGGACCATGTTCAGGGCCCAGGAGACGATGGAGATGATCAGGGCGCCGACGATCGCCGACCAGAAGAAGTCGTCGACGTGGAAGCTGAGGTCGAACTGCCTCGCCAGCCACGAGGTCAGCAGCAGCATCGCCGCGTTCACCACGATGGTGAAGAGGCCGAGGGTGAGGACGAAGAGCGGCAGCGAGAGCAGCTTGACCACGGGCTTGACGATGAGGTTGACCAGGCCGAAGATCAGCGCGACCAGGATCAGGGACAGCACGCGGTGACCCATGCTGCTGCCGTCGTTCAGCGTGATGCCCGCGACGAGCCAGATGGCGACGCCCAGGGCTGCCGCGTTGGCGAGGGTCTTGACTACGAAATTCGTCATGTGTCTGATCGTTGCAGAGAAGGTCGCGGCGGAACATCAGCTGATCTGCGGATGCTTGCCGGACTCAAGAGCACAAGGGGTACGAAGACGATGAAGGCCTTCCGGCTGGACGACCTCGAGGCCGAGCGGGCCGCGAACCAGGGTGCCTACCTGCAGTTCCTGCGCGAGCGGAACATGTCGGTCGGGCTGTACGCGTTGGATGCCGGGCAGAGCGATCCCCAACAGCCGCACGGCCAGGACGAGGTGTACTTCGTCGTGAGCGGCCGGGCCTCGATCACCGTCGGGGAGGAGACCACGACGGTGGCCAACGGGAGCGTGATCTACGTGCCGGCGGGGGTGCCGCACAAGTTCCACCACATCACCGAGAACCTGAAGGTCATGGTCGTCTTCTCTCCGCCGGAAGGGTGAACGGACCCCGGTTCTGAGGGTCCGGAGCCCCGTCCCCCTAGGGGTCGGATCAGGGGACTACGGGGGCTCGCGGGCCCCCGCCGCGAGCCGTGGCCTCCTAGCATCGAGAGCAGGAAGTCACGGACAGACGGACGAGGAAGAAGAGGTCGAGGACATGGAAGGCATCCGAGGGATATTCGAGGGCATGCCCTGGTGGGTCAAGTGGGTCGCGGTCCCGCTGCTGGTGCTGTTCGTCTTCGGTGGTGTGATCACCAGCATCATCGGTGCGCTGATCGGCTTCCTCTTCAAGGCGCTGCTCCTCGTGGCCCTCGTCGGAGGCCTGATCTTCGTCGTCAGGAAGTTCAAGGGCACCGAGTCGAAGTCCTCCGCCGGAGAGTGGTAGAACTGGCGCAACCAGGGTCACACCGGGATTAACCCAGCTGAGGGAACGTGAAGCCCTAAACCGCTCACGGCCCGGGAATCGGCGGATAGAGTGGCAATCTGTGCCGTTCCCTGGGCACCGAACGCCGGTACTGCCGCCCTGACCTGCGGTTCTCTGTTACAGACACCGAGCACGACCCCCAGGAGTCACGGCACACGCGGGGGCGGCCCCCGCAGGGCGGGCCCTCCCAAGGCTCGCCGCCACGCCTGGGGGTGAGCTTTGTCTTCGGTTCACAACGCCGGTGTGCCGACTCTGATCGGTTCGGTGCAGCGGGCACTGAGGCTGCTCGAAGCGGTGGGTTCCCATAGTGAGGGAGCCCCGGCGAAACAACTGGCGCGCGAGGCCGGGCTCCCGCTTCCCACCGCGTACCACCTGCTGCGCACCCTGACGCACGAGGGCTATCTGCGACGGGAGAGCGGGGTCTTCGTCCTGGGGGACGCCGCGGGCCGACTGGCCGGTGGCGGACTTCAGCAGAAACGTCGCAGCATGATCCTCGACTCCCTCGCGCACTTCCGCGACGCGGTCGGGGCCCCCGTCTACTTCGCCGTCTACCGCGAGGGTGAAATCGAGGTCGTGGGTGTCTCGGACACTCCGGCCCACCCGGCCTGCGAGGAGTGGGCCGATTTCCGCGAGACCGGCCACGCGCACGCGATCGGGCAGTGCCTGCTCGGCCAGCTCGACGAGAAGACGCGCAGGGACTACTACGACCGTCATCCGGTCGAGGCCATCACCTCCTACACCGTGCGGGATCTACGGGCTCTGGAGCAGCGCATCGCCTCCATGGAGCGGATGCAGCCGGTGACGGAGAGGCAGGAATACTCCCTGGGCACGGTGTGCGCGGCCATCCCCATCACGGCCGGCGACACCGCCGCGACGATGGCGATTTCTCTCCCCCTGCACCATGAAGACCGATTGCTGTATGCGGTCGATCGGCTACGGAGTGAAGTAGGCGCGCTGTTGAGCACCCTCTCGTTCTCTATCAGTATCTGAAAACTCACTCCTTGTGATCTGCAAGCGCTTACACCACTCTTGTCAAGAGGGCCTTGGGGGATCATTCCTGGCCACTTCCACTACAGCGGGGTAGGCAATGCGCGAGTCGGTACAGGCAGAGGTCATGATGAGTTTCCTCGTTTCCGAGGAGCTCTCGTTCCGGATTCCGGTGGAACTCCGGTACGACGCTCGTGACCCCTACGCAGTCCGCCTGACCTTCCACCTTCCCGGAGATGCGCCCGTGACCTGGGCGTTCGGCCGGGAGCTTCTTCTGGACGGCATCAACAAGCCGTGCGGTGACGGCGATGTGCACATCGCCCCGACCGAGCCGGAGGAACTGTCCGATGTCCACATCAGGCTGCAAGTAGGCGCGGACCGGGCTCTCTTCCGCGCGAGCGCGGCGCCACTCGTGGCGTTCCTCGACCGCACCGACCGGATCGTTCCGCTCGGCCAGGAGCGCAACCTCGGGGACTTCGAGGAGAACCTCGACGAGGCGCTCGACAAGATCCTGGCGGAGTCGCAGCAGAACGAGCAGAACGCGGGCTGACGCCGGCCCGGCCGGAGACCCGACGGCACGACCTGCATGACGGCACCATCCGCACCACCCGCACCACCGAAGCTACGCACCGCGGCTCAGCGTGCCGACGCGCTGAGCGCTCCACCCTGCCGTTCCTCACGACCGGCCGAGTGCGCGAACTGACCCGTCGCGCCCGCCGGTCCGCACGTTTCAGCGCTTGCGCCGCCGACCCCGGCCGCCGCGGAGCGGCCCCGAGGCCGCTGTGGCCGCCGGGGATTGCGTGCGGTCCGCGGACACCACCAGCGCGGCCAGGGCCGTCGTCACGGGGACCGAGGCGACCAGGCCGATCGAGCCCACGAGGGTCCGCACGATCTCCTCCGCGACCAGCTCGCTGTTGGCCACCGACCCCATGCTGCTGTTCGCGATGGAGAACAGCAGGAGCAGCGGCAACGCCGCGCCCGCGTAGGCCAGTACCAGCGTGTTCACCACCGAGGCGATGTGGTCGCGCCCGATCCGGATGCCCGCCCGGTACAGCCCGCGCGGTCCCATCGACGGGTCGGCCTGGTGGAGTTCCCACACCGCCGAGGTCTGCGTGACGGTCACGTCGTCGAGGACGCCGAGCGATCCGATGATGACACCCGCAAGCAGCAAACCGCTCATGTCGATGTTCGGGTAGAGCCCGTGGATCAGCCCGGTGTTGTCGTCCGTGTTGCCGCTCAGGAACGCCCAGTCGATGAACAGCGAGCCCAGCAGGCCGATCAGGAGCAGCGAGATGATCGTGCCGAGCACCGCCACCGAGGTGCGTGCCGTCAGCCCGTGGCACATGTAGAGCGCGATCAGCATGATCGCGCTGGCTCCGACCACGGCCACGACCAGCGGATTCGACCCCTGCAGGATCGCCGGGAGGATAAAGAGGGTCAGCACGGCGAAGCTGACGACGAGGGCGATGAGCGCGAACAGCCCGCGCATCCGCCCGACGATGACGACGGAGAGGGCGAAGATGCCGGCGAGCAGGGCCATCGGCAGCTTGCGGTTCACGTCGATCACGGAGTACTGGAGGTCCCGGGGCGCGTCCGGCGCGTAGGCGACCACCACGTCCTGGCCGTCCGTCAACTGCCTTGGGGCGCCCGGCTGGACGATCTCGACGAACTCGCGGCCCTTGTCGGGACCGCTGCCCACCCTGACCGTGGCCTTCTTGCACTCGCCGTTCTGCGCGGCGATGGCCTCGCGCCCCTCGGGGGTGGAGGCGTCACCGGTCGGCGGGACCTGTGCGGCGTTCACGGATTTGCAGTCGACGTGCTGGAGCGCGACGACCGTGCCCTGCTGGGTCTGCCGGTCGAAGCCGACGCCGGTGCGCTCGTGGCCCGGCGCACCGCCCGGCCAGAGCACGACCATGCCGATCACGACGGCGGCGGCGAAGGGGATCAGTACGGCCGCGATCACCTTGCGCAGGTGCTTCGAGACGGGGGCCGCCGGGCCATGGCTGTGCGCATGGCCGTGGGAGTGGCCGGAAGGGGCGGCGGGCGAATGGCCGGGGTCCGCGTGCGCGTGGCCTGCGTGGCCGGCATGACCTGCGTGGCCGGCGGGATCCGTGGGTTCGGTGGGGGGCTGCGGCGAGGACGTCACTGGCTGATCATCGCAACAGATGAGGGGGCCCACTGTTCAGCACGCCACACATGACGCTAGCGTGGGGGCTACTTTGCACAACGCGGGAGCTCGGAGCACCGGGCTGAGAGGGCGCTGATCACCGTTCGCATTCGAAGATGCGTACGGGAGGAGGCTGCGTCGACCGCCGAACCTGTTACCGGGTAATGCCGGCGTAGGGAGATTAGGTCTCATGACCATTCAGGACGCACGCACGCCTGCCGTCAGCCAGGACGCCGACGGCCAGAACGAGCGCCAGCCCGGCTGGCACAAGGGATATGTGGCGGGCTCCCGCCCCGACATCCGGGTGCCGGTTCGCCAGGTCCACCTCACCAACGGCAAGGACGTGACGCTCTACGACACGTCCGGGCCGTACACCGACCCGCAGATCGAGACCGACGTGCGCCGCGGCCTGCCGCCGCTGCGCGAGAACTGGATCATCAGCCGCGGCGACACCGAGGAGTACGCGGGCCGCCCCGTGCGCCCCGAGGACGACGGCATCAAGCACACCTCGCCGCGCGGTGGCCTCAAGAACCTCGACGCGGTCTTCCCGGGCCGTCCCCGCCAGCCCCGCCGAGGCCGTGGCGGCGCCGCGGTCACGCAGCTCGCGTACGCCCGCCGCGGCGAGATCACCCCGGAGATGGAGTACGTCGCGATCCGCGAGAACGTCTCCCCCGAGGTCGTCCGCGAGGAGATCGCCGCAGGTCGCGCGGTCATGCCGGTCAACGTGAACCACCCCGAGATCGAGCCGATGATCATCGGCAAGCGGTTCCTGGTGAAGGTCAACGCCAACATCGGCAACTCCGCGGTCACTTCCTCGATCGAGGAGGAGGTGGACAAGATGACCTGGGCGACCAAGTGGGGCGCCGATACGGTCATGGACCTCTCGACCGGCCGCAACATCCACACCACCCGCGAGTGGGTGCTGCGCAACTCCCCCGTGCCGATCGGCACCGTGCCGCTGTACCAGGCGCTGGAGAAGGTCGACGGCCGCGCCGAGGACCTGACCTGGGAGATCTACAAGGACACGGTCATCGAGCAAGCCGAGCAGGGCGTCGACTACATGACGGTCCACGCCGGCGTGCTGCTGTCGTACGTGCCCCTGACCGCCCGCCGCAAGACCGGCATCGTCTCGCGCGGCGGCTCGATCATGGCCGCCTGGTGCCTGGCGCACCACAAGGAGAACTTCCTCTACACGAACTTCGAAGAGCTCTGCGAGATCCTCGCGGCGTACGACGTCACGTACTCCCTGGGTGACGGCCTGCGCCCCGGTTCCATCGCGGACGCCAACGACGCGGCGCAGTTCGCGGAGCTGAAGACGCTGGGCGAGCTCAACACGATCGCCAAGCGCCACAACGTGCAGACGATGATCGAGGGCCCCGGGCACGTCCCGATGCACAAGATCAAGGAGAACATCGACCTCCAGCAGGAGATCTGCGAAGAGGCGCCGTTCTACACGCTCGGCCCGCTGACCACCGACGTCGCGCCCGCGTACGACCACATCACCTCGGGCATCGGCGCAGCGATGATCGCCTGGTGGGGCACCGCGATGCTCTGCTACGTCACGCCCAAGGAGCACCTGGGCCTGCCGAACCGCGACGACGTGAAGACCGGTGTCATCACGTACAAGATCGCGGCCCACGCGGCGGACCTGGCCAAGGGCCACCCGGGCGCCCAGGAATGGGACGACGCCCTGTCGGACGCGCGGTTCGAGTTCCGCTGGGAGGACCAGTTCAACCTGGCCCTCGACCCGGACACGGCCCGTGAGTTCCACGACGAGACCCTCCCGGCCGAGCCGGCCAAGACCGCGCACTTCTGCTCCATGTGCGGTCCGAAGTTCTGCTCGATGAAGATCTCCCAGGACATCCGCCGCCAGCACGGCGGCGATCTGGGCGCCGAGGAGATCGAGGCGGGCATGGCGGAGAAGTCCGCCGAGTTCGCGGCCGCGGGCAACCGCGTGTACCTGCCGCTGGCGGACTGACCTCCCGTCCACGGCACGAACGGACGGCCCGCGACACCGAGGGGGGAGTCGCGGGCCGCCGTCGGGTGCGTCAGGCGAAGCTCGGGGAGCCCACGCCGAGCTTGCGCCGCGCGAACTCGAGGTTCGCGAGGACCCGGTCCTGCTGGTCCTCGGGCAGCTTGCCGTCCCGGAGCAGGAGTGCGCAGCAGTCCGCGGACTCCTTGTACTCCCCGGTCCAGTAGGCGGCCACCGCGAGTTCGTCGAGTGCGCGCCAGTCGTGCCAGGCGAACTCGACGAAGAGGATGTCGTCCGGGCGGGGCACCCGTACTGCCTGCCGGGCGAACAGGTAGGCGAGCGGCCAGCGGCTTTCGAGGCGGCAGAGCCGGGCGAGGTCGCCGAGGGCCTCGGCCCGCGAGGGGCGGCTCTCGTGCGCCCGGAGGTAGCGGTCCATCACCTCGGACGGCGGCCTTTCGAGGGTGACCGCGAGCCGTGCGGCGTAGAGCTGCGCGCAGTAGGTCTCCTCGGCCCAGCCGCCCATGGCCACCCGGTGGTCGTAGGCGGCGAGCGCCTTCGCGGGCTCGCCCGCGTCGCGCCAGCTCTGGGCCAGGTAGAAGGCGTACCGGGCGTTGTCGGGCTCCTTCGCGAGGCCTTCGGTGAGGACGTCCGCGTCGCGCAGGTACTTCGCCCGCTGCCCCTCTTCGCGGAAGCGGGCCCCGCCGCCGACGGAGAGGATGTTGAAGCCCTCGATCACGTCGCGGCCGTACTCGGCGCCGCAGTCGATGTACTCGTGGAGCACGCCGACGTACCGCCAGGGCAGCCGGGTGGAGACCAGTGCCGGCCGCCAGTGGACGATCGGGCCGTCGTGCAGCGCGACCTGGTACGCGTCGAGGGTCAGCTCCGGCATGCGGAACCCGGGCCGGATCTGCATTTCGTCGTCGCCGTCGATGAAGAGCAGGTAGTCGGCGCTGGAGCGGGCGAGTTCGATCGCCTCGGTGCGGCTGCCGTCGAAGCCCTTCCACGGCCGCTCGTGGAGCGTGCCGGGCAGGTCGGCGAAGCAGTCCCGGATGACGTCCTGGGTGCCGTCGGTGGAGCCCGTGTCCACGATCACCCAGGTGTCGATCAAGGGGCGCACCGACTCCAGGCACTTCCGGATCGTCGGCGCCTCGTTCTTGACGATCATGTTCAGACAGATGGTCGGCTTCACCGCAGCACCCTCTCGTCGGACGGATCGCGGGCGACGTTAGGGAGTGGGGCCGCCGATGGGTCGGCGGCACGCCGGTGGCGGTACCACCCGATGGGCGGCGACGCATCCGTTCGGAGGCGTCCGGTAGGCCGTTCCGCTAAGCCGTTCTGCTGATAAACCTCCCCGCCCTCTCAAGATCCGGGCGGCGCCGTCCGTAAGCCCCAAGGACGTTCGAACTCGCAGCCGGGCCCCCTGCGTCCGGCTCGCATTCCGTTCCGAAGGAGCGCTGCAGATGAGTCGTGAGCACCAGACCAAGCTCGGCCTTGGTCCCGTCCCCCGCAACCGTGCCTGGATCGCGGGAGGTGCCCTGGCCTCGCTTTCCCTCGTCCTCGTGGGCATGGCCACCCCCGTCGTGGCGCTGGCCAAGCCGATGGTCACGGCGGTGAGAGCCACCGCCCCGTCGGGCGGAGGCGGAGGCGAGGACTGCGAGCGGTACGACGGTCCGCCGCAGGACAGGTACCGGGGCGGTGGCGGGGGCGACGGCAGGGACGATGAGTGGGGGGACGGCGACGGGCGCGACCACTACGACGGGCACGACCACGGCTGTCCGCCGGCAGGCCCGACGGGGTCGACAGGGCCGACGGGGCCGACAGGTCCCACCGGCGCGACGGGGGCAAGCGGCGCGACGGGTGCCACTGGGGCGACGGGGCCTACGGGTGCTGACGGTGCGACGGGCGCGACGGGTGCGACCGGTACTGATGGTGCGACGGGCCCGATGGGTCCGACGGGCCCCACGGGTGCTGACGGTGCGACGGGCGCCACGGGTCCCACGGGTACTGATGGTGCGACGGGGCCACCGGCCCGACGGGGCCTACGGGTGCTGACGGTGCGACGGGCGCCACGGGTGCGACCGGTACTGACGGTCCGACGGGTCCGACGGGTCCGACCGGCCCCACGGGTGCCGACGGTGCGACGGGCGTCACGGGTCCCACCGGTACTGATGGTGCGACCGGTCCGACGGGTCCCACCGGAACCAATGGTGCGACGGGCCCGACTGGCGCGATGGGTGCAACGGGACCGACCGGAGCTACGGGTGCCTTGGGCGCGACCGGTGCCACAGGTCCCACCGGGCCCAGGGGCGCCACGGGGGCCACGGGCGCGACGGGTGCCACGGGTGCGTGTTCCGACATCGACGCCTACACGCCTTCGAACACCGAGGACTTCCAAGCCGTGCTCACCGGCGGGAAGACGTACGCGGGCAAGGCCTCCACCGTGGGCGGGGCCATCGCCTGGCAGGACCTCACCAACACGGTCGCGACCATGACCGATCCCGCGAACCCCAACTACCCGGCCAACGTCTGCGGCGTCGCTATCGAGTCCCGGGGCAATGACGCGTTCGTCAAGGTGGTGACGGCGACCGGGACGGTGTGGCAGACGCACGGCGACATCAACGGCGGCACCTTCGTCTGGGACGAAGGCTGGATCCAGCAGACGACTCCCACCCCGGCCGTGCTCCTCAGAGGCGCGTTCAAGGGTGACCTCAAGGCCGATTCCGCTCACCGGGCCAAGCCGGGCAAGTGATCGCGCGTGCCTGAACCGATCTGAGCCGACCTGGTACACAGGCAGTACCGACGCGGCCCGGGCCGCCCTCCGGACACCGGTCCGGGAGGCGGTCCGGGCCGTCGTGGTCCGGTCGCGGGGGGTTGCGTTGGAGCGCGCTCCACCTCTTACAGTGCGGCCCCATGAGCATGCGATACCGAATTCTGGGTGGGACCGGCATCGAGGTCAGCACGCACTGCCTCGGCACGATGATGTTCGGCGCGGTGGGAAATCCGGATCACGAGGAGTGCGTACGGATCATCCACGCCGCGCTGGATCACGGGATCAACTTCGTGGACACCGCGGACATGTACTCCGCCGGCGAGTCCGAGACGATCGTGGGCAAGGCCCTCAAGGGCCGGCGGGACGAGGTCGTGCTCGCGACCAAGGTGCACTTCCAGATGGGTGAGGGCCGCAACCGCAGCGGGAACTCCCGCCGCTGGATCGTGCGCGCCGTCGAGGACAGCCTGCGCCGGCTGGACACGGACTGGATCGACCTCTACCAGGTGCACCGCCCCGACCGGGGCACGGACGTCGAGGAGACCCTCTCGGTCCTCGGCGATCTGGTCCGGGCCGGCAAGATACGGGCCTTCGGCTGCTCCACCTTCCCGGCCGAGGAGATCGTCGAGGCGCACCATGTCGCCGAACGGCGGGCCCTGCCGAGGTTCCGGACCGAGCAGCCGCCGTACTCGATCCTCGCGCGCGGCATCGAGAGCAGTGTGCTGCCGGTGGCCCGGAGGTACGGAATGGGCGTCCTGACCTGGAGTCCGCTCGCGTCGGGGTTCCTGAGCGGGAAGTACCGGCTCGGCAGTGCCGTCGACATGACCTCGGGGCGCGCGGCGCTGACTCCGGCCCGCTTCGACCCGGCGATCCCGGGCAACATCGCGAAGCTGGAGGCCGTGGAGCAGTTGGTTGAGCTCTCCGACTCCATCGGCTGCACGTTGCCCGAGCTGGCGGTGGCCTTCCCGCTGGCGCATCCCGCCGTCACCTCGGTGATCACCGGTCCGCGGACCATGGAGCAGCTGGAAGCGCTGCTGAAGGGCGTCGGCCTGGTCCTTGACGACGCAACCCTCGACCGGATCGACGAGATCGTGGAGCCGGGCCGGAACCTGTACCACCCGGACGGTGCCTGGCGCTCCCCGGCGCTGGCGGACCTCGCGCAGCGGCGGCGGGTGCCGGCAGACCGGTCCGCCGGCTAAGCGGGCGATCGCTCCGATGTTTCACGTGAAACAGCGCCGGTTGTTTCACGTGAAACATGGTGCACGCGCAGACCCGTGTGGACGTGCTGCGGGCCGCCAAGTGGCGGTGTGCACTGCGCCGTTCCGCTGACCGTCGGGCGTGCCGATCGGACGTGCGGGCGCCGGGTCCCCAGGATGGCCCGCGGAGGCCGGTCATATGTCCGGGCTTCGCAGGTCGATTCGATCCGGTGTGTGCGAGGAGCGGTACATGAGTTCTGAGAACAAGACCCGTACCTACCTGGGGCCGTTGCCCCGACGGGCCGGCTGGCTGACGGGCGGCACGCTCGCGTCGGTGGCGCTGGTGCTGGCGGGCCTGGCGACTCCGGCCATCGCGCTGGCCGAGTCGCCCGGGGGTCTGGACCACTGCGCGTCCCAGCGCCACAGAGCGGCCGTGCCGGCCCAGGCGCCGGTCGCGGGCGGTCGCGACGACTGCAGGGTGGGCCCGACGGGTCCGCGGGGCCCGCGCGGCCCGAAGGGCGCGACGGGCCACACCGGACCCCGCGGCGCGACCGGGGCGACCGGCCCCACCGGGCCGCGCGGCTACCCCGGAGCGACGGGCGCCACCGGCCCCACGGGTGCTACCGGTCCGACCGGGCCCACCGGCCCGACGGGTGCCACCGGTCCGACGGGCGCTACCGGCGCCACTGGTGCCACCGGCCCGTGCAATGACATCGACAGCTACTCGCCCTCGAACACCGAGGACTTCCACGCCGCCCTCTCGGGCGGGGTTGCCTACGCGGGACGGGCGTCCACCCCGGGCGGTGTGCCGGTCTGGCAGAACATCAGCGACCCCGACGACAACCCGGGTTTCCCCGTCGGCATCGCCTGTGGCATCTCCATCGCGTCCCAGGGCAATGACGCGTTCATCAAGGTGCTGACCACGACCGGACAGGTGTTCCAGACCCACGGCGACGTGAACGGCATGAACTTCATCTGGGACGAGGCCTGGACCCAGCTCCTGCCGGCACCGAACCCGGCGATCGGCCTGCGCGGCAAGGGCATCGAGTGGAAGGGCGACCTGGCTCACTCCGGCTCGCCGAACGGCCGGTAGCGCTCACTGCGGCTCGGGCTCCGGGCCGCCGAAGTCCGGACTCGTGAAGTCCGGGGACGAGAAACCGGGACGGGGCCCCTCAGCCGGGGCCCCCGGGCTGGTGAAATCGGGCCGGGTGTATCCCAGGTTGGGGATGCGCCCGGTTCCCGGTTTCCGGGGCGCCGGGAAGCCGGTCCCCGCGCTGGGATCGGCCAGCGCGTCCCGGAGGAACGGCACGATGCCGCGCTCCAGCAGGGCGTGGCGCCAGGCCTCCCGCGCCCGGGCCACCTCGTCCGGCACGGCCTCGGTCTCGTCCGCCGCCACCTCGGTGGAACTGTTGCGGACGGCCGTCACGAGCAGTCCGACCACGGCGAACAGCAGCGCCGCCGCGGTGAGCCCGCCGAAGAGCCAACCCGCCGTCAGCATCGTGTCGGCGAAGGCAGGTTCGGGTTCGATCATCTTCAAGATGTAGCCCACCAGCAGGAAGATCAGCATGGCGGTGCCGGCCAGGACCGGTGCGAGGACCGCGACCACGGCGCTGACGCCCGCGCCGCCGCCCTGTCCGTCGTCCTCCTCCCCCGTCGTTCCGGGGGTGGACAGGATCTCGCTCTGTCGCTCTTTGCGGATCTTGACGTAATGGTCGTACTCGGCTGCGGCCGCGGCCGTCAGCAGCCCGGTGGCCCCCATGGCCATGGTGCGCAGCTGTTCGGCGTTCAGCCGTTCGCCCAGGGCGGCGAGCTCGGGCCTGGCGTTCGCCGTGCGCAGCGCCTCGTCGAGGAGCCGATCGAACTCCGGTCGGTCTTCGGCGAGCAGGTGCGGAGCGCTGGTCATGTGCATCCCCCGATGCTCCGTGGGGACCGGTATGTCCGTGTAGAACGGGGCGCCGGCACAAACGGAGGAGAGCCTGCTACGGATAGAGCGATGGTAGAGCGCCCACGCCGTACGTCGACAGGGGCTTTCCGGAAATACCCAGCTCCGGGAAGCCTCAGTCGTTCAGCGGGAGTTGCACGACGAGCAGTTTGCCCGCCATCGTCACGCCGCCGTCCATCGCGATGGCCAGGCCTTCCGCGTACACGTGCGGGCCGACCACGGCCTCGGGGCCGTGTGCGCCGTCACCGTCCTCGGTGCCCACTTCGCCCAGCAGGTAGGGGATGGGGCTGTGCCCGTGCACGACGCGGCTGCCGCCGTAGGTGCCGATGAGTTCGCGGACGGCCTGGGGGCCGGTCTCCTCGTCCCGGAAGGCGAAGCGCTTGGTGAACTTGCGGAACAGGTCCCAGGTGATGTCGGCGTCGTTGCGGTTGAGCAGCTCGTGGATGGTGTCGTTGACGTCCTCGACCGAGTCTCCGTAGTCGAGGTAGGCGGTGGTGTCCGAGTGGAGGAGCAGGTGGTCGTCCACCAGGACCGCCGCGTCCAGCCGGGACATCCACTGGAGGTGGACGTCCTGCAGGCGGTCCATGTCGGTGCGCTGGCCGCCGTTGAGGAGCCAGGCCGCCTGGAAGGTGGCGGTGCCGGCGCCGGAGACGACGGGGGTGTCCCCGAACCGCTTGGCGCCGATGAGCAGCAGCTCGTGGTTGCCCATCAGGGCCTTGCAGTAGCCGCCCGCGGCGGCCGCTTCGGCGGAGAGCCGCATGACGAGGTCGATGACCCCGATGCCGTCGGGTCCGCGGTCGGTGAAGTCGCCGAGGAACCAGAGCCGGGAGTTGCCGGCCGACCAGTTGCGGTCGGCGTCGATGAGCCCCTGGAACTGTAGTTCGGCGACGAGTTCGTCGATGTACCCGTGGACGTCGCCGACGACGTAGAGCGGGCCGGGGCCCTCGCCCGGGGTCTCCTGGGGGACGTACTGGATCTGCACGGTGTCGCCGGGGCCGCCGAGGGCGCCGCGCCCGATGACGGGGAGGTCGCGCTGCGTCGGGGTGTACCCGTCGGGGTCACCCTCCTCGGAGGCGTGGCCCATCGGCCGGCCGGCGGGCTCGCCGGGGCCGGTGCCGAGGTCGAGGGTGGCGCCGTACGGGGCTTCGTGGCCGTACCCGTGCTGCGCGGGGATGGGAGGCGGGCCCGCGTCGTAGTACGCGGGGTACTCGCCGTAGACGGGGGCGTCCGCCCCGAACCCCGTGGCGGCGGCCGACACGGCTGCTGCGGCTCCCGGATGAACGGGATGCGCGGCGGGTTCGGCGACCGGCAACCGGAAGTCCCGCTCGGTGTCCGTCCGCACCGCGGGTCCCTGACCGGCCCCCTGAGTCATCGACCCCTCCACCACCGTCGCGCTGCCGTACACCTGCGGACCCTCCCGCCCCAGGGGCGGAGGTTCCGTGATGTCGTGCGCCCATCATAGGAATGCAGCTCGCGCTCTGTGACGCACCAGGGGTGGTGAATCCTGGTCGGAGCTGGCCTTTCCTGCCGTTTTCTCCCGATATGGGTGTTGCTGAATCCTCGGCGGGGCCGGCGGCCCCGCCGTTGGGCCGGCGTGGTGGTCAGTCCTGTGCCGGGGATCGGGGCGGGCTGACGGTCGTACGGGGCTGCCTGCGCTGGGACGAGGTGCGGATGATCAGCTCGGTCGGGATGACCTGTTCGACGGGTCCGCCCGTGTCGACGCCCTCGATGGCGTCGATGAGCAGCTGGACGACGGCGGTGCCGATGCGGCGCGGTTTGAGGGACAGGGTGGTGATGGGCGGCTCGGTGTTGGCGTACACGGTGGATTCGCTGCAGCACACGAGCAGCAGGTCCTCGGGAACGCGCAGGCCGTAGCGCCGGGCGGCGGCGAGCAGGTCGGTGCCGTTGGGGTCGAACAGGCCGTAGACGGCGTCGGGCCGGTCGGGCCGGGCGAGCAGCCGGTCGGCGGCGACGGCGCCGGCGCACGGGTCGTGGGCGGGGTAGGACTCGTAGACGGGGTCTTGGCCCACGCGCTCGCACCAGCGCAGGTAGGCGGTGGTGGAGAGCCGGGTGTAGGTGTCGGTGGTGGTGCCGGTCAGGAGCCCGATGCGACGGGCTCCGGCGGCGGCGAGGTGGTCGAGGAGGCCCAGGACGGCGGCCTCGTGGTCGTTGTCGACCCAGGCGGTGACGGGGAGTGAGCCGGCCGGGCGTCCGTCGGAGACGACGGGCAGACCCTGGCGGACCAGTTCGGTGACGACGGGATCGTGGTCGGAGGGGTCGATGACGACGGTGCCGTCGAGGGCCACGTTGGACCAGACGTCGTGTCGGGAGGTGGCGGGGAGGATGACGAGGGCGTAGCCGCGGGCGAGCGCGGCGGAGGTGGCGGCCCTGGCCATCTCGGCGAAGTACGCGAATTCGGTGAAGGTGAAAGGTTCATCCCCGTACGTCGTCACGGTCAGGCCGATCAGGCCCGACTTGCCGGTACGGAGGGTGCGGGCCGCCGCGGAAGGGCGGTAGCCCAGCCGGTCTGCGACCTCGCGCACGTGGCGGCGGGTGGCGTCCGGCAGCCGTCCCTTCCCGTTGAGGGCGTCGGAGACGGTCGTGATCGAGACGCCCGCCGCGGCGGCCACGTCCCTGATGCCGGCCCGGCCCTGTCGGCCGGCGGCCCGCCGGGTGGTCTCGGTCCGGCTCACCTGATGCTTCCCTGCTGCTGTCATGGCGAGCCGATAGTAGGGCTCGGTGGGCAGGGCGGCCCGGATGCATATGCACGCGTTGACAGGCACGATTCTGCATGGTTCGCCACCCCCAATGACCTTGGAAAGGAAGGCATTTGGTCACGAAGGATGTCTGGTGCCCCTACCGACGGGACCGTGCATGCCAAAACGGAGCGCTCTCGCGCTCTGCTCAACTCACCTGTACGAGGGACGCGCGCCACGGCGCAGGCCACCGGCGCACGCATATATGCGTGCGCTCTCCCGCAATCCAGGCGCCCGCCGTTCTCGGATGGACGGAATCCTCATAAGGTGAGGAGCATTGAGTCGGCGGCGACGTCGTACGGGACGGTCGAGGAGGACCTGCGGTGAGCGAGAAGAGCCCGAAGCTGCGCGCCGAGCTGGACGGCATCCCCACCTACAAGCCCGGAAAGCCCGCGGCCGCGGGCGGTCCGGTCGCGTTCAAGCTGTCCTCGAACGAGAACCCGTACCCGCCCCTGCCCGGGGTGCTGGAGAGTGCGGTCGCGGCGGCCGGCCAGTTCAACCGGTACCCGGACATGGCGTGCACGGGCCTGGTGAACGAGCTCGCCGAGCGCTTCGGGGTCCCGGTCGAGCACATCGCCACCGGCACCGGCTCGGTGGGGGTCGCCCAGTCGCTGATCCAGTCGACGGCGGGGCCGGGCGACGAGGTCATCTACGCCTGGCGGTCTTTCGAGGCTTATCCGATCATCGTTCAGATCTCGGGTGCGACCTCGGTCCAGGTACCGCTGACCGAGGGGGACGTGCACGACCTGGACGCGATGTTCGAGGCGATCACCGAGCGAACCCGCCTGATCTTCGTCTGCAACCCCAACAACCCCACCGGCACCGCCGTGCGCCGTGCCGAGCTGGAGCGGTTCCTGGACCGGGTGCCCTCCGACATCCTCGTGGTCCTCGACGAGGCGTACAAGGAGTTCGTCCGCGACGTCGAGGTCCCGGACGGCATCGAGCTCTACCGCAACCGCCCCAACGTGGCCGTGCTGCGGACGTTCTCCAAGGCGTACGGCCTCGCCGGCCTGCGCGTCGGCTTTGCGGTCGCGCACGAGCCGGTGGCCGCGGCGCTGCGCAAGACCGCGGTGCCCTTCGGCGTCAGCCAGCTCGCCCAGGACGCGGCGGTCGCCTCGCTGCGGGCCGAGGACGAGCTGATGGGCCGCGTCGGATCGCTGGTGGGCGAGCGCGCCCGGGTCTACGGGACGCTGCTGGCCCAGGGCTGGACCGTGGTGCCCGAGACGCAGGCCAACTTCGTGTGGATGCGGCTCGGGGAGCGCACCGCCGACTTCGCGGCGGCCTGCGAGCAGGCCGGTGTGGTGGTCCGGCCCTTCGCGGGCGAGGGCCTGCGGGTCACGATCGGTGAGCCCGAGGCGAACGATCTCTTCCTGCACACGGCGGAGGCGTTCTTCAAGGAGCTGTAGGGCTCCGGGACTGGCGTCAGGCCAGTTCCACGCGGATGGGGTCGCCGTCGCGGACGGTGGCCAGCAGGCGGGGGTCGCCGTCGAACGAGCCGAGGACGTTGCACGGGCTCGCCAGGCGGCTCTCGCCCCCGCGGGAGATCGGGGTGGGGCCGTAGGGCAGCGCGAGCGCGTCGCCCTCGGTCCAGAACGCGACCGTGCCGGGTTCGACGACCTGCCGGGCGTCGTGCTCCAGCACCACGGAGACGCCGGTGTCGAAGTAGACCTCCTCGCCCCAGGTGTTGGCCGAGGCGGAAATGGGGAGCGCGGCGGCGAGGGCCTTGGCGGTGGGGGTCTCGTCGAGGGTCGCGGTGAGCTGGCCGGCGGGCCAGAGGAATCGAATCTTCATGGGTCGCATTCAACAATCTGTTGAATTTATTCGCTAGAGGGGACCCCCCTGAAAGATGCCGACAGCAGTACGACATAATGCTTGTGAATGTGAACGCGTTCACAAGCGTGTCCTGCTTCCTCCCGGATTGAGTGGGATACACGAGGCAAACTGCGGCTGTGACCACGGCGAAACGAAGGAGACGACGACGTGGACCTAGCTTTGGCGCCAGAGACCCTGGCGCGATGGCAGTTCGGTATTACCACCGTCTATCACTTCCTCTTCGTTCCCTTGACGATCTCCCTGGCCGCGCTCGTCGCGATCTTGCAGACGGCCTGGGTGCGTTCGGAAAAGGAGAAGTACCTCAAGGCCACCAAGTTCTGGGGCAAGCTCTTCCTGATCAACATCGCGATGGGCGTCGTCACCGGCATCGTCCAGGAGTTCCAGTTCGGCATGAACTGGTCCGACTACTCGCGGTTCGTCGGTGACATCTTCGGAGCCCCGCTGGCCTTCGAGGCGCTCATCGCCTTCTTCTTCGAGTCCACCTTCATCGGTCTGTGGATCTTCGGCTGGGACAAGCTGCCGAAGAAGATCCACCTGGCCTGCATCTGGATGGTCTCGATCGGCACCATCCTCTCCGCGTACTTCATCCTGGCGGCCAACTCCTGGATGCAGCACCCGGTCGGCTACCGGATGAACACCGAGCGCGGCCGGGCCGAGCTCACGGACTTCTGGCTGGTGCTCACGCAGAACACCGCACTGACCCAGTTCTTCCACACCATGACGGCGGCCTTCCTGGTCGGCGGCGCGTTCATGGTCGGCATCGCGGCCTTCCACCTGGCCCGCAAGCGGCACATCCCCGTCATGCGGACCTCGCTGCGGCTCGGCCTGATCGTCATGATCATCGCCGGCCTGGGGACCGCCATCAGCGGCGACCTGCTCGGCAAGGTGATGTTCAAGCAGCAGCCGATGAAGATGGCCGCCGCCGAGGCGCTCTGGGACGGCGAGGCGCCGGCGCCCTTCTCCGTCTTCGCCTACGGCGACGTCGAAAAGGGCCACAACAAGGTCGCCATAGAGATCCCGGGCCTGCTGTCCTTCCTGGCCAACGACGACTTCAGCTCCTTCGTCCCGGGCATCAACGACGTCAACAAGTCCGAGCAGGAGAAGTTCGGGCCCGGCGACTACCGTCCCAACATCCCCGTCGCCTACTGGGGCTTCCGCTGGATGATCGGCTTCGGCATGGCCTCGCTCGGCGTCGGCATGCTGGGGCTCTGGCTGACCCGCAAGAAGTTCATGCTGCCGCCGGGTCTGCGCACCGGTGAGGACGAGGTCCCGCACCTGGTCCTCTACAAGAAGGCGCTCAGCCCCAAGTTCACGAACTGGTACTGGATCGTCGCGCTCTGGACCATGGGCTTCCCGCTGATCGCCAACTCCTGGGGCTGGATCTTCACCGAGATGGGCCGCCAGCCCTGGGTGGTCTACGGGGTCCTGCGCACCAGGGACGCGGTCTCGCCGCACGTCTCCCAGGGCGAGGTGCTCACCTCGATGATCGGCTTCACGCTGCTCTACGCCGTGCTCGCCGTGATCGAGGTCAAGCTCCTCGTGAAGTACGTCAAGGCCGGCCCGCCCGAGCTCACCGAGGCCGACCTCAACCCGCCGACCAAGATCGGCGGGGACGACAAGAACCCCGACCGGCCGATGGCCTTCTCGTACTGAGGCTGAGGAGACCACACCATGCAACTCCACGACGTCTGGTTCGTGCTCATCGCCGTTCTGTGGATCGGCTACTTCTTCCTGGAGGGCTTCGACTTCGGGGTCGGCGTCCTGACCAAGCTGCTCGCCCGCGACCGGACCGAGAAGCGGGTCCTGATCAACACGATCGGGCCCGTGTGGGACGGCAACGAGGTCTGGCTGCTCACGGCCGGCGGTGCGACCTTCGCCGCCTTCCCCGAGTGGTACGCCACCCTCTTCTCCGGGTTCTACCTGCCGCTCCTGATCATCCTGATCTGCCTCATCATCCGCGGGGTCGCCTTCGAGTACCGGCACAAGCGGCCCGAGGACAAGTGGCAGACCAACTGGGAACACGCGATCTTCTGGACCTCGCTGATCCCCGCGTTCCTGTGGGGCGTGGCCTTCGCCAACATCGTGCGCGGAGTGAAGATCGACCAGGACATGGAGTACGTCGGAAACTTCTTCGACCTGCTCAACGTCTACTCGATCCTCGGCGGCCTGGTCACCCTGACCCTGTTCACCTTCCACGGCGCGGTGTTCACCTCGCTCAAGACGGTCGGTGACATCCGGGACCGCTCGCGCAAGCTGGCCACGCAGCTCGGGGTGGTGACCGCCGTCCTGGCGCTTGCCTTCCTGATCTGGACCCAGGCCTCGCGCGGTGACGGCTGGAGCCTGATCGCCATGATCGTGGCGGTAGTGGCCCTGGTCGGGGCGCTCGGCTTCAACCTCGCGGGCCGGGAGGGCTGGTCCTTCGGCCTGTCGGGGGTCACCATCGCGGCGGCCGTCGCGATGCTCTTCCTGACGCTGTTCCCGAACGTCATGCCGTCCTCGCTGAACGACGCCTGGAACCTCACGGTCACCAACGCCTCGTCCAGCCCGTACACCCTGAAGATCATGACCTGGTGTGCCGGTGTGGCCACCCCGGTCGTCCTGCTCTACCAGGCCTGGACGTACTGGGTGTTCCGCAAGCGCATCGGCACGCAGCACATCGTCGACGTGCACTGAACCCTGCGCTGAACCGTGCGCTGAGTCCGCTCCGCTCCGCCTGCTCCTGCCTGGGGGATGTTTCACGTGAAACCGATCGACCCGCGCCTGCTCCGGTACGCCCGGTCCACCCGCCTCTTCCTCGGGGCGGTGGTGGCCCTCGGCCTCGCCGGGGCGGGGCTGGTCGTCGGCCAGGCGATGCTCATCGCCGAGATCGTGGTCGGCGCCTTCGAGGACGGACTGGACGGCGGAGCCCTGCGGACGCCCCTGTTGCTGCTCGCGGCCGTGGCGCTCGGCCGGGGCCTGGTCGCCTGGCTGACCGAACTGGCCGCGCACCGGGCCAGCGCGGCGGTCAAGTCCGAACTGCGCGGCCGGCTGCTGGAGCGCGCCGCCGACCTCGGACCCGGGTGGCTGAGCGGACAGCGGACGGGCTCCCTGGTGGCCCTGGCCACCAGGGGAGTGGACGCCCTCGACGACTACTTCTCCCGGTACCTGCCCCAGCTGGGGCTCGCGATCGTCGTCCCGGTGGCGGTGCTCGCGCGGATCGTCACCGAGGACTGGGTGTCGGCGGCGATCATCGTGGTCACGCTCCCGCTGATCCCCCTGTTCATGATCCTGATCGGCATGGCCACCCAGTCCCGGATGGACCGCCAGTGGCGGCTGCTGTCCCGGCTCTCGGGACACTTCCTGGACGTGGTGGCCGGCCTGCCGACCCTGAAGGTCTTCGGCCGCGCGAAGGCGCAGGCGGAGTCCATCCGCAAGATCACCGATGACTACCGGCAGGCGACGATGCGCACGCTGCGCATCGCGTTCCTGTCCTCCTTCGCCCTCGAACTGCTGGCGACCCTGTCGGTGGCGCTGGTCGCCGTGACCATCGGCATGCGGCTCGTCCACGGCGAACTGGGCCTCTACACCGGCCTGGTCATCCTGGTCCTGGCGCCCGAGGCGTACCTGCCCCTGCGTCAGGTCGGGGCCCAGTACCACGCGGCGGCGGAGGGCCTGGCCGCCGCGGAAGAGATCTTCGAGGTGCTGGAGACCCCGGTCCCCGCAGCGCCGGGGACGGCCGGCGTTCCGGCCGCGGAACTGCGGATCGAGCTCGACGGGGTGGCCGTCCGGTACGAGGGCCGGGGCGAGGACTCCCCCGGACCCGTCTCGCTGACGGTGGAACCGGGCGCATGCGTGGCCCTCACCGGGCCGAGCGGCGCGGGCAAGTCCACACTGCTCCAGGTGCTGCTGGGCTTCGTGACGCCGACCGCGGGCCGGGTCCTGGTCGGGGGAGTGGACCTGGCGGAGCTGGCGCCCGAGCAGTGGCGGGAGCGGATCGCCTGGGTCCCGCAGCGGCCGCACCTGTTCGCGGGGACGATCGCGGAGAACGTACGGCTGGCGCGGCCCGGCGCCGCCGATGCCGAGGTGACCGCCGCGCTGGTGGACGCCGGGGCGTGGGAGTTCGTACGGGCCCTGCCGCGGGGTGCGGACACCCTCCTCGGCGAGGGCGGGGTCGGACTGTCCGCCGGCCAGCGCCAGCGCCTCGCGCTGGCCCGGGCCTTCCTGGCGGACCGGCCGGTGCTCCTGCTCGACGAGCCGACGGCGGCGCTGGACGGCGAGACCGAGGCGGCCGTCGTGGAGGCGGTACGCCGCCTCGCGGTCGGCCGGACCGTCCTGCTGGTGGTGCACCGGCCGGCGCTGCTGGCCCTGGCCGACCGGGTCGTCCGGGTGGGGACGGGCGCCTCAGCGGCCGGCCCCTCCGCCGACGCGCTGCTTCCCGCCGTGCGGGCGGGGCAGCCGGCGCCGGGACGGGCGCCGCGCGATCCCGGTGAACGGGCGCCGCGCGATCCCGGCGAATGGATCCTCGGGGACGCTCCGGAACGGGCCGCCCGCACGGGCGGCGGCGACGCCGGCGGGGGCGATCCGCTCCGGCGGGTGCGGGGCGTGGCCAAGGCCTGGCAGGGACGCTTCAGGCTCGGGCTGTTCCTCGGAGCGCTGGCCGTCGGGTGCAGCGTCGGGCTGATGGCCACCTCCGGATGGCTGATCTCGCGCGCCTCCGAACAGCCGCCCGTGCTGTACCTGATGGTGGCCGTCACCGCGACGCGGGCCTTCGGCATGGGACGGGCCGTCTTCCGCTACGCGGAGCGGCTCGTGTCCCACGACGCGGTCCTGCGGATGCTCGCCGACCTGCGCGTTTCGGTGTTCCGGCGGCTGGAGCGGATCGCGCCCGCCGGGCTGCGCACCCAGCGCCGCGGGGATCTGCTGACCCGCCTGGTGGCCGACGCCGACGCCCTGCAGGACTACTGGCTGCGCTGGCTGCTGCCCGTCGGCACCGCCCTCCTCGTGGGCACGGGCTCGGTGGCGTTCACCGCCTGGCTGCTGCCCGGCGCCGGGATGGTGCTCGCCGTCGGGCTGCTGGCCGCCGGTGTCGGCGTACCGCTCGTCAGCGCGGTCTGCGCACGCCGCACGGAGCGCCGGCTCGCGCCCGCCCGGGGGGAACTCGCCACCTGTGTGGCCGATCTGCTCACCGGAACCGCGGAGCTCACCGTCGCCGGAGCACTCGGCGGCCGCAAGGCCGCCGCGAAGGAGAGCGACCGCACCCTGACCGGGATCGCGGCCCGCGCGGCCGCCGTCACCGGGCTCGGCAGCGGGCTGTCGGCCCTTGTGTGCGGACTGACCGTGGTGTGTGCGGCCGCCGTCGGGGCGAACGCCGTAGCCGGGGGCCGGCTGTCCGGGGTGGCCATGGCCGTGGTCGTCCTGACCCCGCTGGCCGCCTTCGAAGCCGTCAGCGGGCTTCCGCAGGCCGTCCAGTACCGCCAGCGGGTCCGGCGCAGCGCCGAGCGGGTCTACGAGGTCATCGACGCGCCCGTCCCGGTCACCGAGCCGGAGCAGCCCGAAGCCCTGCCCGCCTCGCCCTTCCCGCTGCGGCTGAGCGGGCTCGCCGCCCGCCACCCCGGTCAGGAGACGGACGCGCTGAGCGGGCTCGACCTGACCCTGGAGGCGGGCCGCCGGATCGCGGTCGTCGGGCCCTCGGGAGCCGGCAAGACCACGCTGGCACAGGTCCTGCTGCGCTTCCTGGACCCGCACGAAGGCTCGTACACCCTGGGCGGGACCGATGTGCGCGCCCTCGACGGGGACGACGTGCGCCGGGTCGTGGGCCTGTGCGCCCAGGACGCGCACATCTTCGACAGCTCCGTACGGGAGAACCTGCGCCTGGCCGCCCCGGAAGCGAGCGAGGAGCGGCTGCGCGAGGCCCTCGCCGGGGCCCGGCTGCTGGAGTGGGCCGAGGGGCTCCCGGACGGGCTGGACACGCTGGTCGGCGAGCACGGCGAGCGGATCTCCGGCGGTCAGCGCCAGCGACTCGCCCTGGCGCGGGCGCTGCTCGCGGACTTCCCGGTCCTCGTCCTGGACGAGCCGGCCGAGCACCTGGACCTGGCCACCGCCGACGCGCTGACCGCGGACCTGCTGGCCGCGACGGAGGGCCGGACCACCGTGCTGATCACGCACCGGCTGGCCGGTCTGGACGAGGTCGACGAGGTCCTCGTCCTGGACGGCGGCGCGGTGGTCCAGCGCGGTCCGTTCGCGGAGCTGGCGGCGGTCCCCGGTCCGCTGCGCGGGCTGGTGGAGCGGGAGCGGGAAGCGGACGGGACGGGCGTCACCGCACAGGCTCGACTTTCCTCCCCAAACGGGACTAACTAGTCTCAAGGGCATGTCAGCGCAGGAGTCCCAGGAATCCCCCGGCCAGCCGCCGGAGACCTCGCCGGAATCGCCCGACCCGCTGGAGGCCGCAACCGCCGCCACCCGGAGTTTGCAGGGGCTGTCCACCGAGCTCACGGCCCGGGTGCCGCAGTTGCTGGAGGCCATGCGCTCGGTCGGCACGGGCCTCGAACTGCACTCCACGCTGGACCGGATCTGTGAGACGGCCGCCGAGCTGGCGGACGCCCGCTACGCGGCCATCGGCGTGGTCGACACCGAGGGCCGGGGGCTCTCGGACTTCGTCACCTTCGGGATCGGCGACGCGGTGGCGAAGAAGATCGGGCACCGCCCGGACGGGAAGCGCGGCCTGCTCGGCGCGCTGATCTCGCACCCCGACACGGTGCAGCTCGCCGACCTGACCAAGGACCCGCGCTCCGCGGGCTTCCCCGCGCACCACCCGCCGATGAAGACCTTCCTCGGGGTTCCGATCCGGGTCCAGGGCGAGATCTTCGGGAACCTCTACCTCGCGGAGAAGAACGGCGGGGGTGCCTTCAACGACTACGACGTCCACATGGTCCGGGTCCTGGCCACCGAGGCGGGCATCGCCATCGGCAACGCCCGGCTCTACGAGGCCGCCACCCAGCGCGAGCGCTGGATCGACGGCTCGGTGGCCGTCACCACCGCCCTGCTGTCGGGCGGGGATGCGGACGACGCGCTCGCGGTCGTCGCCGAACAGGCCCGGCGGCTCGCCGATTCGGCCGCCGGGATCGTGATGCTGCCGGCCGAGGAGGGCGGGATGGAGATCGTCGCCGTCTCCGCGGAGAACCCGGCGACCTCGCTCGGCGTCGTCATCCCCGCCGAGAGCCCGGTGGTGGCCAGGCTGCTGGAGGGCGAGCCGGTCTTCGTGGACGACGCCGCCTCCGATCCGCGCATGATCAGCCGGCTGACCAGCCAGTACGGGGCCTGCATGATGCTTCCGCTGCAGAGCGGGGGCCGGGTGCTGGGGGCCCTCGTCACCCCGCGGGCGCGCGGGAAGCGGCCCTTCACCGAGGCCGAGCGGACCCTGGCCACGCAGTTCGCCTCGCAGGCGGCGCTGGCCCTGATGATGGCGGAGGCGCAGCGGGACCGGGAGCGCCTCGCGGTGTTCGAGGACCGCGACCGGATCGCCCGCGACCTGCACGACCTGGTCATCCAGCGGCTCTTCGCCACCGGGATGATGCTGGAGGGCGCCCAGCGCCGCTCCATCGTCCCGGAGGTCCGCGAGGGCGTCGGCAAGGCCGTGGACGAGCTCGACGTGACGATCCAGGAGATCCGCACCGCGATCTTCGCGCTCCAGCAGGGACCGGCGGAGGCCCCCTCGGGACTGCGCACCCGGGTGCTGCGGGAGATCAACATGGCTGCCGTGCCGCTGGGCTTCAAGCCCGCGCACCGCTTCCTCGGACCGATCGACGCGGTGGTCGGCGAGCTCGTCGGCAAGAACCTGATCGCGGCCCTGCGCGAGGCGCTGTCGAACGCGTTCCGGCACTCCGAGGCGTCCCGGATCGAGGTGGTGCTCGACTCCACGGTCAGCCTGCCCGACGGGCGGCCCGGAGTCCGGCTGGAAGTGTCCGACGACGGGGTGGGCATCCCGGAGGGCGGGCGCCGCAGCGGCCTGCGGAACCTGCGCCGACGGGCCGAATCCCTCGGCGGCTCCAGCTCGTACGGCCCCGGCATCGGTGAGGACGGCGGCGGGACCACCCTGGTGTGGGAGGCCCCGCTGTAGCCGCGCCGCGTGGCTACGCCTCGGTGCGGGCGGTCCGTTCGGCCAGGATGCGCTCGATGACCAGGGCGACGCCGTCCTCGTTGTTGGCGACCGTACGGCCCGACGCGGCCGCGATCACATCCGGATGGGCATTGCCCATCGCGTACGAGGTGCCGGCCCAGCCGAGCATCTCCACGTCGTTCGGCATGTCACCGAAGGCGACCACCTCGGCCGGCGAGATGCCGCGCTCCTCACAGCACAGCGCCAGGGTGCTCGCCTTGGACACCCCCGGGCCGCTGATCTCCAGCAGGGAGGTCGGGCTGGAGCGGGTGATCGAGGCATAGGCGCCTGCAACGGAGCGGGCCAGCGTCAGGAACTCGTCCGGGGCCAGCTCCGCGTGGTGCGCGAGGACCTTGAGCACGGGCGCCGAATCGTCGTCCGTGGCCTCGTGCAGCAGGGTCTCCGCGGTGGCGACATTGGCGCCCGGATCCTGGAAGAACGGCGGGTACTGCGGTTCGTAGTTGATGCCGGTGGTCAGCTCGACGGCGAAGGAGGTGCCGGGGGCGGCGGCCCGCAGAGCCTCCACCACCTTGAGCGCGGTGATCCGGGGCAGCGGCCTGACCTGCACGAACTCCCGGCCGGCGGGCTGCCGGCCCGTGCTGTTCCCCTCGGTGTCGTGCCGGTCGATGGCATGCAGGTCGACGACGGCGGCACCGTTCGCGCAGATGGCCAGGCCGTGGCCCTGGACGTGGTCGCTGACCACCCCCATCCAGCGGGCCGGGCGCCCGGTCACGAAGAACACCGCGATGCCGGCCTCCTCGGCTGCGGCGAGTGCGGCGACGGTGCGCTCCGAGACGGATTTGTCGTCGCGCAGCAGGGTGCCGTCGAGGTCGGTGGCGATGAGCCGGGTCGCGGGGGTTGGCCCGTCCGGGCGCTGGGGAGCCGAGGTCACGGCTCCATCTTCGCCCATGCCGGAGGCCGGCGATGTTTCACGTGAAACATCGCCACATGGTTGTCAGTGCGTGGTGGAAGGATCTCCTCGCCGGCTGCGCTGCCGTTCGCGCCGTCGGCCCGGTGCCGGTTCGGACGACATCACACGGGGGCGACGTGCTCATCCCTTCATCCCGCGCGTCGGACTGCGACGACGCCCGCGGCGGCTGCCACGCCTGTGGCGGCCCCCGCGCCCGACGGGTCGTGGGCCTGGCGGCGGTCCTGTGCGCGGAGTGCGAACGGGCGAGCACCCCCCACCCGGAGCGGGAACCCGTACTGGTGGGCAAGGTCCTGGCCGACGCCGCCGAAGCCCTGGCCCACGCGGCCGAAGCCCCGGCCCGCACCACCCCCACCACGACTCCGCCCGACCCCTACTCCGCCATCCTCCTCGCCCTGTGGCGAGCCAAGGCCCAGCGCGGGACATGACGGCGCCCGGGGCAGCGGTCGTAGGCTCTGGTCATGACTCTTCGCCTGAGCACCGTGATCCTTCCCGTCCACCGGTGGCACGAAGGGGGCCGTGAACGCTGGCAGCGGGCCGAGGAACTGGGGTTCCACGCGGCATACACCTACGACCACCTGTCCTGGCGGACCTTCCGGAGCGGGCCGTGGTTCGGCGCCCTGCCGACGCTCACGGCCGCCGCGACGGCGACCGAGCGGCTGCGCCTCGGGACGCTCGTCACCTCGCCGAACTTCCGGCACCCGGTGACGCTCGCCAAGGAACTGATCTCCCTCGACGACATCTCGGGCGGACGGATCACCCTCGGCATCGGCGCCGGCGGCAACGGGTTCGACGCCACCGTGCTCGGGCAGGAGCAGCCGTGGACCCCCAAGGAGCGCGCCGACCGGTTCGGGGAGTTCCTGCCGCTGCTCGACCGGCTGCTCACCGAGGACTCCGTCTCGCAGCGCGGGACGTTCTACTCGGCGGAGGAGGCCTTCAACATCCCCGGGTGCGTCCAGCGGCCCCGGCTGCCCTTCGCCGTCGCCGCGACCGGCCCGCGCGGCCTGAGGCTCGCCGCACGCCACGGGCAGGCGTGGGTCACGACCGGTGACCCGAAGATCTTCGACGAAGGCACCCCGGAGCAGTCGGTGCAGGCCCTGCGCGGCCAGATCGAGAAGCTCGGCAAGGCCTGTGCGGAGACCGGCCGGGACGTGGCCGAGCTGGACAAGATCCTGCTCACGGGCTTCACCCCGGACCGGGGGCGGCCGCTGGAGTCGGTGGCGGCCTTCGTCGACTTCGCGGGCCGCCACCAGGAGCTCGGCTTCACCGAGCTCGTCATCCACTGGCCCATCCCCGACTCCGACTTCGCCGCCGACCAGGGCGTCTTCGAGCAGATCGCCACCGAGGCGCTCGCCCAGCTGAGCTGAGCCGAGCCGGGCGGACCCGGGCGGACCGGGGAGCCGAGCCGGGCGGACCCAGAGCTGAGCCGCGCTACCGTCGCCCCGGGTTTTCCGGGGCGACGGCGCCGGGCCGTCTCAGGACGAGGTGCGCAGCAGGTGCTCCGTCGTGCGTTCGGCGCTTTCCAGCAGCCACTCCGGGGCCACGCCCTCGGGCAGTGCGCGCACCTCCTCCGCCAAAGCCGAGACCCGGGCGGCGCCGGCTTCGGGCCGGCCCAGCTCGTGCTCGGTCCAGGCGGCGTTGTTCACGCACTGGAACCGGGCCTGCAGATGCTCCGGGCCGAGCTCCGCGTGGAGGGCGGCGGCCCGTTCCCAGAGCCGGATCTCCTCCAGCCGCAGCGCCTCCAGCTCCGCCGCGCCCAGCGGGTCCGCGGACCCTGGGCCCCGGTCCCCTTCCTCCGCACCGTCTTCCTCGCGTGCCTCCTCGTCGGCGCGGACCCGGCGGTCGAGTACCTGGGCGAGCTGGTTCCAGGTCTCGGCCAGTTCGGCCCGTGCCCCGGGGTCTTCGGGGGCGTCCGCCAGCGCGGCGGTCAGCACCTCGGCCGCCTCGTCCATCCGGGCCCGGGCCCCCGCGACCGCCGCGTCGGTGACCCCGTCGCGCAGCCCCAGCCAGGCCAGGGACCGCAGGATCCGTACCTCGGCGACCGGTGCGTCCTTCGACCGCCTGCGCAGTTCCAGGGCCCGCTCGTACGCGGCGGCCGCCTCCGGCACCAGTCGTGCCTCGGAGAGCTGATCGGCGGCGGCCTGCGCGAAGTCGGCCTGCGGACGCGGGTCCTCCCAGTCCTCGGCGAGCTCCGCCGCCAGCAGGTACTGCTCGGCCGCACCCCGGGGATCCTGCAGTTCGCGCAGCAGGTCGCCCAGGAACTCCCGTACGGACACGGCCTGGCCCGCACCGTGCTCCAGCAGGTCCGGCAGCGTCGACTGCAGCACCTCGGCCGCCTCGGCGGTGTGGCCCTCGCGGGCGTGGCACCGGGCGAGCAGCAGCCGTGCCTGGGCCCCGCCGTCGGCGCCGAGCCCGGCCTGGTCGAACCAGTGCGCCGCCTCCAGAGCGTGCCGCGCGGCCTCCGCGTCGGCCTCGCCGCGCCCCAGCAGGATGTCGGCGAGGGTGAGCCGTACGACGCCCTGCGCCTCGGTGTCGGTCACCTCGGCGGCGTGGGCCAGACCGGCCCGGGCCGACTCCTCCGCCTCCGCCGCGCGGTCCAGCGACATCAGCACTCCGGCCCGCAGCACGAGCGGATCCACGGCGAGCCACGGCCGGCCGGCGGCCACCGAGCGCTCGGCGGAGTCGGCGAGCAGGGTCACGGCGCGTTCCGGGTCGCCCTGCGAGAGGGCGAGCCGGCCCAGCATCTCCTCGGCCTCCGCCACCACGTCGGGCAGGGCCGCGGCGTAGGCATCGGCGAAGGCGGCCAGTTCGGCGGCCAGCTCGCCGTGCCCGTACCCGTGCTCCTGGCCGTGGTCATGCCCGTGGCCGTCGGCGTGCCCGTGCCCGCCGGCGTGCCCGTGTCCGGGGTCCTCGGTGGCCTCGACCGAGCGCAGGTACGACTCCACCCGGATCCCGGTCAGTTCCGCGAGGGCGATCCGCCGGGTCCGCAGCGGCTCCTCGGCGTCCAGCGCCTCGGCTGCGCGCAGGGCGACGGCCAGCAGGGCGCGCAGCTCCCCCGGCTCGGTGCCCGACTGCGCCGCCACGGTCGCCAGCCGCAGTTCGGCCAGGGCGGCCCGCTCCGCGTTCCCCAGCTCCCGGTAGCGCTCGCGTACGCCGGCCAGCCGGTCCACGGCGTCCGCGGCGCCGGCCCGCGCGGCCGCCAGGGCCCGGTGGTCCGCCACATCGGCGGCGACCAGCGGATCGGACCCGGCCGCCGCCTCGGGGCGCAGGGCCACCTGCTCCCAGAGGGCTTCCGCCCCGGGGTGCCCGAGGTCGCGTGCCGCGCGGGCGCGTTCCACGAGTTCCGCGAAGCCCCCGGCCGGCGCCACCGGCTTCGGCGCCGGGGCGGGGGCGGGGCCCGGCTGCGGGAGCGCCGCGAGCGCGGAGCTGCGTACGCCCAGCGGCAGCACCTCGGTCAGAGGGGCCGCGCCGATCCGCGCGAGGAACCGCTCCGAGACCCGGGTGGAGCCGTTGCGGGCGTCGAACCGCCGGGCGCTGTCGAGCGCGCCCGCGCGCAGGGCCTCGTACAGCTCGGACACGGTGCGCGGGCTGCCCTCGTAGGGGACGGCGGGGCTCTGGCCGTGGCCCAGCTCCGTCAGCCGGCGCAGCAGGACGAGGATGCCGCCGTGGAAGGCCAGCTGGTCGGAGAGGTTGGCGAGCGGGGCCACGTGCACCGCGTGCTCGGCCAGGATCTCCAGGCCCCGGGACTCGTTCCCGGTGAGCGCGCAGAACTCGATGTGCCGTCCCACCGAGGGCAGCAGGCTCTCCTTGTCCCGGGCCAGCCGGTATCCGCGCAGATGGGCCGAGCGGGCCTCGTCGAACCGGCCGAGCCGCACCAGCGGCAGCAGCGAGGTGGCCAGGATCCGGTGGGGTTCCTCCGCGCAGGTCTGCTCGCCGGACAGCACCGGCTGCCAGATGTCCAGGGCCTCGGCGTCGTCACCGCGCAGCATGGCGTACTGGCCCTGGCCGTTGAGTTCGCAGGCGTGGCAGTCGCTCATGTCGTCGCGGTCGGCGCCCTGCCAGCGGGAGTAGGCGCGGCCGGCCCGCTCGTCGTCTCCGGTGGCGTCGGCGAGCCACAGCTCGGCCTCGCGCACGGGACGCTCGCTGTAGCCGGCGATCCGGTAGCGGCGCTCCATCTCCTCCAGCCAGCCGGCGGCCGACTCCATGGGGATCTCGGGGGAGTGGCCGATGGCGCTGGCGATCCACTTGAACTGCCAGAACAGCGAGTGGGCGTCCCATTCGTCGAAGGCGCCGGGGTCCTTGTCGTACTCCTGGAGCAGCCGGGCGAAGGGTACGAGCATCTTCGGCGACTCGGAGCTGTACAGGTAGGCGTTGATCAGATTGTCCAGTGCCGCACGGAACAGCGGGCGGTCCCCGGTCGCTTCGGCGGCGGCGGACAGGGCCTCGGCGTGCGCGTTGCGTGCGGCTCCGCCCGGGGCCCGGCGGTTCTCGGCCAGTCCGCGCTCGATCTCCTCGCGCGTCATCGTGCTCACTTCTGCTCCCCCTGGGTGTCGGTGCTGTCGATCTCGTCCGTGCTGCCCGTGCTGCCCGTGCTGCCCGTGCTGCCCGTACCGCCCGTACCGTCCGTGCTGTTGACGGGGTGGGTCGCCCATTCCAGGAGCCCGAGGAAGGCCCGGTTGAGCAGGGTGGTGTCGGCCGCCCGCAGGGGCCGCTGCGACCTCAGCAGGGCCTGCCCGTACAGCGATTCGACGGCCGTGGCGGTCAGGGCCTCGTCGGGGAGGGCGGCGATCCGGCGGATGAGCGGGTTGTTGTGGTTGAGCACGAGGCGGGCGCGCGGGGCGGAGCCGCGCAGCGAACCGAGGATGCCGCTCCACAGCGAGTCGGCGGTCTCCAGGGCGGCGGTGCGGTCGCGCTCCTGCCGGGCCTGGCGGTCGTCGAGGTAGAGCGCGGGGACCGCGGCGGGCTGGAAGGCGCGCAGGACGACGTCGCAGCTCTGGGGTTCCAGGCGGGTGCGGGCGGTGGCCAGGAAGGGGGCCAGGGCCAGTTCGGCGGAGGTCGGTACCGGATCGAGGCGTTCGGTGACGGCCCCCGCGTCGAGCTCGGTGACCTTGAGCTCCGGCCGTACGGAGGGCAGCAGGGCCAGCAGGTCGGCGTCGTAGGTGTAGCCGGCGTTGATGACCCCGAGGCCGTGGGCCGCCGCGATCGGGGCGATCTGGCGGAACTCCTCCACGGTCCGGGTGAAGTGGATCTCGGTGTGCGCGGCGGCGAACTCCTCCAGGTTCATCGAACCGTCGCTGGTCTCGAACGGCAGCCAGGGCAGCATCAGCGCGAGCAGCTCGGCGTCGTGCCGGGCGAGCGACTTCACCCCGAGGTGGTGCACGCTCAGGAAGGCGGCCAGCCGCTCGGGTTCGCTGGTCGCGAGCTCGGCGAGCCAGGCGCGGACGCGGGCGCCGAGGGCCTCGCGCACGGCGGCCAGGGTCTCGTCGTCGTACAGGTTCTCGCGGGAGGCGGTGGGCCGCAGGGTGTCGGTGTCGAGGACGGCGCGGACGAAGAACGCCCAGTCGGGCAGCAGGTTGTCGGCCTTGTCGGTCAGCAGCATGCCCTTGAGGTGCACCCGGTGTCCGGACCGGTGGGCGGGGCTGGTCGGCTCGGGCAGGACGTACGCGACTCCGCGCACCCCGGCCACGGGAAGGTCCAGGTCGATGCTGTCGAGCGGGGTGAAACCGAAGAGCTGCGCGCAGTGCCCGGCGAGCGCGACGCGACGGGCCGCGGGGGTGGGGAAGGGCCGGTCCCAGACGGCGGGCCGGTCGGTGACCGGGCGGGGTCCGGCGGCGGAGCCGTCCTCGAAGGTGATGTCGTAGGGCAGCAGGGAGCCGTAGTCGCGGGCCAGCTGTTCGACCTTGGCCGGGACGGTCCACTCCTCGGCTCCGGGCCGGGCCTCCAGGACGACGGTGGTGCCGGGCTCCGGGCGGGCGTCGGCGGGCAGTTCGCGGACGGTGTACGAGCCGTCGTCGGTGGCCAGCCATTCGACGGGCGCGGCCAGTGGATCCCGGGCGGAGCGGGTGACCACGCGGATCTCGCGGGCGACGACGAAGCAGGCGAGCAGGCCGATGCCGAACTGGCCGAGGAACTCCTGGCGGGTGGTCTCCAGGCCGTGCGGGCCTCCGCGCTTGGAGCTGCGTCCGATGGTGGCGAGGAGGGAGTGGGCCTCGTCGGCGGTCAGGCCGATGCCGCTGTCCTCGATGGTCACCCGGTTGCCCTTCGCGGACAGGCGGATGCGGATCTCGGCTTCCGGATCCAGGGCGTGGCGGGCGGTGACGGCGTCGACGGCGTTCTGGAGGAGCTCGCGGACGTATACGCGGGGGCTGGAGTAGAGGTGGTGGGAGAGGAGGTCGACCAGGCCGCGGAGATCGACTTGGAAGGTGTTCGGACGGGGTTCTTCGGGGATCATGGAGCGTCACCTCGCGTGCGGGTACGGGTTGTTCGGCGACCGCGAGGTACCCCCCTCACAGATCCCGGAGTGAGGAACAGAGTAGGGGGATGATCCGACAATCCCTCCGTTAATTCCGGGGCCTTCAAGGCATTCAGGGCCTTCAGGGGCTCCGGGGCGTCCAGGGCCTCCAGGGCGTCCAGGGCGTCCAGGGCCTCCAGGGCCTCCAGGGCCTCCGGGGATTCTCCGGGGAGCCCGGTTTATTGGAACCGCAGGAACTGCGGGGGCACGGAGTCCACCAGCCACACCCCATTGGCGCTGATCCGAAACACGTGCCCCGCGGTGCGTATCGCCCTCGCGTCCACGGAGAGGACGACCGGCCGGCCGCGCCGTGCGCCGACGCGGGTCGCGGTCTCCCGGTCCGGGGAGAGGTGGACGTGGTGGCGCGCCATCGGGCGCAGTCCCTCGGCGCGGATCGCGTCCAGGGCGGCCGCGACGGTGCCGTGGTACAGGTACGCGGGCGGTTCGGCCTCAGGCAGGTTCAGGTCCACGGGGACGGTATGCCCCTGGCTGGCGCGGATCCGGCTGCCGTCGACGGCGAACCGCTGCTTGTCGTTGGCGGCGACCACGTGGTCGAGCTCGGCCCGGCTGATGGGGAAGCCGTGGGAGGCCGTGGCGTGCAGAAGATCGTCGATCTCCACCCAGCCGTGCGGGTCGAGCACCAGTCCGATGCGTTCCGGCTGATGGCGCAGGTGTTTCGAGACGTATTTGGACACCTTGACGGTGCGCTTGTCATCCATTCGCCCAGCGTGACGGCTCGGCGGGGTCCGGCGCAGCGATTTTCCGCCGTCCTCTCGAACCTGGACTCCCTCTATCGCGTTTCCAAGATACGGAATACATTTTCCGCTGAACTGCCACTCAAGGGGAAGAATAGTATGACAAATAGTGCGTCTCTGTCGCGGCGTGCGACCGCCGAGCTCATCGGCACCGCCGCCCTCCTCGTGGTCGTCATCGGATCCGGAATCCAGGCCGCTGCACTCACCTCCGACACGGGGGTGGCCCTGGTCGCCAACTCGCTCGCCTCGGCCATCGGGCTCGGGCTGATCATCACCCTCTTCGGGCCGCTCTCGGGCGCCCACCTCAACCCGGTCGTCACCCTCACGGACTGGTGGGGGCGGCGCAGCGGCGGCGAAGGGCTCGCAGGCCGGGAGGCCCTGGTCTACGTCGCGGCCCAGACCGCCGGTGCGATAGCCGGCGCGGTCCTCGCGGAAGCGATGTTCGGCCGCCTCCCCGGAGCCTTCTCCACCCGGGTCCGCGACGGCGGACACCTGCTCGTCGGCGAGGTGGTGGCCACCGCCGGACTGGTCCTGGTGATCCAGGGCCTCGGCCGCATCGGCCGGCCGAAGCTGATCCCGGCCGCGGTCGCCGCCTACATCGCCGCCGCGATCTGGTTCACCTCCTCCGGGTCCTTCGCGAACCCGGCCGGCACCATCGGGCGCAGCTTCAGCGACTCCTTCACCGGCATCGCCCCGCAGTCGCTGCCGGGGTTCGTCGCCGCCCAGCTCGTCGGCGGGATCCTCGGCCTCGTCCTCGCGGCCGTCCTCTACGGGAACACCCGCCGGGCAGCCGCCGGCCCGGCCGGGGCCACGGACCCCGCCGGCCCCACCACCCTCACCGCCACCATCGGCGCGGTGGCCGAAACCACCACGCCCGGACCGGCCTACCAGGCCGTCGGCTGACCCTCCGGGACGGGTTCCCCACAGGTCGGCCTGACTTGTCCACAGCCCTTTGCGCCGGTTTCGCCGACAAAAGCGTGATCCGGCCTGTGGACTACTGAGCGAGCACTACCGGCCGCCGCGGCTGGCCAGATCGTTCATCGTCCTGGCCTGCAACTCCCGTTCCGTGGCGGCCCGGACGAACTCCGCCACGTGGTCGGGCCCCACCAGCTCCTGCACCGCCCGTACGGTCTCGGCGGGCAGCGCCACCGGGGCCGGCCCGGACGGCTGAGGGCTCCCCACGGCCCCGAGGTGCTGCTGGAGGTGCCGGGTCGCGAAGAGGCGCATCGCCCGCGCCAGCTCCGCGTCCACCGTCTGCTGGGCCAGCGGGCGCAGCCTTCGCACCATCGTCGCCGCCTCGGCCGCGTCGGAGTCCGTCGGAGGGACGGCCCCCAGGTACCGGGCGAAGACGTGCTCCGTGGTGAACTCCAGGAAGCGCGAGGCGATCAGCTCCACCTGACCGCGCAACTCCCGCAGATGACCGGTGATCGCGGGCAGCGGGACCCCGGCGGCATACAGCTCGGCCGCCACGGACAGCTCCTGCGGGGACGGTACGAGGAACTGGTCGGGACGCCCCGGGATCCGCTCCAGCACGCCCAGTTCGCAGGCCTCGCCCACCGCTTCGTCGTCCGGCTTGCCGCCGAACCGTTCGTTCAGCTCGTCCCGGCTTATCCGGGCCGCTTCCTCGTCCGTCCACGGCCCGTGCACCTCGGCCACCAGCCCGAGCACTCCGCCGAGCCCGCGGCCTGCGTCCCAGGCCTCCAGCAATTCCTTGATGGAGGCCAGGGTGTACCCCCGGTCCAGCAGGTCGGCGATCTGGCGCAGCCGCGCCAGATGCGTGTCCCGGTAGACATTGGAGCGGCCTCGCCGCTCCGGCTTCGGCAGCAGACCACGGTCCTGGTACGCCCGGATCGTCCGGACGGTCGCACCGCTGTGGTGCGCCAGATCCTCGATCCGGTACTCGGCTACTGCCTGCTCGGACAATCCCGGCTCCCTACGACATGGCGGCTCGGCCGACCGCGCCCGCAGCTGACCGGGCGGCAGGTGAAGCCGCGAGGTACTCGACCGCCCTGCGCAGCGAGCCCTCCTGCGAGGGATGGTACGACCGCCGCAGGTAGCGGGGTATGGCCATGCCGAGCTCTCTCCAAGTGGGCAGCAGACCCTTGGCCACGGCACGGCGGTGCTCGCGCAGCGAATAGCGGGTCCGGCCGCGCAGTTCGGGGTCGTTGCGCAGCAGGTACGAGGCCCCCGCGAGCCACAGCCAGCCCAGGACCGGTGCGACCACGGCCATGCCCCCGATGCGGCGGACGTAGCGGGGCAGGCCCGCGCCGCCGCAGTGCTGGTACATGTCGAAGGCGACGGAGCGGTGCTCCACCTGCTCCGCGCCGTGCCAGCGCAGCAGGTCGAGCATGATCTCGTCCGCCCCGGCCGCGTCCAGCCCCTCGGCGCCGAGCACCCAGTCCCCGAGGACCGCCGTGAACTGCTCGATCGCGGCGACCAGCGAGAGCCGGAAGCGCAGCCACTCCTGTGCGGTGACCGGGGCCCCGAAGGGCGGGGTCTCCCCCAGCAGCTTCTCGAAGAGGAAGTCCACGTACGTCGTGTACGCCTCGGTGGGCAGCCGCTGTTCGGCGAGGTGGTCCAGGACGTAGGAGTGCTGCACGCTGTGCGTGGCCTCCTGGCCCATGAACCCCTTCACGTCGCTGCGCAGCTTCGGGTCCGTGACCAGGGGCAGGCCCTCCTTGAAGACCTTCACGAACCACCGCTCGCCGGCCGGCAGCAGCAGGTGCAGCACGTTGATGACGTGGGTGGCGGTGGGCTCGTCCGGTATCCAGTGCAGCGGGGTGGTCTTCCAGTCGAAGGCCACCCGGCGCGGTGCGATCGCGTACCGGGCAGTCCTGCCCGGGGCCGCCCCGCTCACAGCCTGGGCTCCAGCTTCGCGAACCGCCGCAGCGTCCCCGGCGCGAACCGGGACATCCACAGGGCGCCCTTGGACTCGGGGGTCACCGGGACCACGGCCTGGTTCTTCACGACCGCGAGCAGGATCGCGTCGGCGACCTTCTCCGGCGGGAAGTTGCGCAGCCCGTAGAGGCGCGAGGACTTCTGCTGGCGCCGCTTCTCCTCGGCCTCGTCCACTCCGGCGAAACGGGAGGTGGCGGTGATGTTGGTGTTGACGATGCCGGGGCAGATCGCCGACACCCCGATCGACTTCGACGCCAGCTCGGCCCGCAGGCACTCGCTGAGCATCAGCACCGCCGCCTTGGACGTGCTGTAGGCGGGCAGCGTCTTGGACGGCAGGTAGGCGGCGGCGGAGGCGGTGTTGACGATGTGCCCGCCCTGGCCGCGGTCGGCCATCTGCTTCCCGAAGAGCCGGCAGCCGTGGATGACGCCCCACAGGTTGACGTCGAGGACCTTCTTCCAGTCCTCGGCGGTCGTGTCCAGGAACGGGCCCGAGAGGCCGACACCGGCGTTGTTGACCAGGACGTCCACGATCCCGTACTCGGTGGCGACCTTCTCGGCGAGCTTCTCCATGGCCTGCTCGTCGCTGACGTCGACGCACTCGCCCCAGGCCTGCGGCGCACCGACCAGGCGCGCCATGTCGGCGGTGCGGGCGGCCCCGTCGGCGTCCCGGTCCACGCACACCACGCGGGCGCCGGCCTCGGCGAACGCGAAGGCGGTGGCCCGCCCGATGCCGCTGGCGGCCCCGGTGACCAGGACCAGCTGGCCGCCGAAGCGGTCCGCGTACCTGCCGGGGGCCTTCTGCTCGGGCGCCCGCGTGGCGGGCTCCTCGCGGGAGGTGACGAACTCGGTGATCCACGCGGCCAGCTGGTCGGGCCGGGTCCGCGGCACCCAGTGCTTGGCCGGCAGGGTGCGCCGCACCAGGTCCGGGGCCCACAGCTCCAGATCGTCGTAGAGCCGCTCGGAGAGGAAGGCGTCCCCGGTGGGGGTGATCAGCTGCACCGGTACGTGGGCGTACGCGTCGGCGCGCGGCCTGCGCATCCGGGGCCGGACGTTGTCCCGGTAGAGCCAGGCGCCGTGCGCGGCGTCGGAGCGCAGGGAGGCCGTCGGGTAGTCCCCGACCGGGACCTGCTCGAGGCGCTCCAGCATCTTCGGCCAGCGCTTGCCGAGCGGTCCGCGCCAGGCCAGCTCCGGCAGCACGGGGGTGTGCAGCATGTACACGTACCAGGACTTGGCGCCCTGGTTCAGCAGCTGGGCCGTCCGGCGCGGGGTCGGCCGGGCCATCCGCTTCTTGATCCAGTGCCCGAAGTGGTCCAGGGAGGGCCCCGACATCGAGGTGAAGGAGGCGATCCGGCCCTCGGTCCGGGCGACCGTCGCGAACTCCCAGCCCTGCACGGACCCCCAGTCGTGACCGACCAGGTGCACCGGGCGGTCCGGGCTGACCGCGTCGATGACCGCGAGGAAGTCGTCGGTCAGCTTCTCCAGGGTGAACCCGCCCCGCAGCGGCTGCGGGGCGGTGGAGCGCCCGTGGCCGCGCACGTCGTAGAGCACGACGTGGAACCGGGACGCCAGCAGACCTGCGACCTGCGACCAGACCTCCTTGCTGTCCGGGTACCCGTGCACCAGCACGACCGTCGGCCGCTCCACGTCGCCGAGTTCGACCACGCACAGCTCGATCCCGCCGGTGCTCACCCAGCGCTCGCGCCCGCCCGCCAGGCCCGCGTCCGTCATTGCGCTCATGCCGCCTTCTCCTCAGCCCAGCGCCGCACGTGCGGCAGATCGTCGTCCAGCCAGTACGCGCTCTCCTCGGGGTCCCGGGAGTCGGTGACGACCAGGATCTCCTCGAACTTCGCGCCGGTGCCCCGGAATCCCAGGTGCGGCTCCACCGCCCACAGGCCGGGCTGGGGCGGATGGTCGGAGAAGCGGTACGGGCTCCACAGCGGGGACCAGCCCTCGCGATGGCCGCGCAGCGCGTCGGAGGCCAGCCCCTTCAGGGCCTGGGTGCCGAACCCGAACGCGGTCGGTGCCCAGCTCCGCTCCTTGACCCGGTCTATCTTGTGCGCGATGACGCCGAAGGGGTAGGCCCGGTGCCGGTTGGCGTACCCCTGGCCGGTCATCAGCCGCTCCACCGCCTCGTAGATGTCGCGCAGGGAGCGGCGCTCGCGGACCTGGTCGAGGATCAGCGTGCGGTGCGCCTGCAGGTCCGACATCAGCCGGTCCTGCACGGGATTGAGGCCGAGGCTGCCCGAGTATCCGATGTCCGCGGTGTGGCCCTTGTAGACCGGGGCCATGTCGAGGATGAACGGCATCCCCGGCTCCAGGGCCCGGTTCGTCGGGAAGAACTGCAGGGGGATCTTGAAGCCGGTGAATGCGGTCCGGTCTCCGAACCACGCGAACGGCATGTGGAACCAGTCCCGCACCCCGCGCTCGCGCAGCCAGTCGCGCTGCATCCGCGCGGCCTCGCGCTCGGTCACGCCGGGGCGCAGCTGCGCCGCGACGGCCTCCGCGCACTCGTAGGAGAGGCGCTGCACTTCCTTGAACCCGCGCAGCTCGGCGGAGAGCTCCGTGGTGCGTCGCATCGTGCGTTGCCTGGTGTCCCCAGCCATCCCAGCCGTCCGTCCATATAGCCGTACGCGCCCGTAACTTGACACTGATGAATGTGACAATGACCGGAGATCACGTCAAGGCCCGTGCACGGACCTGTGGACAAACTTGTCCGGTACGCATCAGCCCTACGTCAGCCTTATGTCGGGGTCCGTAGTCCTGAAGGCGGAGAAAGGATCGAGCTCCAGGTCTGACGATCCGGGCCCGGCGCGCCACTAACGTCGTTCACGTGACTGTCATCGCGACCGAAAGCCTGAGCAAGCGGTACCCCCGAGTGACCGCCCTCGACCGGCTCTCCTTGGACATCGGACCCGGAGTCACCGGGCTCGTAGGCGCCAACGGAGCCGGCAAGTCCACGCTGATCAAAATCCTGCTGGGACTGTCCCCCGCCACCGAGGGCACCGCCGCCGTGCTCGGACTCGACGTAGCCACCCATGGCAGCGCGATCCGCGAGCGCGTCGGCTACATGCCCGAACACGACTGCCTGCCCCCCGACGTCTCGGCCACCGAGTTCGTCGTGCACATGGCGCGCATGTCCGGGCTCCCGCCGACCGCCGCCCGTGAGCGCACCGCGGACACCCTGCGCCACGTGGGGCTGTACGAGGAGCGCTACCGCCCCATCGGCGGCTACTCCACGGGCATGAAGCAGCGCGTCAAGCTCGCCCAGGCGCTGGTCCACGACCCGCAACTGGTGCTCCTCGACGAGCCCACCAACGGCCTCGACCCGGTCGGCCGCGACGAGATGCTGGGCCTGATCCGCCGCGTCTACACCGACTTCGGCATCTCGGTCCTGGTCACCTCCCACCTGCTCGGCGAGCTGGAGCGGACCTGCGACCACGTCGTGGTCGTCGACGGAGGCAAGCTGCTGCGCTCCAGCTCCACCAGCGACTTCACCCAGACCACCACGACCCTCGCGGTCGAGGTCACCGACTCCGACGCCCACCCGGACGGCACCGCCGCCCTGCGCAAGGCGCTCACCGAGGCGGGACTGACGCTGCACGCCGGCGAGGAGGAGGGCCTGCCCGGGGCCGGCCACATCCTCCTCGTGGAGGCCACCGGCGAGGCCACGTACGACACCGTCCGCGACACGGTGGCCGATCTCGGCATCGGGCTGGTCCGCATGGAACAGCGCCGCCACCACATCGCCGAGGTCTTCCGCGACAGCGACGCGGCCGCCGCCCGCACCGAGCAGTACGCAGCCCAGTCCGCCCAGGCCGCCGCCTGGGCCGCCACCCAGCAGAAGGGAGCCGGTTCCGATGGCGCCTGACACCTCGACCCAGATCCACAACATCGGCTACCGGTCCTACGACGGCCCCCGGCTCGGCCGCGCCTACGCCCGCAAGTCGCTCTTCGCGCAGTCCCTGCGCGGCGCCTACGGACTCGGCCGCTCGGCCAAGTCCAAGGTGCTGCCGATGCTGCTCTTCGCGGTGATGTGCGTTCCCGCGCTGATCCTCGTCGCCGTCGCGATCACCGTGCCCGGCTCGACCTCGCTGCCGATCAAGTACACGACGTACGCGATGACCACCCAGGTGATCGTCTACCTCTACCTCGCGTCGCAGGCACCGCAGTCCGTCTCGCGGGACCTGCGCTTCAAGACGGTGCCGCTCTACTTCTCGCGGCCCATCGAGCGGGTCGACTACGTCGTGGCCAAGTTCGCGGCCATGGCCTCGGCCCTGTTCATCCTCACCGCGACCCCGCTGCTGATCATGTGGATCGGCTCGCTCCTGGCGAAGTTCGACTTCGCCGACCAGACCAAGGGATTCGGACAGGCACTGGTGTCGGTACTGCTGCTGTCGCTGCTCTTCTCCGGCCTCGGCCTGGTCATGGCCGCGCTCACCCCGCGCCGCGGCTTCGGCGTCGCCGCCATCATCGCCGTGCTCCTGATCCCCTACGGCGCCGTGTCCGCCGTCCAGGCCATCGCCTACGAGACCGGCTCGACCGGCGGCATCGAGTGGCTGGGCCTGTTCTCCCCGATGAGCCTCATCGACGGCCTGCAGACCGCCTTCCTCGGCGCCGACTCGGGCTTCCCCGGCAGCGAGGGCCCCTCGGGCGCCATCGGCTTCGTCTACCTGCTCGTCATCCTCGGCCTCATCGCCGGCTCCTACGCCGCCCTGATGGCCCGCTACCGGAAGGCCGGGCTGTGAGCATCATCGACATCGACCACACCTCCCGCTGGTTCGGGAACGTCGTCGCCGTCAACGACGTGACCATGCGCATCGGTCCCGGAGTCACCGGTCTGCTCGGCCCCAACGGCGCCGGCAAGTCCACCCTCATCAACATGATGGGCGGCTTCCTCGCCCCCTCCACGGGCACCGTCACCCTCGACGGCACCCCGATCTGGCAGAACGAGCAGGTCTACAAGCAGATCGGCGTCGTGCCCGAGCGCGAGGCCATGTACGACTTCCTCACCGGCAAGGAGTTCGTCGTCGCCAACGCCGAGCTCCACGGCCTCGACGAGGCGTCCGCCCAGCGGGCCCTGGCCACGGTCGAGATGGAGTACGCGCAGGACCGCAAGATCTCCACGTACTCCAAGGGCATGCGCCAGCGCGTGAAGATGGCCTCCGCCCTGGTGCACGACCCCTCCGTGCTCCTGCTCGACGAGCCGTTCAACGGCATGGACCCGCGCCAGCGCATGCAGCTCATGGAGCTGCTGCGGCGGATGGGCGACGCCGGCCGCACCGTGCTGTTCTCCTCGCACATCCTGGAGGAGGTCGAACAGCTCGCCTCCCACATCGAGGTGGTCGTGGCCGGCCGGCACGCCGCCTCCGGCGACTTCCGCAAGATCCGCCGCCTGATGACGGACCGCCCGCACCGCTACCTCGTCCGCTCCTCCGACGACCGGGCCCTCGCCGCGGCCCTGATCGCCGACCCGTCCACCGCCGGGATCGAGGTGGACCTCAAGGAGGGCGCCCTGCGCATCCAGGCCGTCGACTTCGGGCGCTTCACCGAGCTGCTGCCGCGGGTCGCCCGCGAGCACGGCATCCGGCTGCTGACGGTCTCGCCTTCCGACGAGTCCCTCGAGTCGGTCTTCTCCTACCTCGTCGCGGCCTGAAGGAGCTGGCACCCATGTACAACCCCACCGTTGCCCGGCTCACCTACCGGGCCCTGCTCGGCCGCCGCCGCGCGCTGATCCTCTGCGCGCTGCCCGTCCTGCTGATCGCCATCTCCATCGCCGTACGCGCCTTCGCGGGCCTCGACGACAAGGTCGCCGCCGATCTCCTCGGCGGGTTCGCACTGGCCACGATGGTCCCGCTGATCGGCGTCATCGCCGGCACCGGCGCCATCGGCCCGGAGATCGACGACGGCTCGATCGTCTACCTGCTCTCGAAGCCGGTGAAGCGCCCGACGATCATCCTCACGAAGCTGACCGTCGCGATCGCCGTCACCATGGTCTTCTCCGCGATCCCCACCCTGATCGCCGGCTTCATCCTCAATGGCAACGGCCAGCAGATCGCCGTCGCCTACACCGTCGCCGCCCTCGTCGCCTCGGTCGCCTACAGCGCACTGTTCCTGCTGCTGGGCACCGTCAGCCGGCACGCGGTCGTCTTCGGCCTGGTCTACGCCCTGATCTGGGAGTCGCTCTTCGGCAGCCTCGTCGACGGCGCCAAGACCCTCAGCGTCCAGCAGTGGTCGCTGGCCCTCGCGCAGAAGGTCGCGGGCGAGGGGTACGTGGACGCCACCGTCGGGCTGCCCACCGCGGTGATCCTGCTCGTCGCCGTCACCGTCGGCGCCACCTTCTACGCCGGTCAGAAGCTCCGCCGCCTGACCCTGGCCGGCGAGGAGTAGGACGACCGCGCGGCGTCCCCGGCGGCGCCGTCCCCGGATGTTTCACGTGAAACCGTGCCCCGCCCGGCCCACCGGCCGGGCGGGGCACAGCTTTGCGCGAGATCATCGATGCATGATCGAGTACACCGAGCCCGAGCCGTCCAGGCCAGTGCGGTCCTGGATACGCTCCGCGCCCGGGACTCACATCTGGCTGCTGATCATCGTGGTCACCAGCGTCGTGGTCGTGATCGTGCCCGACCACCTCGAACACGTCCTGCTCCACCGCAACAGCAGCAACATCCACGAGCTCGCCCGGCATCCCATACGGGCGCTCCTCAGCAGCGCGTTCTGGATCGAGGATCCCGCCTCGCTCCCGCTCTACTTCGTCCTCTTCGAGATCTTCCAGGCCAACGTCGAGCGCTGGCTCGGCACCCTGCGCTGGCTCTTCATCATCGCGACCGGACACATCACGGCCACGCTCATCAGCCAGAAACTGGTCCTGATGGCCATCCAGGACCACCGCGCCCCGCGCAGCATGGTCCACGTCGTCGACATCGGCGTCAGCTACGGACTCGCGAGCGCCATCGGAGTGCTGACGTACCGGCTGCCCGGCCCCTGGCGCTGGCTCTACCTGGCCGGGGCCGTGGCCTTCTTCGGACTCCCGCTCGCCAGCGACGGCACCTTCACCGACTTCGGCCACGCCATCGCGCTCGCCGTCGGCCTCCTCGCCTGGCCCCTGACCCGGCACCCGAACCCGCACCGGACTCCCGGCTGACGCACGTAAATTCACTGGTACGAGGCGTGCGGCGGGGGCAGAGTGAGCCGTGCGGGGAGAAACAAGAAGGTCCGGAACAGCCACTTCGAGCGCGCCTCGCGGCGCGGGCCGTTCCGGACCTTCCTTCCGTCCTGCGCCCCGTTACGCGGCGCCCAGCAGACGCTCCAGGACCACGGCGATGCCGTCCTCCTCGTTGGACATGGTGACCTCGTCCGCCACCGCCTTGAGCTCCGCGTGCGCGTTGGCCATCGCCACGCCGTGCGCGGCCCAGCCGAACATCGGTATGTCGTTGGGCATGTCGCCGAAGGCGATCGTCTCGGCCGCCTTCACCCCCAGCCGGCGCGCGGCCAGCGAGAGGCCGGTGGCCTTGCTCAGGCCCAGCGGAAGGATCTCCACGACACCGGGACCCGCCATGACGATGCCGACCAGGCTGCCCACGGTCTCCCGCGCCACCCGGACGAGGGCGTCCTCGTCCAGCTCGGGGTGCTGGATGTACAGCTTGTTCAGCGGGGCCGACCAGACCTCGGCGGTGTCCTCCAGGTAGAGCGCGGGAAGGCCCTCCTGGACCTGGTAGCCGGGGCCGAAGAGCACCTCGCCCTCGACTCCGTCCCGGCTGGCGGCGATCGCCAGCGGACCGACCTCGGCCTCGATCTTCTCCAGCGCCAGCGCGGCGAGCTTCCGGTCGAGGGTCACCGAGGTCAGCAGCCGGTGCGCGCCCGCGTCGTAGACCTGGGCGCCCTGTCCGCAGACGGCGATGCCCTTGTAGCCGAGGTCGTCGAGGACGTGCCGGGTCCACGGCACGGCACGGCCGGTGACGATGATGTGCGCCGCGCCCGCGGCGGTGGCCGCGAGGAGCGCCTCGCGGGTGCGCTCCGAGACGGTGTCGTCGCCGCGGAGCAGCGTGCCGTCGAGGTCGGTCGCGACGAGCTTGTACGGGAACGGGGCCGTGCTCACTTGGTGATCGGCTCCAGGACTTCCCGGCCGCCCAGGTAGGGCCGGAGCACCGGGGGAACCCGGACCGTGCCGTCGGCCTGCTGGTGGTTCTCCAGGATCGCGACGATCGTGCGCGGGACCGCGCACAGCGTTCCGTTCAGGGTGGACAGCGGAGCGGTCTTCTTGCCGTCGCGGTAGCGGATCGACAGGCGGCGCGCCTGGAAGCCGTCACAGTTCGAGGCGGAGGTCAGCTCGCGGTACTTGCCCTGGGTGGGGATCCACGCCTCGCAGTCGAACTTGCGCGAGGCGGAGGCGCCCAGGTCGCCGGTGGCGACGTCGATCACCTGGAACGGCAGCTCCAGGCTGGTCAGCCACTGCTTCTCCCAGTCCAGGAGACGCTGGTGCTCGGCCTCGGCCTCGTCCGGTGCGACGTACGAGAACATCTCGACCTTGTCGAACTGGTGGACGCGGAAGATGCCGCGGGTGTCCTTGCCGTACGTCCCGGCCTCGCGGCGGAAGCACGGGGAGAAGCCGGCGTAGCGCAGCGGCAGCTTGTCCGCGTCGATGATCTCGTCCATGTGGTACGCGGCGAGCGGGACCTCGGAGGTGCCGACCAGGTAGAGGTCGTCGCCCTCCAGGTGGTACACGTTCTCCGCGGCCTGGCCGAGGAAGCCGGTGCCCTCCATGGCGCGCGGGCGGACCAGCGCCGGAGTGAGCATCGGGGTGAAGCCGGCCTCGGTGGCCTGGGCGATGGCCGCGTTGACGAGGGCGAGCTCCAGCAGGGCGCCGATGCCGGTGAGGTAGTAGAAGCGCGAGCCGGAGACCTTGGCGCCGCGCTCGACGTCGATGGCGCCCAGGGACTCGCCGAGCTCCAGGTGGTCCTTGGGCTCGAAGCCCTCGGCGCCGAAGTCGCGGATGGTGCCGTGCGTCTCGAGGACGACGAAGTCCTCCTCGCCGCCGACGGGCACGTCCGTGTGGACGATGTTGCCGAGCCGCAGGAGCAGCTGCTTGGCGGCTTCGTCCGCCTCGTTCTGCTCGGCCTCGGCGGCCTTCACGTCCTGCTTGAGCTGATCGGCCTTCTTCAGCAGCTCGGCCCGCTCCTCCGGAGAGGCCTTGGGGATGAGCTTGCCGAGCGACTTCTGCTCGTTGCGCAGTTCATCGAATCGCATGCCGGAGGACCTGCGGCGCTCGTCGGCGGAGAGCAGTGCGTCGACGAGGGCGACGTCCTCTCCACGGGCGCGCTGCGAGGCGCGGACACGGTCAGGGTCTTCACGGAGCAGCCGGAGGTCAATCACCCCTCCAGGCTACCGGGCCGGGCTTCAGGGGATCGCACCGATATCACGCTGCGTGTCGCTTTGTCCCAATTGCCGCGAATGGAAAACTGTCGGCAGGGGGCCGGAAGCGGCCCTTCCGTGCGCCCCAATAAACCGCCCCCATTCTCCGAAAAGGGGCAGAGCGGCGGAGAGCGGGCAGCCCCTGAGCAGGACGGAAGGGGCTTCCTTGTCCACAGGAATTCCCCAGGCGACCGGCTTATCCACAGGCTGTGCGCCGGATCTGTGGACACAGGAATAGATCAATCCCGACGGTGGAGCGAGCGGGCTCAATCAGGGTTCAAACCACCCTCACACACTCATTCGGGTGGGAATGACTCGCCCCAAAGAGTTGATCGGTGATACAGGGGTGACGGCGTTCACCTCCCGCTCGTCAGCGCGAAACCTGTGCCGCCCGACCGATTTGTCGACCTTGTCGTGTTGCTCTGTCGACTTGTCCCCAGGTGCACACCTGGCCCTGTGGATAACTCTGTGGACAGTGGACGGAGCGTCAGGGGCGCCCGTCGAGACACCGTGTCAGCCAGTCCGAGGCCGCGGTGAAGGCGCCGTCGGAGGTGCCGGCCCGGGCGGCCTGGACGTCACCCTGAGCGACACCGGCGCGCGGGTAGGAGCCGAGGAACCGGATCTGGGGGCAGGTCCGCTTGAGACCCATGAGGGCCTCCCCGACCCTGCGGTCGGAGATGTGGCCCTCGGCGTCGACGGCGAAGCAGTAGTTGCCGATCCCCGCACCCGTCGGACGGGACTGGATCAGCATCAGGTTCACCCCGCGCACGGCGAACTCCTGGAGCAGTTCCAGCAGCGCACCGGGGCGGTCGTCGCCCATCCACAGGACGACGGAGGTCTTGTCGGCACCGGTAGGCGCGGCGGGGCGGGCCGGACGCCCGACGAGCACGAAGCGGGTCTCCGCGTTCTGCGCGTCGTGGATCTCGGTGACCAGCGGGACCAGCCCGTAGGTGGCGGCCGCGAACTCGCCCGCGAAGGCGGCGTCGAAACGGCCCTCCTGGACCAGCCGGGCACCGTCGGCATTGGACGCCGCCGATTCCCACAGGGCGTCGGGCAGGTTCGACCGCAGCCAGTTGCGCACCTGCGGCTGGGCGACCGGGTGCCCGGTGACGGTCTTGACGTCCGACAGCTCGGTCCCGGGCCGCACCAGCAGCGCGAACGCGATGGGGAGCAGCACCTCGCGGTAGATCATCAGCGGTACGCCGGCCGCCAGCTCGTCCAGGGTCGAGGTGACCCCGCCCTCCACCGAGTTCTCGATCGGGACCAGGGCCGCCGCGGCCTCGCCGTTGCGCACGGCGTCCAGGGCTGCCGGGACCGAAACCATCGGGACGAGCTCCCGGGTCGCGGCTTCGGGGAGGGTGCGAAGGGCGGCTTCGGTGAACGTGCCTTCGGGACCGAGATAGGTGAAGCGGGTGGCCGACATGCGATCAGCCTAATGCCGGGGCCCCGACGCCACCTGGGCTGTTCACCCTTCGAGCAGCCGTTGCCCCACGTACTCCCCGGCGCGTGCACCGGGCGGCACCGCGTACAGGCCGCTCGACTCGTGCCGGATGAATTCCGACAGGGCGTCGCCGCGGTCGAGCTTGCGCTGGACGGGCACGAAACCGCGGGACGGGTCGGCCTGCCAGCAGATGAAGAGCAGCCCGGCGTCGGGGGTCCCGTCGGCGTCGATCCCGTCGTGGAAGGAGAAGGGACGCCGGAGCATGGCCGATCCGCCGTTCTGCGCGGGTGCCGAGATCCGGGCGTGCGCATTGGAAGGGATCACCGGCCTGCCGTCGGCGCCGATCTTGTCGAGGGCTATGGCGGTGGTCTCGCCGCCTCCGGTCAGCGGGGCGCCGGTGGCCTTCGTCCGCCCGATGACCTGCTCCTGCCGGTCCAGTGACTGCTGGTCCCAGTGGTCGAGGAGCATGCGGATGCGGCGGACGACGGCGTACGAGCCCCCGACCATCCAGGCGTGCTCGGGGGGCACGGTGCCCTGGACGAAGATCCGCTTGTCGAAGTCGGCCTCGGTGGGCTTCGGGTTGTTCGTGCCGTCGACCTGGCCCATGAGGTTGCGGGCCGTCATCGGGGAGGCGGTGGCGCCGGGAGAGCGGTTGAAGCCGTTCATCTGCCAGCGCGGCCGGGCCGCCTCGCCGGCGTCCTTCTGCAGCGCGCGCAGCGCGTGGAAGGCGACCAGGGCGTCGTCGGAGCCGATCTGGACCCACAGATCGCCGTTGCTGCGCTGGGCGTCGAGCCGGTCGGCGGAGAAGTCCGGCAGCGGGTCGAGGGCGGCGGGGCGGCGCGCGGTCAGCCCGGTGCGCTCGAAGAAGGAGTGGCCGAAGCCGAAGGTCACCGTGAGCGAGGAGGGGCCGGAGCCGAGGGCGATGCCGGTGTCGGCGACCGGCGCGGTCTCGCCCGCCGTGAGCCGCCGCGCGGTATCCGACCAGCGCCGCATCAGGGCGGCGGCCTCGGTGCGGCCCGCTCCCGGCGCCAGGTCGAAGGCCAGCACGTGCCCCTTGGCCTGGAGCGGCGTGGTGATGCCGGCCTGGTGATCCCCGTCGAAGGCGACCCGGGTCGCCCCGAGGGCGGCGGGGGCACCGCCGGAGCCCGCCGTCCCCGGCCCGGACACCTCGGACTGCACGAGGGCACAGCCCGCGGCGCCGAGCGCGAGCCCGGCGGCGCCCGCGGCACCGACCGTGCCCAGCAGGCGGCGCCGGGAGATCTCGATGCCGGGGACTGCGGCGCTGCCCTCGGTACGCGCGGTGTTCGTCGTGCTCTCGGTGGAGGCGCTGTTCTGGGTCACGCTGGTCAGCCGATCTTCACGTTCTTCTGGACGGTCGTCTGGTCGATGTCGGAGGTGCGGACGGTCACGTCGATCCGCCAGTCCCCGGTCAGCGGAAGCTGGACGCCCGATGCGGTCCAGTGTCCGGGAGCGGCGCGTTCGGGCAGGACCGGAAGGGGACCGATCTCCTTGGCTTCCAAGGTGAACGACACCCTGACCTCGGGCAGGTCGAGCGGCTTGCCGTCGGGCGTCTCGGCCCACACGTGGAGCGAGTTGGCACCGGTGCGGCCCGGGTCCATCTGGAGCCGGACGGAGCCCTTGCCGTTCTCGCCGCCGGTGTCGAAGGGCAGCGTGACCTTGACCGCGCGGTCGGGAACGGCGGTGGCGGTGGACCCGCGGCCGGCCTCCAGCTCCGCGGCCCGGCCGGGCTCGGTGCTGGTGAGGACGGTGGTGACGGCCAGCAGGACGATGGCGACACCGGCCTCGGCGAGGACGGACCGGCGCAGACCGGTGCGGTCCGGGTCGGCGTCGCGCACCTGCTTCTCCCGCGCGGTGCGCCGGGCGGCGCTCTGGCGCGCGAGCTGCGCGGCGCGCCGGGGGTCGGAGGCGTCGGCCGCGGAGGCTTCGGGGACGGCGTCGGCGGCCGCCGGGGAGACGGTCACGGACGATGTTTCACGTGAAACATCGGAGGCGTCGGCCTCGGCCTCGGCTTCGCCCTGGCCGCCGGCCAGCCGCGCGGTCCACTTCCGCGAGGTGTACGCGATGGCGACGACGATGGCGACGAGGCCGATCTTGAGGAGCAGCAGCCGGCCGTAGTCGGTTCCGGTCAGTGCGGACCAGCTGCCGACCTGGCGCCAGGCCTGGTAGGTGCCGGTGCAGGCCAGGACCACCACGCTGGTGAAGGCGACGGTGGAGAAGCGCCGGATGGCCGAGCGCTCGATCCCGGGGACCTTGTGGAGCGCGACGAGCAGTGCGGTGAGTCCGCCGAGCCACGTGGCGACGGCCAGCAGGTGCAGGATGTCGAGGGGCATGGCGAGGCCGGGCTGGATACCGGTGGAGGCGTGTTCGGACAGCGCCCAGGTGGCGGCGATGCCCGCGGCGACGACGGTCCCGCCGATCCCGAGCCCGAAGACGAGGTCGCTCTCCCCCTTGGTGTCCTCCTCGGAGGCAGCGGCCCCGTCCGAGGTGTGGCGCCGGGCGTAGGAGCCGAACAGGACGGTGATGAACAGTGCGGCCGCGCCGAGGAGGAGCAGCCGCGAGACGAGCGAGGCCCCGGACTTGGTCTCCAGGACGGCCTTCAGCCCGGCCAGGTCGAAGGCGTCGGCGAAGTTCCCCGACCCGGTGTACGGGTTGCGGAGCAGCAGCATCACCAGGGTGGCCACGGTGAGCGCGACCCAGGCCCGTACGACCAGCCGCTGCATCGGCCGCTGCGCGGCGCCCCGGCGCCAGCACAGGAGGATGAAGGCGGCGGAGCCGACGAGCACGGCGAACCCGGCGTAGGCCACGTAGCGCGCGATGCCGTAGGCGACGGCGACGGGCCCGTCGCCCGCCGTCCGTGAGGGCAGCGAGACGGCCGTGTCGGAGGGGGCTCCGATGGAGAAGGTGAAGGCGCCGGAGACCGGATGGCTGTCCGCGGATATGGCCTGCCAGGCGACGGTGTAGGTGCCGTCCGGCAGTCCCGGGCGCAGCGCGGTGCCGTAGCGGATGATGCTCCCGCTGCAGAGGTCGCGCAGTTCACCGGTGTCGACGCGCTTGCCCTGGGGGTCCAGGACGCGGATGGAGTCGCCGTTCATGGCGACCCCCTCCGAGAAGGAGAGCGTGATCTGGGCGGGCGCCGTGGCGACCACCGCCCCGTCCGAGGGGTCGCTCGCGGTCAGCGCGGCGTGTGCCGAGGCCGGCGCGGCAGCGGCGAAGAAGGCTGCCAGCAGAGCGGCGAGGACCAGCGTGAGCCGCGGCAGGAGTGCCGTGGCGCGGACGCGGGCCGTGGATGGGGTCGGGGCGGTGGCCGTCATGGCGTGTCAGTCCCTCGGTCCGTCAGTGGGAGGTGCCATCGGTGGATGCAGGAGCCTTGTACGTCCGCTCCTTGACGTCCAGCTCGACCTTGACCGGGCCGGACTTCTCGAAGCGCAGTTCGACGGTGACCTTGTCGCCGACCTTGGGGGTGTTCTTGAGCCCCATGAACATGATGTGGCTGCCGCCGCGCTCCAGCTTGAGCTCGCCGCCGGCGGGCACGGCCATAGACTGCACCTGCTGCATCTTCTGGTCCTTGGTCTCGTGGACCTGCAGATCGTCGGAGAGCGGGCTCGTGGCACCCGTCAGCTCGTCGGCCGTCTTGGAGTCGTTCTTGATGACCATGAACGCGCCGGCCATCTGGTCGTTCACGGGCTCCGGCATGTAGCCGCCGCTGACCGTCAGCTTCGGCGCGTCACCGGATCCCGATGCGGACGCCGACCCGGAATCCGAGGAGCAGCCGGATATGGCGAGCGCGGCCGTCAGGGAGAGGGCGGCTGCGAGGGTGCGGGTGGTGCGGGTGGTGCGGGTGTTCACGGGTTCTCTCCCTTGACGACCTTCGGCAGGTCCTTGGTGTAGTCATCGACGGTGGTGCTCTCGCCGTAGAGGAGGTATCCCTCGTCGGTCTTGGGCGAGAAGGCGATGACCTGCGCGCCGTGCATGGAGACCACGTTGCCGTTGGCGTCCTTCGTGGCGGCCTCGATACCGATGCCGAGTGTGCGTGCGGCGGCCTGGATGGTGGCGAAGTCCCCGGTCAGGCCGGTGAATGCCGGGTCCTGGGCCTTGAGCCACGAGCCGAGGGTTTCGGGAGTGTCCCGTTCCGGGTCGGTGGTGATGAAGACGACCTGGAGCTTGTCCTGGTCGGCCTTGGGGAGTGCCTTCTTGGCGACGGCGATGTTGCTCATCGTCAGGGGGCACACGTCGGGGCAGTGGGTGTAGCCGAAGTAGATGAGCGTCGGCTTGCCCTTGGTCTGCTCGCGCAGGTTCCACGGCTTGCCGGTGGTGTCCGTCAGGACGACGTCCGGCTTGTCGAAGGGGCGGTCGAGCACGGTGGCGGACCCGGCTTTCGCCTGGTTCTCGCTGATCTGGGTGACCTGGCCGTTCTTGGCCGGTTCACCACCGCAGGCGGTGAGGGTGAGGGCGGCCGCCGCCACGAGGGCGGCGAGCGTCACACGTGTGGTGCGCATGGGAATGTCCCTGAGATCGGGGGTGGTACGGGTGGATCCGCGAGCCCGGCCGGCCCGGAAGGCCGGCCGGCTGCGCAGGATCGCCGGGCCGGGCGGCCGGGCGGTCGGGCGGTCAGGAGGTGCGGCGGCGCGAGGCGACGCCGAAGGCCACGCCGCCGAGCCCGATGACGATGCCGGCGATGCCGAGGGCCCGCGCGGTGGTGTCGGATCCGCTCTTGGCGGCGGCCGTCTCGTGGCCGTCCTTGTGGTCGGCGTCGGTGTTCTTCGCCTCGTCCGAGGGCTTGGCCGCGTCGTCGTGGTGGTCGGCGCCGGCCGCGGCGGTGAGCTTCAGGACGGGCGCCGGGGTCTGCGGTTCGGCGGCGCCTTCCTTGGACTCCTCGATCCAGCGGACGACCTCGCCGTTGTCGTAGGTCTGGATCGCCTTGAAGACCATCTGGTCGGCGTTCTCGGGCAGCTTGCCGACGGAGACCGGGAACTGCTGGAACTTGCCGGGCTCGATCTTGCCGCCGGACCAGGTCACCTTGGTGACGACCTCGTTGACCTGCTTGCCGTGCACGGTGAGCGGCTTGTCGAGCTTGGTCTTCTCGACGTTGGACGTCCAGCCGGGGATGTCCTGCGGCATGACGGACGTGAGCGGCTGGTCCACGGGGAAGTTGACCTCGAGCTGCGTGGTCGAAGCGCCGTCGCGCTCGTTGGGGACCTTGAAGTTGAGCGTCGCGTACCCGCCCTTGGCGGCCTCTCCGACGGGCTGCACGCCGACGTGGGCGAAAGCGGTACCGGAGAGGAGGAGGACGGAGCCGGCGGCGAGGGCGGCGGCGAAGGAGACGCGAGAGGTCTTCATGGCAGAAACACTCCACGGAAGCTGTGGTGACGGTGGCTCCGCGCGCGGCGCGCACGGAGTTCGCGGCACCGGTGCTCCCGTCGTGAGTCCCGGGGAGGAGAGGTGCCGCTTCAGGCTGCGAGGGCGAATGCCGTGGGCGGCCCGCGCCTGATCACCGTGTGCTGGAGTGCGTCCCGGCCCGTGGAGCGGGCGGGTCCGGTCCCGTCCCCCGCTGCCCGCGGCATGCGTGCGGGCCGGCCCGGAAGGCCGGCGCCGAGGGCGCGTACGTAGGCCAGCGCGGCCCGCAGCGGGCGCACCGGTCCGGCTCCGGCGGAGAGCCTGGACAGTTCGAGGAGGCGGAACAGCGCGGCGTCGCCGCGCCCGAGCAGCCAGCCGGCGGCGAGCGCGGCCAGCAGGTGCCCGGTCAGCATGGCCGGGCTGAGCAGCCCCACCAGTCCGCCGGCCGGCTCCACCAGGCCCTGCCCCATGTGGGCGTGGGCGGCCATGTGCCCCTGCGTTCCGGCCATGAGGTCGGGGTCCAGCCCGGCGCTCTCCACGATCCGCCGGGCGTCAGCCGGGTGGATGGGGACCGAGTTGCCCCCGCAGACCAGCTGGGCGGCCAGCGCCGCGAGCGAGGTCTCCGAGGAGGTACCGCTGCCGGCCGGGGCGTTGTGCTGGCCGAGGCCGAACAGGGTGTGCAGTGCGAGCTGTCCGCCCGCGAGGGCGGCGGCGATGCCGGGCAGCGAGCGGCGGCGTCCCGCGAGCGGGGCCGCGACGGCGAAGACGGCGAGGAAGCCGGCGCAGAGGGACCACCAGGGCACCGTCGCGCAGGAGGCCAGTGCGTGCCCGGCCGCGGACAGCACGACACAGACCGCGGTGAACACCGCGGCCCGGATCAGCCTGAGGCCGGGTCCGGCCTGCGTCGCGTGGGGGGCAGTCATGGCCGGGCCATCATCGCACTGGCCTTAGGCGCCGCATACGGCAGGTGCGACAGCCGGTTTGCATTCCCGCGCACGGCTGCCGGGTCTGCGTCCGCATACACCGCCGCCCGGGAGAGCCGCATCGGCCGAACGAGGGCTCTGTCGGCCCGCAGGGGCTTAGCTCCGGCCCCGGGCGGCAATAGGTAACCGTATGAGCATCTGGTGGTCTCTCCACTTGAGGCGCGAAGCAGCGAGTGTGCCCCTCGCGAGGCGACTGCTGTTGGGGACGATGGAGACCGCGGGGGTGGACCCGGACATCTCCTTCGACCTGTCGGTGGCGTTGAGCGAGGCGTGCGCGAACGCGGTGGAGCACGGCGGCCATGAGGCCGTACCGCGCTCGGGGCACACGGACGACGTGCCTTCGGGCGGCGGAAGCCCGGACGGGACCGGGGCGTACCACGTCACGGCGTACCTGGACGGGGACCGCTGCCGCATCGAGGTGAGCGACTCGGGTCCCGGGTTCCCGCCCGCGACCGTGGCCCGCCGCAGACCGTCCCTGGCCGAGCACGGCCGCGGCCTGCACCTGATCGAGGAACTCGCCGACCACGTCCGCTTCCGCAACCGGCCGGGCCGGGGGGCGGTGGTCAGCTTCGACAAGATGCTGAAGTGGCGGGACGACTCCCTGCTGAAGGTGTCGTAGACGCGAGCTGAAGGTGTCGTGGACGCGCCGATGGGCGGCACCCGCGGAGGGTGCCGCCCATCGGCGCGTACGAGCGGTGGCGTCAGCCCTTGAGGCGCGCCATCCAGGCCTCGACCTCGTCCGAGGTGCGGGGCAGACCGGCCGACAGGTTCCGGTTGCCGTCCTCGGTGACGAGGATGTCGTCCTCGATCCGGACGCCGATGCCCCGGTACTCCTCGGGCACGGTCAGGTCGTCGGCCTGGAAGTACAGACCGGGCTCGACCGTGAGGCACATCCCGGGCTCCAGCGTGCCGTCGACGTACGCCTCGGTGCGCGCGGCGGCGCAGTCGTGGACGTCCATGCCGAGCATGTGGCCGGTGCCGTGCAGGGTCCAGCGGCGCTGCAGGCCGAGCTCCAGGACGCGCTCGACCGGCCCCTCCAGCAGACCCCACTCGACGAGCTTCTCGGCGAGCACGTGCTGCGAGGCGTCGTGGAAGTCGCGGAACTTCGCGCCCGGCTTGACGGCGGCGATGCCCGCTTCCTGGGAGGCGTAGACCGCGTCGTAGATCTTGCGCTGGATGTCGGTGTACGCACCGCTGATCGGCAGCGTGCGCGTGACGTCGGCGGTGTAGAGGGAGTGGGTCTCCACACCGGCGTCGAGCAGCAGCAGGTCGCCCGAGCGGACGTCGCCGTCGTTGCGGACCCAGTGCAGGGTGCAGGCGTGCGGGCCGGCGGCGCAGATGGAGCCGTAGCCGACGTCGTTGCCCTCGACACGGGCGCGCAGGAAGAAGGTGCCCTCGATGTAGCGCTCGGAGGTGGCCTCCGCCTTGTCGAGCACCTTCACGACGTCCTCGAAGCCGCGGACGGTGGAGTCGACGGCCTTCTGCAGTTCGCCGATCTCGAAGGCGTCCTTCACGGCGCGGGCCTCGGAGAGGTAGACGCGCAGCTCCTCGTCGCGCTCCTTGGTGACCTTGTCGGTCAGCGCGGTCTCGACGACGGAGTCGTGACCGCGCACGGTACGGACCGGGCCCTCGGCCTCGGCCAGCTCCTCGGGGAGCTTGCGCACGTCCTTGGCCGGGATGCCCAGGAGCTGCTCGGCCTCCGTGAGGGAGTGGCGGCGGCCGACCCACAGCTCGCCGCTGCCGGAGAGCCAGAACTCGCCGTTCTCGCGGTCGGAGCGGGGCAGCAGGTAGACGGTGGCGTGGTGGCCGGTCTCCCCCGCGGGCTCCAGGACCAGGACGCCGTTCTCGGTCTGGTCGCCGGTGAGGTACGCGTACTCGGTCGAGGCGCGGAAGGGGTACTCGGTGTCGTTCGAGCGCGTCTTCAGCCGTCCGGCGGGGACGACGAGGCGCTCACCGGGGAAGCGCCGGGACAGCGCGGAGCGGCGGGCGGCGGTGTGCGAGGCCTGGGCGATCGGCTCCAGTCCGCGCAGCTCGGTGTCTGCCCAGCCCGTGCGCATGCTCGCGGCGAGCTCCTCGCTGACACCCGGGTACAGCCCGTTCTTGCGCTGCTTGTGCTTCTTCTTGGGCTGCTCTTCTTCCGGGGTCTCCGGGGTGAGCTCGTCAGCCACGTCTTCTCCTCAGTACGACGGACACGGACCGGGTATGGACCTCATCCATCGTATGTGTGAGCGGACGCCCCCCGACGGGTCGTGTGACAAATCAGCTAAACCCGGCCACACCGTCACACGCCCCGCCCCACCCCGCCTCTCATCGGCTCACCGGCTCGTCACCTCACCGGCTCCTCACTCGAACCGGGCCGCCAGCAGCACGATGTCCTCCGAGGCGTCCGCCGGAGCCGCGGGTCCGTCCCCTTCGCCGTCCGGCAGCACCGTGCGCAGGATGTGGTCGCAGATGGCGGCCGGGTCCTCGCGGGCGCTACGGGGAATCCCCGCGGCGGCGGCGTGCAGCCGCGCGTACGCCCGGTCCATCGGGTCCCCGGTGCGCCGGAGCAGGCCGTCCGTGTAGAGCAGCACCGTTTCTCCGGGCGCGGGCTCGATCTCCACGCTCGGGGCCTCCCAGCAGGACAGCATCCCGAGCGGCGCGGAGAGGGTGGTCTCCACGTACTCGGTGCGCCGCTCGCCGATCAGCAGCGGCGGGGCGTGCCCGGCCCCGGCCAGGATGAGCTTGCGCCCCGGGCCGTTCGCGTTCGGGCCGCCGGCGGGCTCGCAGTAGGCGAAGAGGGCGGTCGCCGAGCGCGCGGGCTCGGTCAGGCGCAGCAGCAGCTCCAGGTCCGAGAGGACGGCGACGGGGTCCTCGCCCTCCATGACGGCGTACGCCCGCAGGGAGGCGCGCAGCCGGCCCATCGCGGCGACGGCGCTCGGTCCCGAGCCGGTGACGGAGCCAACGGCCAGGCCGAGGGCGCCCTCCGGCAGCGGCAGCGCGTCGTACCAGTCGCCTCCGCCGTGCGGGCCGGTGTGGTGCCGGGCGGCGAGCTGGACCCCGGGGATCCGGGGGAGACGGCTGGGCAGCAGTTCCTCGGCGACGGTGGCCAGGCCGGCGCGGGCGCGCTCCACCTCCAGCATCCGGGCCAGGTGTTCGGCGGCGTGCCGGACGTACAGCCCGGCCAGGTCGCGCTGGCGGTCGCTGGGCTCGGCCTGTTCGTCGTAGAGCCAGACGGCGGCGCCGAGCCGGCCGGTGGCTTCGGCGGTCAGCGGCAGCGCGTAGCTGGCGGCGTAGCCGAGCCGGGCGGCGACCTCGCGGTGGCGGGGGTCGACGGCGGTGGCGTACCCGCCGGCGCCCGTTCCGGGGGCGGTGCCGGGCTCGGGAAGGAACTCCGAGCCGCCCTGGGCGTCGGGCAGGCCGTCGAGGATGCGGCCGTAGGAGGTGGCGCTGCGCGGCACCGTCTCGATGTGCCCGAGGTCGGCATGGCCGAGCCCGAGGCCGATCGTGCTGGTGGGGCCTAGCCCGTCGGAGGGCTCCAGGACGATCAGGCCGCGCCGGGCGCCGACGAGGGACGCCCCCGCCCGCAGGAACTCCTGGAGGGAGGAGGTGAGGTCACTGGCGCGGGCGAGCCGCTCGGTGAGCTCGTGGAGGGTGGTGAGGTCGGAGACCATGCCTGCGAGACGGTCCTGAATGACCGAGCTCGCAGCGGGACCCTGCGCCGGGGCGTGGGCCGTTCGCGGGCTCGTCGGTGTGGACACGGCAGTGGGCACCGGTGTGGGCGCCACAGTGTGCGGGGACGCTGTGACGGCTGGATCGATTCCAGCCACTTTCGGCAGATGCGGGGCGCTCATGGCGTCCGCCTTTCCAGCTGGTGCGATTCGCCATATAGCATCGCAAACCCCCAGATCATGCTGCGCCGCTATCAATGAATCCACATCTACACGCACACGAGGAGCGATGTCCAGCATTGCCCAGGTGGGAATCCTGGTGTCCGTGGGGCGGCAACTCACTGTTCGGTCGGGGCTAGAACTTGGCCGGAAAAAGCGGGAAGCAGACGGTTTTTGCGGTCGACTGGGCGAGTCAGTCGGCCGGTCCGGGTACGTAATCCGTTGCACCCGGGGAGAGTTGGCCCAGCCCGGTGCCCGACGGGAACCGTCGGGCACGGCCCGTCGTCCCCATCGACGAGAGCCGTCCCCCGTGCGGACCCGGGTCGCGTACCGCCCCCGACGGACGTTTCATGGACCCGTAAGAAAACTGCACGAACCGTGTGAACCTGCTTCAAGCGGACAGAGACGCGCAACGTGTACGTGTGGTGAACCACCGCTTACCTGGTGTGATGTGGCCCTCGGCGTTCAACGGAAAGGAACGAGCGCTCATGCGCGAGATCCTCGGAAGGCGTCTCCAGCGGCTCCGCAATCGCTTGCAATCCCTGCGCCCCGCCCCGCCGCAGGGTGATGCGCCGGCCCTCCTCGACGCGGCGCTGACCTGCGCCACCACCTGGAACTGGCCCGTGCTGCCGGGAGTCGGACGCTCGGGCGCCGACAGCGCCCGGTGCGCCTGCCCCGACCCCGACTGCGTCGTACCCGGCGCGCACCCCTTCGATCCCGGACTGCTCGCGGCCACCACAGACCCCCGGATGGTGTCCTGGTGGTGGGCCAACCGGGCGTGCGCCCCCGTACTGCTGGCCACCGGCGGGAGTGCGCCCTGCGCGGTGAGCCTGCCCGCCGCGGCGGCCGCGCGCGCCGTCGTACGGCTGGACGCCGAGGGGATGCGGCTCGGGCCGGTCGTGGCCACGCCCACGCGGTGGTCGCTGCTCGTGGAGCCGTACTCCCTGGAGCGGCTCGGCGAGATCCTCTACGCCAAGGACCACGTGCCCTCCTCGCTGCGTTTCCACGGCGAGGGCGGGTACTTGCTGCTCCCGCCCTCCCCTGCGATCGGCGGAGGCCAGGTGCGGTGGGAGCGCGAGCCCGAGGGGGCCGGGGAGATCTGGCTGCCCGAGGTGGAGGCGGTCGTGGACGCGCTGGTGGAGGCGAGCAGCGGTGCGCCGGGCGGCGGGAGCCGGCTCGCGTACTGAGCCTGCGAGCTGACGGATCACTCGTACGGGTGTCAGCGAGACCGGTTTCCAAGGGAATTGGGCGCGGGGATCTCCGTGCCCCATTCCCGCATCGCTATCTTCGGCGAATGAATCTCCGCCTGATCGGTATCGGCGCCGGTGTGTTGATCATCTTGTCGCTCCCGCTGGCGGGAGCGATCGCCGGGCCGGATTTCGCCGGTCAGAGCGATGGAAAGGGCGGCGGGCTGCTCTCCACCTTCGGCCTCGGGCACCCCGCCAAGGGCGCTCCGGGGACGTCGGGTTCCGCGGACCCGGACCATCCCGGAAACACCGGCAATGCGGGGGGCTCGGCCGATTCGGGCGGCCCGGACGCGAGTTCCGCCTCCGGCGGGTCCCGTACGCCGGCCCGGGCCGCGGCGCCGGCCCGCCCGGGCCCCGCCGAGCAGCCGCGCACGGACGCCCGCTGCGGTCCCGAACTGTCCTCGCCGCGGGGGGTGGAGGCGCAGACCTGCGTCCTGTCGGGCGAGGGCCGGACGTGGGGCCGCAGCTACTACCGGAACACCAGCGGCCGTCCGCTCGACGCGGTGCTCACGGTGATGGGTCCGGCGGGGCGCACGGTGCAGATCCGCTGCGCGGTCGGAGCGGGCGACGAGCCGGGGCTGTGCGAAACGCCGAGGGAGGAGTCGGCCGGGGTTGCGGGGGACTACTCGGCCGTAGCGGAATTTGCAGTTCCGGATGATGAAGGAGCCCTGCTCCTGCGGTCCGGGAGCAACTCACCGGTACCGGGTGACGGTTGAGCGTCACGGAAACTCAAGGGCCCGGTCGCTGGCGACGGGGGATGCACCAGCGACCGGGCTACAAGAACGGTAACAAGAGATCGCCTGTTCGCAAATTCGATCTCTGATATTCGGACACCGATTTGCAGGCGATTACCGGGAGTTGTGACACCGATCACCGGTGACCGGTCACCTGTGACGTCTCCCCGGCCCTCCCGGGGGCCCGTCCGCGGACCCTCGTGGCCGGCCCGCGGACGGGCCGGCCACCCGGTCAGCTGAGCGTGACCTGGCGGTTGGTGAGGCCGCCGCGGGCGCGGCGCTCCTCCGTGGTCAGCGGCGCGTCCGTCGCGAGGGCCGTGGCCAGCCGCTCCGCGAGCTCGGCCGCGGGCTTCTCCACGTCCTCGGCCGAGACCCCGGTCGGCAGGTCCCAGACGGGGACCATCAGGCCGTGGGCGCGGAAGGAGCCGACCAGCTTGGTGCCCTCGCCGAGCGAGGACGTGCCCGCGGCGTGCAGGCGAGCGAGCGCGTCGAGCAGCTTCTCCTCGGGGTGCGGCATGACCCAGCGCAGGTGGTTCTTGTCCGGGGTCTCGCACCAGTAGGCGGCATCCACGCCGGTCAGCTTGACGGTCGGGATGGCGGCCGCGTTGGCGCGCTCCAGGGAGGCGGCGACCTCCGGGGAGGCGTTCTGCGCGCTCTCCGCTTCCGGAATCCAGAATTCGAACCCGCTGTGGACAACCGGCTCGAAACCGTCGTCCGCGGACAGGAGATCCTGAAGTCGCGGGCCTTCGGCCGGAACCCGGCGGGCCGTGACGACGGTGCCGGGCTCGGCCACGAGGGCGCGCTCCAGGGTGTCGGCCATGTCCCGGGCGAGGTCGCCGGTGGTCGAGTCGTTCTGCAGGCCGAGCAGGACGGAGCCGTCCTCACGGCGCAGGGCCGGCGAGGCCAGCGGGAGTACGGTCACCAGCGTGACGGAGGGGACGCCCTCGGGCAGTCCGCCCTTGAGGGTCAGCGGCACGGTGGCGGCGGGGACGAGCTCGCGCAGCGCCACCCAGTCGCACTCGCCGGGCAGGCCTTCGAACGGGCGGGCCACGTGCTCGGTCACGGCGTGCGCGGCGGCCGCGCCGTGGCAGGCCTTGTAACGGCGCCCGGATCCGCAGGGGCAGGGCTCGCGAGCGCCCACCACCGGGATCTCCCCGTTGTTGAGCTGCGGCTTTGCGGACTTCGCGGCGGGGCGCTTCTTGGCCATCGTGGGTGTCTCCCGGTTGCGGCGGTACGGCGTCGGTCTGGGCGCGAGCCTAGCCGTTCGTACCGCCGCAGCCGGTGGGGTGCGGCCGGGAGCACGGTCGGCGTGCACTCCCGGACGGCCGCCATCCGTCCACCCGCGGTCGGGGACCGGTCGGATCAGGGGTCCAGATTGTCGAAGGCCGTACTGAAATCGATCGCCGGGGGCGCAACGCGCGTAGCGAAATCCTCGTGCCGGGGCCCGCAGGCAACGGTCGCCCAGACGGTGACCTCACCCGCCGCTCCGTCCCGGACACCCCAGTCCTGGGCCAGGGCGCTGATGATGTTCAGCCCCCGCCCGCCCCGCGCGGTGACCGAGGGCTTGGCCGGGATGGGGCGGGTGGGCCCGCCGCCGTCCGTGACCTCGACCGTCAGCCGCCCCGCCTTGTCGACGCGCCACGACGCGTGTATCCCGCCGTCGCCGATCTCCCGTAGACCCAGTGGCCTGCCGTGCCGGCAGGCGTTGCTGAGCAGTTCGGAAAGGATCAGTACGGCGTCGTCCACGATCGATTCGGACACTCCGCTGATGCGCAGCTGCTCGCGCATCCGGTGCCTCGCCTCGCCCACGCCCGCAGGACCATGGGACACGTCCATGCACGACGACGTGGGCACTTCTTGTGCCACCATCAACGCCACCCCCGGAACCTCCTTAGCCCCACGCATGGTCTGGATGCCCCAATGGCCTGGACCGGAAACCGCCGCACCGGCGCCCTCTGACGCATTGGGAGCGACCGAATGCGGAGTGGATGCGCCGGTGCACACCCCGTAACGGGTGTTTCGCGTGGGACGAAAGCGCAAAACGGGATGTCAGCGACCCAGCTGTGACAAAACCTGTCGCGGTCTGTTCGTGATGATCGCTTCCACACCCAGATCAGCGCACAGCTGAACATCTTCCGGATCGTTCACGGTCCATACGTGAACGGAGTGGCCCGCGGCCTGAAGCTTGCGGATGAAGGCCGGGTGGTTGCGCACGATCCGCATGCCCGGCCCCGCGATCCGTACACCCGCCGGCAGCCGCCCGTCCCGCATCCGGGGCGAGATGAACTGCATCAGGTAGACGGTCGGGACCGTCGGCGCGGCCGCCCGCATCCGGTGCAGGGAGCGCGCGGAGAAGCTCATCACCCGGATCGGGTGCGGCCCCTCGGCCGGCGGGGCGTCCAGCGCGAAGCGTTTGAGGAGGAACAGCAGGCGCTCCTCCACCTGTCCGGCCCAGCGGGTCGGATGCTTCGTCTCGATGGCCAGCTGTACCGGCCGCCCGGCGTCCGCGACCAGCTCCAGCAGCCGCTCCAGGGTGAGCACGGAGGTCCGCTCGGGGTCCGCGTCCCAGTCGGGGGACTCCTCCCGGTCCTTCCACGAGCCGAAGTCGAGGGCGGCGAGGTCGGCCAGCTCCAGGGCGGAGACGGCGCCGCGCCCGTTGGAGGTGCGGTTCACCCGCCGGTCGTGGACCAGGACCAGATGGCCGTCGGCCGTGAGCCGGACATCGCATTCCAGGGCGTCGGCCCCGTCCTCGATGGCTCTGCGATAGGCGGCCAGCGTGTGTTCGGGGGCATCCTCCGAGGCGCCGCGGTGGGCGACGACCTGGATGGGGCGCGGCGTTGCGTGGGTCACCGGGTCATGGTGCCACCGAGAGGGTCCGGATGTCGGGGGGAGCCCTGTGGGTGCTTCTGCGGATGCGCCAGAAATGTCGGAGATAAAGGATGGGGGAGACTCACAGGTCCGGCTTACAGTGCTCTGACGGGTCATGGGAAAGGCTTTGCCCAGGAACTTGTACGGCACGTCGAACGTTCAGTCGGACCGTTATCGCCCGTATTTCTGAAGCCGTGTGTGACGAGGAGAGAGCGCTGTGAGCACCGAGAACGAGGGCACCGCGGCCCCGATGCCCCCCGCGGCCCCGCCCGTACCCCCGGTGGCCGCGCCCGTCGACGCCGCGCCGGCCGCGGCTCCGGCGCCCGCGGCTCCGGCGCCCGCGGCTCCGGCGCCCGTGGACCCGGCGACGCAGCAGCTGCCGCCGGCGCCCGCGCCCGGTACCGAGCCGACCCAGCAGCTCCCCCAGACCACGCCCGCGCCTGCCGCGGCCGCGCAGCCCCCGGCGGCGCAGCCCGCCGCGCCCGCCCAGCCTGCGGCGTACGCCGAGACCCCGGTTCCGCCGGCCACCCCCGCGTACGCCGAGAACCCGGCCCCGCCGGCCACCCCCGCGTACGCCGAGAACCCGGCCCCGCCGGCCACCCCCGCGTACGCCCAGGCTCCCGGCCCGCAGGCGACGGGTGCCGAGGGCTGGCCTCCCCCGCCGCCCGCGGCCCCCGCGTACGGGGCCGGTGACGGCCACGGCGGTGGCGGCTGGGGTGCGCCCCTGGCCACCGAGGGTGCCCCGCAGCCCAAGCGGAAGGGCAAGGGCGGCCTGATCGCCGGCGTGCTCGCGGCGGCGCTCCTCGCGGGCGGCGTCGGCGGCGGCGTCGGCTACTGGGCGGCCGAACGGAGCGGTGACGGCTCCGGCTCGACCACGGTCAGCGCCGGCAACACGCCCAAGGACCTCAAGCGCGATGCGGGCTCCGTCGCGGGCCTCGCCGCCGGCGCGCTGCCCAGCGTCGTCACCATCGAGGCCTCGGCCGGCGACGGCGAGGGCGGCACCGGCACCGGCTTCGTCTACGACCAGCAGGGCCACATCCTCACGAACAACCACGTGGTCGCCTCCGCGGCCAACGGCGGCAAGCTGAGCGCGACGTTCTCCGACGGCAAGAAGTACGAGGCCGAGGTCGTCGGCCGGGCCCAGGGGTACGACGTCGCCGTCATCAAGCTGAAGAACCCGCCGTCCGGGCTCAAGCCGCTGCCGCTGGGCGACTCGGACAAGGTCGCCGTCGGCGACTCGACCATCGCGATCGGCGCCCCCTTCGGCCTGTCCAACACGGTCACCACCGGCATCGTCAGTGCCAAGAACCGCCCGGTCGCCTCGGGCGACGCCTCCGGCGGGAAGAACTCGTACATGAGCGCCCTCCAGACGGACGCCTCCATCAACCCGGGCAACTCCGGCGGTCCGCTGCTCGACAGCCGCGGCGCGGTCATCGGCATCAACTCCGCGATCCAGTCGGCCGGCAACGGCGGCTTCGGCGGCGGCCAGGCCGGCTCCATCGGCCTCGGTTTCGCGATCCCGGTCAACCAGGCGAAGAACGTCGCCGAGTCCCTGATCAAGACGGGCCAGCCCGTCTACCCGGTGATCAAGGTTTCGGTGGACCTCGCGGCCAAGACCGACGGCGCGAAGATCTCCGAGACGGGCGCCTCGCCCAACGAGCTGGTCGACCCGAACGGTCCTGCGGGCAAGGCGGGACTGAAGCCCGGAGACATCATCACCGAGCTCGGCGGCAAGCCGATCGACAGCGGCCCGACCCTGATCAGCGAGATCTGGACGTACAAGCCGGGTGACACGGTGAAGCTGACCTACCTGCGCGGCGGCAAGCCGACCACGGTGGACATCACGCTCGGCTCGCAGGTCGGGGACAAGAAGTAGCCGGTGCGACGGATCCAACTGGCTTGATGGCGAGGGGCCGTAGGCGCGATTGTGCCTGCGGCCCCTCCCAACGTCCGCTTATGCTTCGACCGTGTTCGATTCGCGGCACATACGGACGTTCCACGAAGTGGTCGCCTCGGGTTCCTACTCGGCCGCCGCCCGGGTCCTCGGGTACACCCAGCCCGCGATCACCCAGCAGATGAAGGCGCTCGAACGCGCCGTCGGCACACCGCTGTTCACCCGCATCGGGCGCCGCATGCAGCTCACCGAGGCCGGGGAGTCCATGGCCCGGCACGCCGAGGCCATCCTCGGCAGCCTCTCCGCCGCCGAGGCCCAGCTGAAGGCGTACGCCCGGCTGCGGACCGGGCGCGTCCGGCTGTGCGGCTTCCCCAGCGCCAACGTCACCCTGGTCCCGGAAGCCCTGAGCAGCCTGGCCAAGGAGCATCCGGGCATCCAGGTCGAACTGCTGGAGGGGGAGCCCCCGGACTCCTTGCGCAGGCTGGAACGCGGCGAGTGCGACATCACCCTGGCCTTCACCTATCCCGGCCTCCACGATGAGGTGCCGGAGGAGGTCGCCGAGGTCAGGCTCATGGAAGACCAGCTGACGGTGCTGCTGCCGACCGGGCACCCGCTGGCCCGGCGGCGGGCCGTGAACCTCGCGGACCTCTCCGAGGAGCGCTGGATCGCGGGCTGCCCGCGGTGCCGGGCGAACCTGCTGCACGAATGCGCGGGGCTCGGCTTCGTCCCCGACATCCGCTTCGCCACCGACGACAACCTGGTGGTCCAGAGCCTGGTCGCACAGGGCCTGGGCGTGGCCATGATGCCCGCCCTGGTCCTGCCCTCGCTCTCGCTGAGCAAGGTGTGCGGGCGGGCCCTGCAGCCGGCCGCGCGCCGTCACATCGCCGCACATGTGTACCGCGACCATCTGCGGATCCCGGCGACCGCGGTGGTGCTGCAGGCCCTGAAACAGGCGGCCTCCAACCGCGTGGGCTGCTGAATCGGACCGCCCGCGGTGGGTCGCACCCCCAACCCATAAGCCGGACTTGGGATTTCAGCTCATAACTGTCGTTGGACGTGATGGGTGGGCTCCTCGACGCTCCCCTTATGACCACCACCACGCCGGCCCGCACGACCGCGAGGACGGCCGCCCTCGTCAGCGAGATCCGTACGGTCGTGGACCGGGGGCTGGCCCCCGACCTGACCGCCTACCTGGTCGGTGAGCGCCTCGCCCCGCACCTGGGGGCGCCCGGTCTGCTCACCGCGCAGCAGCGCGAGGGGCACCCGGACCGCTACCGGCAGCACGTCCTGCACGCGGAGCCGGACGGCAGCTTCTCCGTGGTGGCCCTGGTGTGGCTGCCGGGTCAGGAAACCGCCGTCCACGACCACGTCTCCTGGTGCGTGGCCGGGGTGCACGAGGGCGAGGAGAGCGAGCTCCGCTACCGCCTCGCCCCCGCCACGGCCACCACCGGAGCCCGCCTGGTGGCGACCGAACACGTGGTCAACGGCCCCGGTGACGTCTGCGGGTTCGCCCCTCCCGGGGACATCCACAAGGTCCGCAACTCCTGTCGCACGAAGGCGATATCCCTGCACGTCTACGGCGCCGACGTCGTACGCCTGGGCAGCAGCGTCCGTCGCGTCTACACGCTCCCCACCGGCTGATGGCCCTCCTCAACCGCCCGGTGCGCGGGGCGGGATCACTGGTTCCGGTCGATGTTTCACGTGAAACATCCTCACCCCGGCCCGGGTTGGGCCTCGCCGCGGCCGGAGTCCTGGTCGCCTGGTCGGTACACCGGCTGGCGCCCTGGGCCCCGATGCTGACAGTGTCGGTGGTGCTCGGCATCACCGCGGCGCACCTCCCCGGCCTACGGGGCTTCGTACGGGGCCCCGCCCGCCCGGGACTCTCCCTGGCCGGGCGGCGCCTGATGCGGATCGGCATCGTCCTGCTGGGCCTGGCACTGGGACTGGACGAGGTGCTCCGGCTGGGCTGGGCCACCGTGGCGATGGTGGCCGGGGTGGTGGCGGCGACCTTCCTCGGCACCCTCTGGCTGGGCCGGCGCCTCGGACTCCCCGGGGACCAGCCGCTGCTGATCGCCACCGGCTACTCGATCTGCGGGGCCTCGGCCATCGGCGCCGTCAGCCAGGTGTCGGGCAGCGACGAGGAGGACGTGGCCACCTCGGTGGCCCTGGTCACCCTGTGCGGAACCCTCGCCATCGCGGTGCTCCCGCTCCTGCAGTCCCCGCTCGGCCTCTCCGACCCGGACTTCGGCCGCTGGGTCGGCGCGAGCGTCCACGACGTGGGCCAGGTGGTGGCGACCGCCCAGACGGCCGGCCCCGGCGCCCTCGGCGAGGCGGTGCTGGTCAAGCTGATGCGGGTGGCCCTACTGGCCCCGCTGGTCGCCGCGGTGGCCTTCTCGGTACGGGCCCGCAGGCGCGGAGTGCGCACACCCTCGGGACGCAGGCCGGCTCCGGTGCCGCTGTTCGTGGCCGGCTTCCTGGCGGCGGCCGCGCTGCGCGCCACCGGGGTGCTGCCCGGCGCGGCACTGGAATGGGCGCACACCGCCCAGGAACTGCTGCTGGCCGCCGCCCTGTTCGGCCTGGGCAGCGCGGTCCACCTGCCCACCCTGTCCCGCACCGGCGGCCGGGCCGCCCTGCTGGGTCTCGCGGCCTGGGTGGTGGTGGCCGGAGCCTCGTACGCGGGCGTCCTCCTCACCACCTGACCCCTGGGAATCCCCAGCGCCGCCCACCCCCACCGCCCGGTACTCTGTACGCGCCAGGTGGGTTGCCCGAGCGGCCTAAGGGAACGGTCTTGAAAACCGTCGTGGCAGCGATGTCACCGTGGGTTCAAATCCCACACCCACCGCACCAGGTCAGACGACGCGCTGACCAGAAGGGGTGTCCCTCACCAGGGACACCCCTTCTGCGTGCTCCCGGGCCCCGGGGTCACGGGCGGATCAGGGCATCGGCGGCGGCCCGGGCGAAGCCGTCGGGGTTGTCGAGCATGATGTTGTGCCCGCAGTCCGCGACGGGGACGACCGCCACCCCGGCCGCTTCCAGGGCCTCGGTCCCGGGGAGGCCGCCGTCCTCGGCCGGGAACAGATAGCCGCGCGGAACCTTCAGCCGCAGGAGCAGCTCGCGCATCGTCGGCGTCGTGCCCGCGGCCAGATGAACGGCGCTGCGGTGCAGGGCGACGCGGCCCGCCAGCCGCATGGTGGACCACCAGTGCTCGCCGACCCGGTCGCGCACCTCGGCCCACCCGCCGGCCAGGAACTCCCCCACCGGTGTCGCGCAGGCCGAACAGGGACCCGAAGGCGGCGTAGGAACGCCCGTTGTAGAGGTCCGCGATGTCGGCGGCTTTGTTCCAGCCGCGGTCAGTAGTCCTTGAGGGTGATGGAGTTCGCGGCCTTCTGGATCGGCTCCATGACCTTGGCCATCATGCGTTCCTTGCCCGGCAGGCGGCCCAGGACGGAGAGCAGGGTCAGCTGGATCGAGATCTGGCGCTTGGTCCGCATGACCATGTGCTTGACGTTCGAGGGGCCGAGCTTCTGGTTCTCCTCCGCGAAGCGGCGCATCTCGCGTTCGTACGCCGCGAAGCCGGCCACGTGGTCGCCGCCGGCCGCAGCGAGCTCGCCCGCGAGGACGTAGGCGCCGACCAGGGCCAGGCTCGTGCCCTGGCCGGAGGCGGGCGAGGCGCAGTACGCGGAGTCGCCGACCAGGGCGGTGCGGCCCTTGGACCAGTGGTCCAGGTGGGCCTGGCTGAGGGAGTCGAAGTAGAAGTCGGGGGCCTCGTCCAGGGCCGCGAGGAGCCGGGGCACCTCCCAGGCCTCGTCCGCGTACGCCTCCGCCAGCAGCTTCTTCTGCCCGGAGACGTCGTGCCGGTCGTACTCCAGTGGCTCCGAGGCGAAGAGGAACATCGCCTTCGCGCCGGTGTCCTTGGCGGTGCTGTACGTCAGGGCCGTGCGCAGGGGGGAGACGTAGGTCAGCTCCCAGCGGTCGAGGTCGAGGTGGTTGGGGACGCTGTAGATCGAGACGTAGTAGCCGAGGTCCCGGATGAAGCGCTCCTCGGGGCCGAAGACCAGCGCCCGGGTGTGGGAGTGCAGCCCGTCGGCGCCGACGAGCAGGTCGAAGACGCGGTTCGCGCCGCTGTCGAACGTGACCTCGATGCCGTCCGTGGTCTCCGTGGCGGAGGCGATGGAATCGCCGAAGAGGTACTCGACGCCGTCGGCTCCGTCGATGGTGAGGTCGTAGAGGATCCGGTTCAGGTCGCCGCGCAGGATCTCCGCGTCGTGGCCCGCCCGGCCGCCGAAGGTGTCGCCGTCCAGCGTGGCCACCCGCTTGCCGGCCGCGTTGACGATGGAGCCGCCCTGGACGTCGGTCCGCTGGGCGCGGACCGTGTCGAGGACCCCGGCGCGGGAGACCACGTCGAGCGCGGCACCGCGGATGTCGATCTTGTACCCGCCCTCCCGAAGGGCGGGGGCGCGCTCGACCACGGTCGGCCGGAATCCGTGGTGGCGCAGCCAGTGGGCCAATGCGGTGCCCGCGATGCCCGCACCCGATATCAGGACGTTTCGGTTCTGCATGGAACTTGGTCCCCCGACCATGAGAAGAAGATCCGCCGCGCTGTGGGTGGAGCATGCGGGGCGGGCATGTCGCGTGTCAACAGCCTTCTGTGGAAGGGGAGATGGAGCGTTTCCGGCGCACGCCCGGTGCATGCCCGGCGCGGTTTCCAAGCGGGGATCCGAGGGGCCGGAATTATGCGATTAGCCCCTTTGAGTGGTGTTTGTCGGAAGATCGGCGCGGGGCGTGGAGGCGCTCCGCTTGCGCCCGCATCATGACGAATGTATTCAGATCCGCCCGTCGGAACATCGCGAAAAGAGGGACCCGTCATGGCTCACCGCAGCACCATCACGTCGATCTGGACCACCGTCCTCGCGGCCCTCATGGCCCTCCTTGCTTCCCTCGGCTTCGGCGGCAAGGTCGCCCAGGCCGCCGCCACCCCGCTCTCCTCCTCGCCCGCCGCCCCCGCGGCCGTCGCGGTGAACCGGCCGGCCTTCATGGCCCGGCGGACCTGGAGGGCGATGATGCGCGGTGGTTCGCTCCCGCCCACCATCAAGCAGCGCATCCGCGCCGAGGCCCACGGCAAGACCCCGTCCGTCCGCCGCTCCACCACCGCCCTGGCCGCCGGCTCCGGAGCCGAGTTCGAGTCCGCAACGGGCGGCGACGGAGTCCGCAGTGCCACGATCGCCGCAGCCGTCCGCGTCGGGGCCGCTCGCCGGGACATGGCGCTCGCCGCTTAGCGCACGGCACGGGGCACCCGGATCACCCGGAGCGCTCGGAGCAGCACCTGGAGCACTCGTACCGCGAAGAGGCGGCACCCGTGGGCCACGGGAACCGTTCTCAGCAGGACCCGCAGAACCGTACGTAGCAGGACTCAGGACGCAGGATCCGTTGACAGCAGGCCGCAGGCCGCAGTGCGCGCAGGTGCAAGGTGTAGGGCCCAGTGCGCGGCGCCCGGTATGCAGGACACGGCGGCAACCAGTCCCATGATCAGTACCAGTACCAGTACCACCAGCAGGAGTACCCGGCGTGCCCGATACCCGGTACGCCACGGGATGCAGGACGCAGGCCACAGCACGCAGGAGCAAGCAGGAGCAAGCAGCGCCAAGGCAGCAGAACGCGAGAACAGCCCCGCAGCAGGCGCTGGAGCCCGGTCGGTCGGTGTGAGCAGGCCGCGACCGCGGATCGTGCCGTGAAGGTGCCCCGGAGCGGGGCACAGTGGGAAGGTCCCGGCGAGCGCCGGGGGCGTGCAGGGGGCGTGAAGCTTGGCAGCGCAGGGCCGTAGGCCCGGGAGACGGTGGGGTTCCCGGACGGCGCGGCCCTTTTTGGCATGTCCGGGGTCGGCCGGTTTGGCGGAACGGTTCGTCCCTTGCCCGGCAGGGGTTTCAGCGGGTCTCAAGGCGCTGACCTGGGGCGCCGGGGGCGCGAATGGGGTTTATCCGATGTTGGTCATGCTTGCGGGGGAATCGAGGGCTCCGGGGTGGTTCGCCGGGGATTCGGTGGGCAACTCTGGTCCTGCGACGTCGTCACCACACGGAATGACCGAGGCGGTCGGCCAACTGCCTTGGAGCAAACCCCACTTCGGTTTTCTGGAGGATACAGACATGGCAAGCATCCGTACCGCCCGCGTCATCGCCGCCGTCGCCGCTCTCCCCCTCGCCGTCGCCCTCTTCGGCGGGGTGGCATCGGCCGACAACGGCTCCTTCGCGAACGACGGATCGAATGCGAGCGTCGCCAGCATCATCGGCAGCGGCGTGGGCGGCAACAACCACGGCAACTCCTCCACCTCGCAGCAGGTGGCCACCGGATCCGGCGCGTCCAACCAGAACAACACCGCGCAGGTCAACGGTTCGGCCTTCACCGCGATCGACCAGCACAACTCCACCGTCGCGGTGAACTTCTACCGCTGGTGGTAGTCGCGGCCTGAGCCGCACCGACTCTTGAGGGCGCCTGCGCGACCGGACCGGCTGGGGTCCGGTAACGCGGGCGCCCTCGGGCGTTTTACGTGCTCCGTCACAACGCCCCGGCCTTGACATCCGCCTGGAATCTGACGGACAGTCAGCTCAACTTGCTGATGCGATGCCGGGAGGCCAGCGCCGTGCACCTCGCCCCGACCGAAGGCCAGTTGCGGCTCCGCTCCGAGCTGCGGGAGTACTTCGGAAACCTGCTGCCGGACGGGGTGCCCGAGGACCCCGCCGAACATCGCGCACTCCTGCGCCGCATAGGCGCCGACGGACTTCTCGGACTCGGCTGGCCCGTCGAGTACGGAGGCCAGGGCCGCGGCCCGGACGAGCAGTTCGTGTTCTTCGACGAGGCCTACCGGGCCGGCGCCCCCGTCTCCATGGTCACGCTCAACACCGTCGGCCCGACCCTGATGAAGTACGGGACGCAGGAGCAGAAGGACTACTTCCTGCCCCGGATCCTCAAGGGCGAACTCGTCTTCGCCATCGGCTACTCGGAGCCCGAGGCGGGCACCGACCTCGCCTCCCTGCGCACCAGGGCCGTCCGCGACGAACAGGACTGGCTGATCGACGGCCAGAAGATCTTCACGTCCAACGCCCAGAACGCCGACTGGATCTGGCTCGCCTGCCGCACCGACCCGGAGGCTCCCAAGCACAAGGGCATCTCCATCATCCTGGTGCCCACCGACGACCCCGGCTTCTCCTGGACCCCGATCGACACCGTCGGCGGCCTGACCACGACCGCCACGTACTACGACTCCATCCGCGTGCCCGCCGGCAACCTCGTCGGCCCCGAGCACGGCGGCTGGGGGCTGATCACCAACCAGCTCAACCACGAACGCGTCGCCCTCGCCGCCATCGGCATGCAGGCCGAGGACTTCTACCGGGGGGCGCTCGACCACGCCCGCACCCCCGACCCGGTCACCGGCGAGCGTCCCGCCGACCGCCCCTGGGTGCAGTCGCGGCTCGCCGAGGCCCACGCGCGCCTCGCCGCCGTACGCCTCCTCAACTGGCGCCTCGTCCAGGACGTGGGCGCCGGCACCCTGGCCCCGGGCGACGCGAGCGGCGTGAAGTTCCTGGGCACCGAGTCCACCGTCGAGGTGTACCGGATCTGCCAGGAGGTGGTGGGGGAGGAGGCGCTCGTCCGCGGATCCGGCCCCGGGGTCTTCGCGGGCGGGGAGCTGGAGCGGATGAACCGGGCCGCCCAGATCAACACCTTCGGGGGCGGCGTCAGCGAGGTCCAACGGGAGATCGTCGCCATGATGCGGCTCGGCATGAAGGGAAGGAAGCGATGACCGCCAGGCCCGCCACCGAAGCCACGGCAGCGGCACCAGCAGGAGCAGGAGCGGAGGCTGAAGCGGCAGCGGAGTCGGCGCGCTTCCACACCCTGCTCGCGTCCTTCGAAGGGCAGCCCGCCGCCACCGCGGGCCGGGGCAAGGACGCGGTCAACGAGCCGATGATCCGCCACTGGTGCGAGGCGATGGGCGATGCCAACCCCGCGTACACCGGACCGGACGCCATCGCCCCGCCCACCATGCTCCAGGCATGGACGATGGGCGGGCTCTCCGGTCACAGCGACCGCTCCTCGGCCTACGACGAGCTCCTCGCGCTGCTCGACGGCGCGGGCTGCACCTCCGTCGTGGCCACCGACTGCGAGCAGGAGTACCTGAGGCCGCTGCGCCCCGGCGACGCGATCACCTTCGACGCCGTCATCGAGTCCGTGTCGCCGCGCAAGACCACCAAGCTGGGCACGGGCCACTTCGTGACCACCCGCATGGACGTCCGCGCGAACGGCGAACTCGCCGGAACCCACCGCTTCCGGATCCTCAAGTACGCCCCGGCGGCGCCGAAGCCCACCGCACCGCCGAAGCCCACCGCACCGCCGAAGCCCGCCGCATCGCCGAAGCCCACCGATTCCCAGAAGCCCGCCCAGCCCGCCCGCCGCCCCCGCCCCGTGATCAACCGCGACAACCAGGGCTTCTGGGACGGCGTCCGCGAGCACAGGCTGCTGATCCAGCGCTGCACCGCCTGCGCGACGCTCCGCTTCCCGTGGCTCCCCGGCTGCAACACCTGCGGAAGCCCGGACTGGGACACGGTCGAGGCGTCCGGCTCCGGCACGGTGTTCAGTTACGTGGTCATGCACCATCCGCCCTTCCCCGCCTTCGACCCGCCCTACGCGGTGGCTCTCGTCGAACTCGCCGAAGGGGTCCGCATGGTCAGCAACATCACCGGCGTCCCGTACGACAAGGTCCGCATCGGACTGCCCGTGCGCCTGGAGTTCCTGCGCGTGGACGAGGAACTGGAACTGCCCGTCTTCCGGGGGAGCGAAGCCTGATGGACTTCCACCCCACCGAGGAACAGGCCGCCGCGGCCGGACTCGCCGCGCAGATCTTCGGCGACCTCTCCACCCACGACCGCCTGGGCGCCGCCGGCACCGGCAGTGACGCCGAGCTGTGGAAGGCCCTCACCGCCGCCGGGCTGACCGCCGCCGTCGAGGACGTCGGCCTGCTCGGCCTGGTGCTCCTGCTGGAGGAACAGGGCCGCACGACCGCGCAGGTCCCGTACGCCGCCACCTGCGTCTACGGGATCCTCGCCCTGACCCGGCACGGAACCGCCGAGCAGCGTGCCCGGCTGCTCCCCGCGCTGGGCTCCGGCGAGGCGGTCGCCACCGGTGCCTTCCCGGACCGCAGCCGGATCACCGCCTCGCCGGACGGCCGGCTCACCGGCGGCGCCCTCGCCGTGCCGTGGCTGCGCGAGGCCACGCACGTCCTGGTCCCGGACGGGACGGGAGCCCTGTGGCTCGTACGGACGGACGCGCCCGGGGTGCGTACGGAGCCGGTGGAGACCACCGCCCCCTGGTCGGCCGGCAGCCTGACGCTGACCGGAGCCGAGGCGGAACGGGTCGGCGGAGAGGGCGCCTGCGCGGACGTACTGGCCGTCGCGCGGACCGCCTTCGCCGGCCTCCAGGCGGGGGTCTGCGCGGGCTCGCTGGCCCGCGCCGTGGAGTACACCTCCACCCGCGAGCAGTTCGGCCGGCCGCTCTCCACCAACCAGGGCGTCATGCTGCGCGCGGCCGACGCCTACATGGACACCGAGGCGATACGGGTCACCGCGTACGAGGCGGCCTGGCGCGTGGACGAGGGGCTCCCCGCGGGCGAGCACGCGCTGACGGCGGCCTGGTGGGCCTCGGAAGCGGGCAAGCGGGTCGTCCACGCGGGCCAGCACCTGCACGGCGGCATGGGCGCCGACCTCGACCACCCGGTCCACCGGCACTTCCTGTGGGGGCGCCAGCTCGACGCGTACCTGGGCTGCGGCAGCGAACTGCTGGCCGAGCTCGGCGCGGTCCTGTCCGAAGACACCTCCGAGGGGGACGAGGCATGAACATCGGCGACACGCTGCCGCCGCTGGAGATACCGGTCACCCGCACCCTGATCGTCGCGGGTGCGATCGCCTCCCGCGACTACCAGGACGTGCACCACGACGCGGTGCTCGCGCGGGAGAAGGGCTCCCCGGACATCTTCATGAACATCCTGACGACCAACGGCCTGGTCGGCCGCTACATCACCGACCACCTCGGCCCGCGCGCCGTCCTGCGCAAGGTCGCGATCCGCCTCGGAGCCCCGAACCATCCCGGCGACACCATGACGCTGACCGGCACCGTCACCGCCCTCGACGGGAACACCGCCGAGATCCGCGTGGTCGGCGCCAACGCCGTCGGCCACCACGTCACGGGCACCGTCACCGTCACGCTGGACCCCACGGCGGCCGGCACCACCGCCCCCGGCACCAACGCCCCCGGCACCCCGGAGGGCACGGCATGAGCGTCCGCACCCGTGACCAGCTCGGCGGCCGCGCCGCCATCGCCGGCATCGGCGCGACCGAGTTCTCCAAGGACTCCGGCCGCAGTGAGCTCAAGCTGGCCGTCGAAGCCGTCCACGCGGCCCTCGACGACGCCGGGCTCACCCCCGCCGACGTGGACGGCATGGTCACCTTCACGATGGACACGAGCCCCGAGATCACCGTCGCCCAGGCGGCCGGCATCGGGGACCTCTCCTTCTTCTCCCGCATCCACTACGGCGGCGGCGCGGCCTGCGCCACCGTCCAGCAGGCCGCCCTGGCCGTCGCCACCGGGGTCGCCGAGGTCGTGGTCTGCTACCGCGCCTTCAACGAACGCTCCGGCCGCCGCTTCGGCTCCGGCGTCCAGCAGCGCGAGCCGTCGGCGGAGGGCGCGGCGCTCGGCTGGTCGCTGCCCTGGGGGCTGCTCACCCCGGCCTCCTGGGTGGCCATGACGGCCCAGCGCTACCTGCACGCCTACAACCTGACCCCGGAGGCCTTCGGCCACGTCGCGGTCACCGACCGCCGGCACGCCGCGAACAATCCGGCCGCCTATTTCTACGGCAAGCCCATCACCCTCGCCGACCACGCGGCCTCGCGCTGGATCGTCGAGCCGCTGCGGCTGCTCGACTGCTGCCAGGAGACGGACGGCGGCCAGGCCATCGTGGTCACCACCGCCGAACGGGCCCGCGACCTGCGGCAGAAGCCGGCCGTGATCACTGCCGCGGCCCAGGGCGCGGGCCGCCGGCAGGAGGCCATGTCCTCCTTCTACCGGGACGGCCTCACCGGGCTCCCGGAGATGGACGTGGTAGCCCGCCAGCTGTGGCGGACCAGCGGACTGCGGCCCTCGGACATCGACGTCGGCATCCTCTACGACCACTTCACGCCGTTCGTGCTGATGCAGCTGGAGGAGTTCGGCTTCTGCGCACCCGGGGAGGCGGCCGGTTTCGTGGCCGCGGACGCGCTGCCGCTCAACACCCACGGGGGGCAGCTCGGGGAGGCGTACCTGCACGGCATGAACGGCATCGCCGAGGCGGTCCGCCAGCTGCGCGGCACCTCGGTCAACCAGGTCACCGGCGCCGCCCACGCCCTGGTCACGGCCGGTACCGGAGTTCCGACCTCCGGCCTGATCCTGGGCGCGGACGGCTGATCCGCCCCGCGCGGGAGGCCGATCTGGCCCCGTGCGGCCGCCCTCGGAAGCCCCGTAGCCCCACCCGGAAAGCCCTGTGGAACCCCCGCGGAAGCCCCGCCTCCTCCACCTTCAGGAGGTGGGGCGGGCCCCGGCCCTACAACCTGAGGCGGATCCCGTTTCGGCACTTGCGGCCGATCCCACGAGGCCGCGCCGCTCCTAGCGTGGAGGCATGACCACGCCTGTGTGCACGCTCGCCTCGAATCCGACGCCGTACCCGTCGTTCTCGGCGTACGTCCGGACCCGCGGCACGGTCCTGATGCGCACTGCGCGCTCGCTCACCGCCAACCCCTGCGATGCGGAGGACCTCCTCCAGACGGCGCTGGCCAAGACCTACGTCGCGTGGGACCGCATCGAGGACCACCGCGCCCTGGACGGGTACGTCCGCCGGGCCCTGGTCAACACCCGCACCAGCCAGTGGCGCAAGCGCAAGGTCGACGAGTTCGTCTGCGACGAGCTCCCCGAGGCCGATGGACCGGCCGCCGCCGACCCGGCCGAGGCGCAGGCACTGCGTGACGCGATGTGGCGCGCGGTGACCCGGCTGCCCGACCGGCAGCGGGCGATGGTCGTCCTGCGCTACTACGAGGACCTGAGCGAGGTCCAGACCGCCGAGCTGCTCGGCGTCTCCGTGGGCACGGTCAAGAGCGCCGTCTCCCGTGCGCTCGTCAAGCTCCGCGAGGACCCGGAGCTGACACCCGTCCGCTGAGCTGACCCCGGTCGTCCGTTGTTTCACGTGAAACAACGCGCCAGTTTCCACTGAGCCGGGCCCCGGTCGTCCGTTGTTTCACGTGAAACAACGCGCCCGTTTCTACTCTTGGGTAGTGACATGCCGACCGGTACGTGCGCAGAATCGCAGCATCCGTAGCCGCCGCAGCGCCGCAGCGCTCACCGGGAGGACGCTTTGCTGAGCACCATGCAGGACGTACCACTCCTCGTCACCCGCATACTGCAGCACGGGATGACGATCCACGGGAAGTCCCAGGTCACGACCTGGACCGGGGAGGCCGAGCCGCACCGCCGCAGCTTCGCCGAGATCGGGACCCGTGCCACGCGCCTGGCCAACGCCCTGCGCGACGAGTTGGACGTCCGGCAGGACGACCGTGTCGCGACGCTCATGTGGAACAACGCCGAGCACGTCGAGGCGTACTTCGCGATCCCCTCCATGGGTGCCGTCCTGCACACGCTGAACCTGCGGCTCCCTCCCGAGCAGCTGGTGTTCATCGTCAACCACGCGGCCGACAAGGTCGTCCTGGTCAACGGCACCCTGCTGCCGCTGCTCGTCCCGCTCCTGCCGCACCTGCCGACCATCGAGCACGTCGTGGTCGCGGGCATCGGCGACCGCTCCGCGCTGGAGGGCCTCGGCGTGCGCGTGCACGAGTACGAGGAGCTCCTGGCGGGCCGCCCGGACACCTACGACTGGCCCGAGCTGGACGAGCGCCAGGCCGCGGCCATGTGCTACACCTCCGGCACCACCGGGGAACCCAAGGGCGTCGTCTACTCCCACCGGTCGATCTACCTGCACTCGATGCAGGTCAACATGACCGAGTCGATGGGCCTGACCGACAAGGACACCTCCCTCGTCGTCGTCCCGCAGTTCCACGTCAACGCCTGGGGCCTGCCCCACGCCACCTTCATGACCGGCATCAGCATGCTGATGCCGGACCGGTTCCTGCAGCCCGCCCCGCTCGCCGACATGATCGAGCGGGAGAGGCCCACGCACGCCGCGGCCGTCCCCACCCTCTGGCAGGGACTGCTCGCCGAGGTCACCGCCAACCCGCGCGACCTGACCTCGATGAAGCAGGTCACCATCGGCGGCGCCGCCTGTCCGCCGGCCCTCATGGAGGCCTACGACAAGCTGGGCGTGCGCCTCAACCACGCATGGGGGATGACCGAGACCTCCCCGCTGGGCACCATGGCCCACCCGCCGGCCGGTCTGACTCCCGAGGAGGAGTGGCCGTACCGGATCACCCAGGGCCGTTTCCCGGCGGGCGTGGAGGCCCGGCTGGTCGGCCCCGGCGGCGACCTCCTGCCCTGGGACGGGGAGTCCGCGGGCGAGCTGGAGGTCCGCGGCAGCTGGATCGCGGGCGCCTACTACGGCGGCGCGGCCGGCGAACCCTTCCGCCCGGAGGACAAGTTCAGCGCGGACGGCTGGCTCAAGACCGGCGACGTCGGCGTGATCAGCCCCGACGGCTTCCTCACCCTCACCGACCGCGCCAAGGACGTCATCAAGTCCGGCGGGGAGTGGATTTCCAGCGTAGAGCTGGAGAACGCGCTGATGGCCCACCCCGAGGTCGCCGAGGCGGCGGTCGTCGCCGTCCCCGACGAGAAGTGGGACGAGCGCCCGCTGGCCACCGTCGTCCTGAAGGAGGGGGCCACTGTGGACTACGCGGGACTGCGCGCCTTCCTCGGGCAGACGATCGCCAAGTGGCAGCTGCCGGAGCGCTGGGCGTTCGTCGAGGCGGTGCCGAAGACGAGCGTCGGCAAGTTCGACAAGAAGGTGATCCGCAAGCAGTACGCGGAAGGCGGCCTCGACGTCACCAGGCTCGACTGATCCGCCCGCGCCCCGGGGCTACTGGCCGCGCGTGAGCCAGGGCCGCAGCAGCTTGCTGATCGCCGGCATGGCCACGTAGGTCATCAGGGTGCTGAAGACGACGGCGAACGCGGCCGTCCGCAGCACGAAGTGCAGGTTCACCAGGTACGGCCCGAGCAGCGCGTTGCCCGCGAGCGAGATCGGGAAGATGGCCAGCCCCGAGCTGATCACCATCTTCCACCGCGGGGGCGCGGGCCGGGCCGTACCCGGCTTCGCGAACCAGGTCTCCATGCCGTGCAGTTCGCGACGGGCTATCTCGGTGTGGTGGTGCCCGAGGCAGTTGGAGAACCAGGCGGCGCGCTCGGCGGAGTCCTGCCACCGCTGGAAGGCCGCCTGGTTGCGGAACCGGTGCACAAGGAACCAGGGCCCGCCCTCCACGGCCGGACGGAACAGGCCGTACCCCAGGTGGTCCGGGAAGGCCGCGGCCGTCTCCAGGATCCCGTGGGCCCAGGCCTCGAAGTTCTCCTCGTGGCCCGGGTCGACCTGGCGCGCTATGAGCAGGCTGACCTCCCCGTTGTCGGCGGGGACGGTCTGCTCGCTCGTGTCGGTGATGGCCATGCGGCCAGGATGACTAGTTGGTGCCGATCTTGGCCAGCAGGTCCACGATGCGGCCCTGCACGTCCGCCGTGGTGGACCGCTCGGCGAGGAACAGCACGCTCTCGCCCGAGGCCAGCCGCGGCAGTTCGGCCGGCTCGATCCCGGTGGCCGTGTAGACCACCAGCGGGGTGTGGTTCAACTGCCCGTTGGCGCGCAGCCAGTCCACGATCCCGGCCCGGCGGCGGCGCACCTGCATCAGGTCCATCACCACCAGGTTCGGCCGCATCCGGGTCGCCAGCTCCACCGCGTCCGTATCGGCGTCGGCCCGCGCGACCTGCATCCCGCGCCGCTCCAGGGCGGTGGTCAGCGCGGTCGCGATCTCGTCGCGCTCCTCGATCAGCAGCACCCGCGAGGGATGCTGCTCGCTGTCGCGCGGCGCGAGCGCCTTGAGGAGCACCGCCGGATCGGCGCCGTACGCGGCTTCGCGCGTGGCGTGCCCCAGTCCGGCCGTCACCAGCACGGGCACCTCGGCGGCCACCGCGGCCTGGCGCAGCGACTGCAGGGCGGTCCGGGTGATCGGCCCGGTCAGCGGGTCCACGAACAGCGCGGCGGGGAACGCGGCGATCTGCGCGTCGACCTCCTCGCGGGAGTGCACGATCACCGGGCGGTAGCCGCGGTCGCTGAGCGCGGCCTGCGTCTGCGCGTCCGGAGCCGGCCACACCAGGAGCCGGCGCGGGTTGTCCAGCGGCTCGGGCGGCAGCTCGTCGTCCACGGGACGCGGCACGGTCCGGTTGACCACCTCGACGGCGCCACCGGGCCCGTCCAGCGGCTCGGGACCCTCGGCCGAGCCCTCCTCGGGCGCTCCTATGGCGAAGGCACGGCCCTCGGGCGCGGGCTCCGCGAGGCGGCGCCGCCGGCCGGAGCCGTTGGTGTCGCCGGACCCGCCGCCGCCCTGGCCGAGGCTGCCCAGAGCACGGACGCTGATCGGCGCCCCGGCGGCCTCCGCGGGGGCGTCCTGCGGCTGCCGGGCTCCGGGTACGGCGATCTGCCCGCTGCCGTCAGAGTCCTCGGGCGCGGTACGGGCGGCCGGAACCGGCCAGGCCGGGGTCGCGGGCAGCGCACGCCGCCGCCCGGTGGGATGCGTCTCGGGGGCTACGGGGCCCTGCGCACCGGCGTCCGGCCGCCCGGCGGCGGCTTCGGCGCCCTCGGAGCCGGTGCCGGGCGCCCCCAGTACCCGGCGCCCGCGCCGCCCGCCCGCGGCGTCGGCGTCGGCCTCGGCCGCAGGAGCGGAGCCGGCCATGGCGGGGGACTGCGGGGGCTGCGGAGCCGGCGTCGGGCCGGCGGGCAGCGCGAAACCGCCCTCGGGGGCGATGGGCCGCACGGGAGCGGGAGCGGGCGGAGCCGCCGGCCCCGGTGCGGGCGTCGGCCCGAGCCCGGTCGCCGGCACGGGTCCGCCCGGCTGCGCCGGTCCCGCCGCACCCAGGGCACGCCGCCGCCCGGCGGGGTGCTCCGTCAGCGGCACGGGCAGCCCCGGGAACGGGGGCACCGGCACGGGAGGCACCGGCATGGGCGGGAGCGCCGGCACAGCGGTCCCCTGCGGCGGCACGGGCCGCCCGGGGCCGCCCGGACGCTCGCTGCCGCCGGCGGGGTCGCCGCCGCTGCCGTCGCCGTTCTGGCCGCGCCGCCGCCCGGTGCCGCTTCCACCCAGGCCCGCCGGATTCACGGGGGATTGGGCGAGCTCCGCGGGAGCCCCGTCACCGGACCGGGCCACCGCCGCAGCCTCGCCGCCCCGGCGCCGCCCCGACGGCAGCGCCAGCGCGCTCCCGCCGTCTGCGCCGTCTGCACCGTCGGAGGCTTGGCCCGCCTTCGCCACACCACTGCCGGAGCCGCCGCCGGCTCCCTTCCCGGAGGCCGCACCGGCTCCCGGACCGGCAGCTGCGTCGTCGTCGAGGAACGCGTCCACGCCGCGCCGGGCCCGCCGGCCGCCGGAGACCTGCCCCGGCCCGCCCTCGGTGCCCGGCCCGCCCGCGGTGGCCGGCTCGGCCGGCGGAGCCTCCTCCGGCTCGGGCAGGGTGACCGTCCCGGCCCCCGCACCCAGCGGCAGCTCCAGCACGTACGCCCCGCCGGGCGCGCCCGGCACCTCCACCGTCTGCAGCACACCGCCGTGCGCCTCCACGATGCCCCGCACGATCGGCTCGTGCACCGGGTTGCCGCCCTCGTACGGGCCGCGCACCTCGATCCGTACGACCTCGCCGCGCTGCGCGGCGGCCACCACGATCGTCGAGTCCATGTACCCGCTGCCCTGGCGGGTCTTGCCGGTGGCGTCCACCCCGGCGACGTCCGCGACCAGGTGCGCGAGGGCGGTCGAGATCCGCTCCGCGTCCACCTCGGCCTCGATGGTCGGGGCGTGCACGGCGAACTGCGCCCGCCCGGGGCCGATCAGCTCCACGGCGCCGTCGACGCCGGCCGCGACGACCCCGTCGATCAGCACCTTCTTCTTGTCGAGCTTCTCGCCGCCCGCGTCGAGGCGCTGGAAGGAGAGCACGTTGTCGACGAGCGTGGTCATCCGGGAGTACCCGGCGGCCAGGTGGTGCAGCAGCTGGTTGGCCTCCGGCCACAGCTGGCCCGCGTCATCGGCGGCCAGCGTGGCCAGCTCCCCGCGCAGCTCCTCCAGCGGCCCGCGCAGGGAGTCTTCGAGGACGGACAGCAACTGGGCGTGGCGCGCGGCCAGCGCGTCGTAGGACCGCCGGTCGGTGAAGGTCATGACGGCGCCGACGAGCTGCTCCCCGTCCCGTACGGGAGAGGTGGTCAGATCCACGGCGACGGGCTGCCCGGCCTTGTTCCACAGCACCTGGCCGCGGACCCGGTGCTTGCGCCCGCTGCGCAGGGTGTCGGCGAGCGGGGACTCCTCGAAGGGGAACGGCGAACCGTCGGCGCGCGAGTGCTGGACCAGCCCGTGCAGTTCGCGGTTGCCGAGGTCGGTGGCGCGGTAGCCGAGGATCTGCGCGGCGGCCGGATTGACCAGCACCACCCTGCCGTCGGTGTCCGTACCGACGACGCCCTCGGCGGCGGCGCGCAGGATCATCTCGGTCTGCCGCTGGGAACGGGCCAGCTCGGCCTCGGTGTCCACCGTCTGCGAGAGGTCCCGTACGACGAGCATCAGCAGCTCGTCACCGGTGTACGAGGGCTGCGGCTCGCGGTAGGCGTCACGGCCGTCGAGATGGGCCGCGGTGACCTCCACGGGGAACTCGCTGCCGTCGGTGCGCCGGGCGACCATCCGTTTCGGGCGGGCACGCCCGCCCTCGTCCTCGCCGGGCCGGCGCATCGAGCCGGGGATCAGCTTGGAGTCGAACTCGGGCAGGAGGTCGAGCACGCCCCGGCCGACGAGCCCGGTACCGGGGCTCTCCATGACCTCGAGGGCGATCGAATTCGCGTTGACGACCGTGCCGTTGGCGTTGACGAGCAACAGCGCGTCCGGAAGAGCGTCGAGTATTGCTGCGAGGCGAGCAGCGCCTCGGGATGGCCTGCTGCTCACGACGAGCTTCCTCCCTGACCACAACTACCGGCATGTCACGGGAGGAGTCTAAGGGCACGGGCTCCCGGCGAGGGGGCGGATGTCGGGTGCATACCGCCCGACCCTCGCATCGTCCCAGGTCAGGAACGCCCACGTGGAAGGACAGGTTCCAAGTCGTTCCACCGGCGGATCTCGCATCCGTTCGTCCGGCGGAACCGGGAGTCCACCCTCTGGCCGTGCCACGTTCCGGTGATCCGGGCGGTGGCGCGGCCGCCGTCCTGCATGGTGCACAGCTGGTTCTTGGGCTCGGGGGCGAAGGGGTCCTTCCCCTCGCGCGCGAGGGCTTCGAGGCGGGCGCAGGCGTCCTCGGCCTGCGGGTGGTTCCCGCCGGGCGGGTCGCACTCCAGCCGGTACTCACCGTCCGCCCGCGGGTTGCCCGTGTCGGCGACGGCGATGGTGAGCCGGTCGGGGGCGGGGGCGGGGGCGGGCGCGGTCAGGAGCCGGCTCAGGGGCGGCAGCGGGGGCAGGGGGCCCGCCGGGCCCGCAGCCGCTGCGGCCAGAGCGGAGGTGACGGCGAAAGCGGCGAGACGCAGCATGGGGAACTCCAGGTCGTCCGTACGTCGTACGACAGACCAACGACGCGGCGGCGCCGACGTTCTGCACACAGGGCTGCTTAAGGCTTTGCTCTGCGGGCCGCCCTCCTTGTACCGTGGGAGCGGATTGGTGACGGGCCCCTGGCCTGTGTCATCATCTGCACGCACCCTCGTACGCGGGGGTGTGCTGGAGGCGTCGCCTAGTCCGGTCTATGGCGCCGCACTGCTAATGCGGTTTGGGGCTTACCCCCCATCGAGGGTTCAAATCCCTCCGCCTCCGCACATCACGAAGCCCCGGTCCTCACGGACCGGGGCTTCGGTGCGTTCGGGGTCCGCGCACCGAGTCTGTGTGCGGAGTCCGCGTTCGGGGTTCGCGTACCGAGCCGGTGTGCGGAGTCTGCGTTCGAGGCGGGAAGCCGGCGGGATCTGCCCGCCCGGACCCCCGCCGGGGATACCCGGGCGCCCAACCGGATGATCTTCTTCCAGGCCGTTTCCGCAGGTCAGAGCGGGTGGGCCTAATGGATTTCGCGTCCCGGCGAGGTCCATGTATTGTTGTTCTCGCAAGGCCAACGGGGCGCAAAACCCCGGCCCGCCAAGCACTCGTAGCTTAACGGATAGAGCATCTGACTACGGATCAGAAGGTTGCAGGTTCGAATCCTGCCGAGTGCACAGCCCAAGAGGCCCCCCGGTTCGCCGGGGGGCCTCTTGCGTTGTCCTCCTTCTTTCTTCTCCCTCTCCCTCTCCCTCTCCCTCTCCCTCTCCCTCTCCCTCTCCCTCTCCCTCTCCCTCCTCTTCTCCTCCTGAGTGATGACGCCTGGCTCCGGGGAGCTACGGGGTGAGATGGCTCTGCCGGGGGACGCGGGGTGCGGAAGCCCGCGGCTACGGTTTCCTGGAGATCGACTCACCGAGACCGGTTCACCGGGAAAGCAGGGGGAGCTCACATGGGACTGTTCGGGAACGCGCACGCCGTGGATCCGGCGTCGGCGCACCGGGAGTACGCGCGGCTGCTGGGGCAGGGGGAACAGGTGCACGCCGCCTATCTGCTGATCCGCGACACGATCCTGTTCACGGACCGGCGGCTCGTGCTCGTCGACAAGCAGGGGCTCACGGGCAAGAAGGTGGAGTACCACTCGATTCCGTACCGGAGCATCACGCACTTCTCCGTGGAGACCGCCGGCCACTTCGACCTGGACGCGGAGCTGAAGATATGGCTCTCCGGCAGCTCGGAGCCGATAGCGAAGACCTTCACCAAGGGCGTCGACATCTATGAGGTCCAGGCGATCCTGACGCAGTTCGTCGCCCGATAGGCGAGGGCCGGGGTCGAGAGCGGACCGGGGGTGCCGAATGGTGTTCGGCAGGGTGGGGTGATTTCAGGATCAGGTAGCGTCTCCGCGAGGGTGTGCAGGGACGTGGGAGGAAGTTCGGTGGACGACATCGACCGGGCGCTGATCCAGCGCCTCCAGGAGGACGCGGCCCAGCCGTACGCTGCGCTGGCGGCCTCCGTCGGGCTCTCCGCGGGAGCCACCCACGAGCGCGTGCGCAAGCTGCGCGAGCGGGGGGTCATCCGGCGGACCACGGTCGAGGTGGATCCGGCGGCCGTGGGCAGCGGGGTGCTGGCCTACGTGATGGTCGACTCCTCGGCCTGGATGGGCGACTCGCGGGCCGCCTTCGAGGACATCGCGGAGATCCAGGAGGCGCACATCATCGCCGGCAGCGCCTCCGTCATGGTCAAGGTCCGCACGGCGACCACCGAGCAGCTGCAGGACGTCCTGCGCCGCCTCTACGCCATCGACGGTGTCAGCGGGACGCAGGCCACCGTCGTCCTGGAGACCTTCTTCGAGCGACCGCTCCCCCTGTGACCTGGCGGTGCACCGGCCTCCGGTGGAATGACGGCCGGCCCGCCATGGGCTGGTACGGGCAGGGACCGGGGCGGGGAGAGCGCATCAGCCTCCTCGGGTACGGGCAGCCGCTCGCCTTCGCCGCCCGGGGCGAGCGCCACTGCCTCGGCGTCCGGAGGGCCGGACGGCGGACGCCGTGCCCGACGCAGCGGACCGTCCCCGGCCGGGCCGGCAACGCCCAGTGCCCCGAGTGCGCGGGCCTGGACCGTTCCTTCTCGGTGGCGGCCGACACCAACGCCGGGGATCCGCGCACCTACCGGGTGTACCTCGCCTGGTTCGGGACCGGGCTGGTCAAGGTCGGGATCACCGCCGAGGAGCGCGGGTCGGTCCGGCTGCTGGAGCAAGGGGCGGTGGCCTGGGCCTGGCTGGGGCGCGGGCCGCTCATGGCCACCCGCCGGACCGAGGAACTGCTGCGGGCCGCCCTCGGAGTGCCCGACCGGATCGCCTACGCCCGCAAGCGGTCCGTACGGGGAGACCTGCCGCCGGGGCCCGAGCGGGCGGCGGAGGTGGCGGCCCTGCACGCACGGGCGGTGGCGCTGGAGGGGTGGCCGGAGTCGCTGGAGAGGCTGGAGTGCGAGGTGACCGACCACGCCGGGGTGTTCGGGCTCGACGCGCTGCCCGCGCCTGCCCGGGTGATCACCGAGATGGTGCCCGGCGGGACCGTCGCGGGGCGACTGGCCGGCGCGGCCGGTCCCGATCTGCACTTCGCCGACGGGCTGGTGGTGGACGCCCGGCTGCTCGCGGGATGGGAGCTGATCGCGCCCGGGGAGGGCGGTGCCACCGACGTGCCCGTGGCAGAGGTCCCGGCCGGTGGGCGGGACACCGGCGCCGCGCAGGACGGGCTGTTCTGACCAGGAGGGGTGGGGAGGGGAGGGAGGGGCAGGGGGAGGGGCCAAGGTCAAAATTTGGATCCCTTTGGCTGTCCGGGCCGTTTTCCGGTGGACATGCCATGTATCGGCCGCAGAGGGTGGTGGGCATGACCATTCAGCCCGTACAGGCCTTCGAACCGCCCTATGTCATGAGCGTGTTCACCAGTGTCCGGACCGCCGAGGACAGTGGATACCCCGAGACGCTCGACCGGATGACCGAGCTCGTCAGCGGCAATCCGGGTTTCCTCGGCTACGAGTCCGCGCGGACGCCCGGCGGGCTCGGGATCACCGTCGCCTACTTCCGCGATCACGAGTCCCTGGCTCTGTGGCGCAAGGACATGGAGCACCAGGCGGCGATGAAGCAGGGGCGCGCCGACTGGTACGAGAGCTACACGCTGCACATCGCGACGGTCGAGCGGAGTCACGGCTTTGTCCGCGAAGACGGCTGAGGCCGTCCGGGCGTTCCGGGAACGGCTCGGGGTGCCCGGGCTGGTCGACGTACACACGCATTTCATGCCCGAGCGGGTTCTGGACAAGGTGTGGGACTACTTCGACGCGGTGGGTCCGCTGACCGGAGTCGAGTGGCCCATCACCTACCGGCACGAGGAGGAGCAGCGGGTCGCGCTGCTCCGCCAGTTCGGGGTCCGGGCCTTCACCGCCATGCTCTACCCGCACAAGCCGGCGATGGCCGCCTGGCTCAACTCCTGGTCCGCCGATTTCGCCGCGCGCACCCCGGACTGCCTGCACACGGCGACCTTCTTCCCGGAGGACGGGGTGCGGGAGTACGTGGGCCAGGCCGTCGCGGCGGGGGCCCGGGTGTTCAAGGCACACCTCCAGGTGGGCGGGTACGACCCCACCGACGACCGGCTCGACCCGGTCTGGGGGCTCCTCGCCGAGGCCGGGATCCCGACGGTCGTGCACTGCGGTTCGGGGCCCGTCCCCGGGAAGCACACCGGACCCGAACCGATCGCCCGGCTGCTGGCCCGCCACCCGAGGCTGCCGCTGATCGTCGCGCACATGGGGATGCCGGAGTACGCCGACTTCCTCGACCTCGCCGACCGGTACTCCGAGGTCCGCCTCGACACCACCATGGCCTTCACCGACTTTTCGGAGCAGTTCAGCGGCTTCCCGCCGCAGGACCGCGGCCGGCTCGCGGACCTCGGCGACCGGATCCTGCTGGGCACCGACTTCCCGAACATCCCCTACCCCTACGAGCACCAGCTCGAGGCCCTGGACCGCCTCGGCCTCGGCGACGCCTGGCTGCGCGCCGTCTGCCACGACAACGGAGCCCGGCTGTTCCGCCTCCCCTGAGGGCGGGGAGGGGTTTCTCAGGGAATTCACAGCTTCAGGCAAGAGCGCTCTCACGGGCGGCGGCCAGCGTGTACGCATGACTGCGACGACCACTTCCCACGCGTCCACGTCCACCGGCAATCACACGGCCCTCGTCCGGCCCGACGGCAGCCCCTGCCGGGTCCTCGTCGTGGACGACGAGGCCGCCCTCTCCGAGCTCCTTTCCATGGCCCTGCGCTACGAGGGCTGCGAGGTCCGCAGCGCGGGTGACGGTGCGGGCGCGGTGCGCGCGGCACGGGAGTTCCGGCCCGACGTCGTCCTGCTCGACATCATGCTCCCGGACATGGACGGGCTGGCCGTCCTGGGCCGTCTGCGCAGGGAGCTGCCGCACGTGCCGGTGCTGTTCCTGACCGCGAAGGACTCGGTCGAGGACCGGATCGCGGGTCTGACGGCGGGCGGCGACGACTACGTCACCAAGCCCTTCAGCCTGGAGGAGGTCGTCGCCCGGCTCCGCGGCCTGGTCCGGCGCTCCGGCGCGGCGCAGGCCGCCCGCAGCGGCTCGGTGCTGGAGGTCGGCGACCTGCGGCTCGACGAGGACAGCCACGAGGTGATCCGGGGCGGCCAGGACGTCCACCTGACCGCGACCGAGTTCGAGCTGCTGCGCTACCTGATGCGCAACCCGCGCCGGGTGCTGAGCAAGGCGCAGATCCTGGACCGCGTGTGGTCGTACGACTTCGGCGGTCAGGCCAACGTCGTCGAGCTGTACATCTCCTACCTGCGGCGCAAGCTCGAGGGCGGTACCGGCCTCCCGCCGATGATCCACACCCGCCGAGGCGCGGGCTACCTGATCAAGCCGGCCGACTAGTGGCGGCCGGCGAGCCCCGGCGCACCCGGCGTCCCCGCCCACCGGGCCGCCCGGGACGTCCCCCGGGCCCCCGCCGCCCCCGATGGAGCCGCCGCCCCCTTTGGAGCCGCCCCCGCTGGAGCCGGCGCCCCTGGTCGCTGCGGACCCGGCTCGTCGTCTCGGCGGTGGCCCTCATCGCCGTCGTCGGCGCGGCCATCAGCACCGTCACCACCGTCGCGCTGCGCTCGTACCTGGTCGACAAGGTCGACGAACAGCTGCGCGTCTCCGTCGAGATGGCGAGCCGCCCCGGCGCGGGCAAGTTCCCCCGGGAGAGCAACCTCGGCGTCGTCATGGGCCCCGGATCCCCGCTGGGGGCCGTCGGGGCCCGCTTCGATGCCGAGGGCAAGACCGTCGACAGCGTCCGCAGCCAGCGCAGTGCCGCCGTCGGCGGATCCGGGGCCGGCGCCCACCCGCCCCTCACCGCCGACCAGGCCTCCGTCCTCGCCGGGGCCGCGCACAAGACCGCCGACGGCCGTCCGGGCCACCCGGTCGAACTGGGGCTGCCCGGACTCGGCGGCTACCGGGTGCTGAGCTCGCCCGACGGCCGGATCGTGCTCGGCTTCCCGCTCACCGAGGTCGACTCCACCGTGCACACCCTGATCGCGGTGGAGGTCTTCGTGACCCTCGCCGGGCTGATCGCGGCCTCCCTCGCCGGACAGGTCCTGGTCGGTGTCGCCCTGCGCCCGCTGCGCCGGGTCGCCGCCACCGCCACCCGGGTCTCCGAACTCACCCTGCACAGCGGCGAGCCCGCCCTCCACGAGCGGGTTCCCGATGCCGAGGCCGACCCCCGTACCGAGGTCGGGCAGGTCGGCGCGGCCCTCAACCGGATGCTGGGCCACGTCTCCTCGGCCCTGACCGCACGCCAGCAGAGCGAGACCCGGGTACGGCAGTTCGTCGCCGACGCCAGCCACGAGCTGCGCACCCCGCTGGCCTCGATCCGCGGCTACGCCGAACTGACGCGGCGGGGCCGCGAGGAGCCGGGCCCCGACACCCGGCACGCCCTGGGGCGGATCGAGTCCGAAGCCACCCGGATGACCGGGCTGGTGGAGGACCTCCTGCTGCTGGCCCGGCTCGACGCGGGCCGCCCGCTGTCCACCTGCGACACCGATCTGGCCCCGCTGGTCGTGGACGCCGTCAGCGATGCCCGGGCCGCCGGCCACGAGCACCACTGGCGCCTGGAACTGCCCGAGGATCCGGCGCCGATCCACGCCGACCCGGCGCGGATCCAGCAGGTGCTGGTGAACCTGCTGGCCAACGCCCGCACGCACACCCCGCCCGGCACCACCGTCACGGCCCATGTTTCACGTGAAACATCCGCCGTCCGGCTCCGGATCGAGGACGACGGCCCCGGCATCCCGCCCGAGCTGCTGCCCCACGTCTTCGAGCGCTTCGCCCGCGGCGACGCCTCCCGCTCCCGTTCCGCGGGCTCCACCGGTCTCGGCCTGGCCATCGTCGCCGCCGTGGTCGCCGCGCACGACGGCCACGTCACCGTCCACAGCGCCCCCGGCCACACCTCCTTCGAGGTCCTGCTGCCCCTGGCCGCCCCCGCCCCCGCCCCCGCCCCCGCCCCCGCACCCGCTGCGGCGCGGCCGCACTCACAGACGGGCCACAGGGTCAGCACACAGCGGTGACAGCCCGGCCCGGGAGGGTCGGATCATGCCTACCGACACCTCTCCCGGAGCGCTCCCGGTACGGGCGCCCCTCGCTCCCGTACCGGGTGAGCCCGTCCTCGACGTGGTGATCCCGGTCTTCAACGAGGAGACGGACCTCGGCCCCTGCGTGCGCAGGCTCCACGAGCACCTCACCCGGACCTTCCCGTACCCCTTCCGCATCACCATCGCCGACAACGCGAGCACCGACCGCACCCCGGAGGTCGCGGCCGCCCTCGCCGCCTCGGTGGCCGGGGTACGCAGCACCCGGCTGGAGCAGAAGGGCCGCGGGCGGGCCCTGCGCACCGTGTGGGGGGAGTCGGACGCGCCCGTCCTGGCGTACATGGACGTGGATCTCTCCACCGACCTCAACGCCCTGCTGCCGCTGGTCGCCCCGCTGATCTCCGGCCACTCCGACCTCGCCATCGGCACCCGCCTGGCCCGCTCCTCGCGGGTGGTCAGGGGAGCGAAGCGCGAGTTCATCTCCCGCGCCTACAACCTGCTCCTTCGCTCCTCGCTCTCCGCCCGCTTCAGCGACGCCCAGTGCGGTTTCAAGGCGATCCGCCGCGAGGTCGCGACCCGTCTGCTGCCGCTGGTGGAGGACTCCGGCTGGTTCTTCGACACCGAGCTGCTGGTCCTCGCCGAGCGGGCCGGGCTGCGGATCCACGAGGTCCCGGTGGACTGGGTCGACGACCCCGATTCCACCGTGCACATCGCCCGCACGGCCGCGGAGGACCTCAAGGGCGTCTGGCGGGTGGGCAGGGCGCTGGCCGTCGGCGCGCTCCCGCTGGACCGGCTCGCCCGCCCCTTCGGTGACGACCCGCGCGACCGCACCGCCCTGCCCGGGGTCCCGGGCGGGCTGGCCCGCCAGCTTCTGGGCTTCTGCGCGGTCGGCGCCCTGTCCACCCTGCTCTACCTGCTCCTCTACTCCGCCGCCCGGACCGCAGCGGGCCCCCAGCTCGCCAATGCCGCCGCGCTGCTGCTCTCCGCCGTCGCCAACACCGCCGCCAACCGCCGGCTGACCTTCGGCGTCCGCGGCCGGGCCCGCGCCGTGCGCCACCAGGCCCAGGGGCTCGTGGTGTTCGCCATCGGACTGGCGCTGACCAGCGGATCGCTCGCCGCCCTCGGGGCCGCCAGCGCCACGCCGGGGCACAGCACCGAGCTGGCCGTGCTGGTCACCGCCAACCTCGCCGCCACCGTGCTGCGGTTCCTCCTCTTCCGCGCCTGGGTCTTCCCCGACCGGCGCGCCACTCCCGCGAAGGACCACTCCTGATGACCACGGCAGCGCTCCCGCTCCCTCCGCCCTCCCCGGCCGCCCCGTCCCGCGGGGCCGCCCGGGTGCTCGCCGCGCGGCCCGGCTGGGAACGCCCCGCGTTCCTCGGGCTGCTCCTGTTCACCGCCGTGCTGCTTTTGTGGGACCTGGGGGCGTCCGGCTACGCGAACTCCTTCTACTCCGCAGCGGTCCAGGCGGGAGGCGAGAGCTGGAAGGCCTTCTTCTTCGGATCCTCCGACGCCGGGAACTCCATCACCGTGGACAAGCCCCCGGCCGCGCTGTGGCCGATGATGCTGTCCGTCCGGCTGTTCGGCCTCGGCGCCTGGCAGATCCTGGTCCCGCAGGCGCTCATGGGCGTCGGCACGACCGCCGTGCTCTACGCGGCCGTGCGCCGCCAGTTCGGCCCGGCGGCGGCCCTGATCAGCGGGGCCGTCTTCGCGCTCACGCCGGTGGCCGCGCTGATGTTCCGCTTCAACAACCCCGATGCGCTGCTGACCCTGCTGATGACGGTCACCGTGTACTGCGTGCTCCGGGCCCTGGACGGGGCGCACACCAGGTGGCTCGTCGGGGCCGGGGTCGCGGTCGGCTTCGCCTTCCTGACCAAGACCCTGCAGGCCTTCGTGATCCTGCCGCCCCTCGCCCTGCTGTACGCGGTCTGCGCGCCGACCGGGCTGCGCAGGCGTCTGGGGCAGCTGCTGCTCTCCACCCTCGCGATGGTGCTGGCCGGCGGCTGGTGGGTGGCGGTCGTGGAACTGTGGCCCGCCTCCTCCCGCCCGTACATCGGGGGTTCGCAGACCAACTCCTTCCTGGAGCTGACCCTCGGCTACAACGGCCTCGGCCGGATCAACGGCGAGGAGACCGGCAGCGTCGGCGGCGGAGCCCGCACGGCCGCCGAGGGCATGGCCGGCGGCCCCGGTGGCGGAGGAGGCGCGGGCGGCGGGATGAGCTGGGGGGAGACCGGCATCGACCGGTTGTTCTCCTCGAACATCGGCGGCCAGATCGGCTGGCTGCTGCCGGCCGCGCTGATCCTGTTCGCCGCGGGCCTCGTGGTCACCTGGCGGGCCCGCCGGGCCACCGACTCGCTGGAGGGCATGGCCCGCGCGGCGTTCCTGGCCTGGGGCGGGGCGCTGCTGATCACCGCAGGGGTGTTCAGCTTCATGCAGGGCATCTTCCACGAGTACTACACCGTCGCCCTGGCCCCGTACATCGCCGCCCTGGTCGGCATGGGCATCGCGGTCCTCTGGGAGGAGCGGGGCAGCCGGGCCGCCTCCGTCACGCTCGCGGGGACCCTGGCTCTCACGTCGTACTGGGCCTTCGTGTTGCTCGGTCGCTCCGCGGAGTACGTGCCGTGGTTGCGCTGGTTGGTCCTCGCTGCCGGACTCGGCACGGCCCTGCTGCTGCCGTTCACCGCGCGGCTGGGCCGCCGCACCGCCCTGGGCGTCGCGGCAGTCGGCCTGGGCGTGGCCCTGGCCGGTCCCCTCGCGTACAGCCTGAGCACGGTGACCACCCCGCACACGGGCTCGATCGTCACGGCGGGCCCGGCGGTCGCGGGAGGCCGCGGCGGCCCCGGCGGCGGGATGCGCGGCTTCGAGATGCCGGGCGGCGCCGGGATGCCCGGCGGCGGAGCCGCACCGCAGGGCATGCCCCCGGGCGCAACCGCCCAGGGCGGCCCGGCCCCCACCGGCCAGGCCCCCGGCGGCCCCGCCGGCGACGGCCGGGGCACGCGGACCGGCGGCGGCCCCGGCGGCCCGGGCGGCCCCGGCGCAGGCGGCATGGGCGGCCTGCTCGGCGGGACGAGGACCAGCGCGCAGGCCACGGCCGCGCTGCGTGCCGACGCGGACCGGTACACCTGGGCGGCGGCCGCCATCGGCTCGCAGAACGCGGCGAGCTACCAGCTGGCTTCGCAGCAGCCGGTGATGGCCGTCGGCGGCTTCAACGGCAGCGACCCCTCGCCGACCCTGGAGCAGTTCAAGGCGTACGTGAGCGCCGGGAAGATCCACTACTTCATCGGCCAGGGCGCCACGGGAGCCGACGGCGCCGCGGCCGGCGGCGAAACCGGCGCCGGAGGGGAAACCGGTACCGCGGTCCGCGGCGGCGGCGGTCCGGGCGGCGGCGCGAGCAGTGCGATCGAGGCCTGGGTCAAGGCCACCTTCAAGGCCTCCACCATCGGTGGCGCCACCTTCTACGACCTCACCTCGACCCCCTAGCATCAAGGGGGCGGACCGGGCATTCCGGGCTGGTCCCGTGCGTGCGAGGAGGATGCCTCCATGGTCACCCCGGCCGATCCCGGCACGGCCCGGGCCAGCGTCTGGCTGGCCGTACGGCCGGACGCACCCGCCCGGCGGCGCAGTGAGGACCCGGCCGGGCTCGACCGGGAGCGGATTACGGCCGCGGCCGTGCGGCTGCTGGACACCGAGGGGCTCACCCGGTTCTCCATGAGGCGGCTCGCCGCCGGGCTCGGGGTCACCGCGATGTCCCTGTACTGGTACGTCGACACCAAGCACGATCTGCTCGAACTCGCCCTGGACAGCGCCCTGGGCGAGCTCGGAGAACAGCAGGAGCCGGCCGGGCCGCCCGCGGAGGGCTGGCCCGGCCGGCTCCGTTCGCTGGCCCGGGGCTACCGGAGGCTGCTCGTGGACCACCCGTGGGTGGCTCCGCTCACCGCCGCCTATCCGAACATCGGCCCGCACGCGCGGGCCTTCGACGCGGCCCTGCACCGGCTGCTGGACGCCACGGGTCTGCCGGACGCCACCCGGGCCGGGGCCCGGCTGGCCGTTTCCCAGTTCCTGCACGGCTGCGGGGGCACGGTCCGGCGGCCGCCCGACGGGGAGTTCTGCCTCGCACTCGACGTCCTGATCGCCGGGATCCAGGCGCACACCGCACCCACCGGAACCGCCGGGCCCACCACACCCACCGGGCCCGACGGAACCACCACACCCACCGGGCCCACCACACCCACCGGGCCCACCGCACCCACCGGGCCCGACGGACCCGCCGGGCCGGTCATGCCGGCCGCTCCCGCAGCCCCGTAGGCCGTCCGGTTACTCCGCCGAGGCGGCGGCCGGTTCGTGGGCGGCCGGCTTCGAGCGGAGGGCGACCTCCTTGATGAACACCACCAGCACCAGGGCGAGCAGCGCGGTGGGGGCGGCGTAGAGGAAGACGTCGCCGACGCCGTGCCCGTACGCGGACTCGATGACCGTGCGGAAGGGTTCGGGCAGCTTGGCGAGGTCGGGGATGGCGCCCCCGCCGGTTCCGCCGTGGCCGAGGGCCGCGGCCTTCGGGCCGAGCTCGGCCAGGCCGTCCTTGACGTAGTGGGTGACCCGGTTGGCCATGACCGCGCCGAGGGCGGAGACGCCCATCGCGCCGCCGAGCGAGCGGAAGAAGGTGACGACCGAGCTGGCGGCGCCGAGGTCCTCGGGGGCCACCTGGTTCTGGGCGGCGAGGACCAGGTTCTGCATCATCATGCCGAGACCGAGTCCGGTCAGTGCCATGAAGATCGCGATGTGCCAGTACGGGGTGTCGTACCGCAGGGTGCCCAGCAGGCCGAGTCCGGCCGTCAGGAGCGCGCCGCCGGAGACGAGCCAGGCCTTCCACTTGCCGGTCTTGGTGATCACCTGACCGGAAACGGTGGAGGAGACGAACAGGCCGCCGATCATCGGGATCGTGAGGATTCCGGACATCGTGGGGGTCTCGCCGCGGGCCAACTGGAAGAACTGGCTGAAAAACACGGTGCCCGAGAACATCGCGATGCCGACGAAGAGCGAGGCCGCCGAGGCCAGGCTGATGGTCTTGTTGCGGAAGAGGCGCAGCGGAATGATCGGGTCGCTCGCCCGGGACTCGACCAGGAGGAAGAGCAGGCCGAGGACGAGGGCGCCGCCGGTCATCGCCGCGGTCTGCCAGGAGATCCAGTCGTACGAGGTGCCGGCCTGCGTCACCCAGATCAGCAGGGACGAGACGGCGCCGCTGATCAGGAAGGCGCCCAGCCAGTCGACCTTGACCTCGCGGCGTACGACGGGCAGGTGCAGGGTGCGCTGGAGGACGATCAGCGCGATGATCGCGAAGGGGACGCCGACGTAGAAGCACCAGCGCCAGCCGAGCCAGCTCGTGTCGGTGATGACCCCGCCGAGCAGCGGGCCGCCGACGGTGGCGACGGCGAAGACGGCGCCGAGGTAGCCGCTGTACCGGCCGCGCTCGCGCGGGGAGATCATCGCGGCCATCACGATCTGGGCGAGGGCGGAGAGCCCGCCGACGCCGATGCCCTGGACGACGCGGCAGGCGATGAGCATGCCGGTGTTCTGGGACATGCCCGCGACCATCGAGCCGAGGACGTAGATCACCAGGGATATCTGGACCAGCAGCTTCTTGCTGAAGAGGTCGGAGAGCTTGCCCCACAGCGGGGTGGCCGCCGTCATCGAGAGCAGGGCGGCGGTGACCACCCAGGTGTACGAGGACTGGGTGCCGCCGAGGTCGCCGATGATCTGGGGCAGGGCGTTGGAGACGATCGTGGAGGACAGGATCGCCACGAACATGCCGAGCATCAGCCCGGAGAGTGCCTTCATGATCTGCGGGTGGGTCATGGGCGCACTGTCGGACGTGGTTTCCGGCCGGCCGTTGCCCCGCACACCGGTGGGTGTGGTCGTAGCCATGTGTTTCCTTCGGTCTAGCTGTCTGGAAGCGTGAAGCTCGATCGGAGTCGGGCCAGCAGGACGTTGAGGTGGTCGAGGTCCGCGTCGGACCAGTCGGCCAGGGCCTTCTCCAGCACGGTGGTGTGGCGGACGCCGAGCTCGGTGAGGAGCGTGCGGCCGGCCGGAGTCAGGCGCAGGATCCGGCAGCGTGCGTCGCCGGGATCGGTGTCACGGGTGATCCAGCCGCGGCCGGCGGTGTGCGCGACGTGCCGGCTGGTCACGGAGATGTCGATGGCCAGGTATTCGGACAGCCGCCCCAGCCGCATCTCGCCGTGGCGGTCGAGCACGGTGAGCACCGCCGCCGAGCCGGGCGGGCAGTCGGTGGGCAGCAGCCGGGCGAGGTCGCGCTTGACGGCGCCGATGCCGGTGAGCTGGCGGGCCAGTTCGGCGTAGCGCGTGACGGGTGCGGTCACCGGGGCCCCTCTCCGAATGTCGTTGCTTCGGGCAACCATAGAAGCAGATGGTTGTTACAGGCAAATGAATCGGAGGGCTGGGCGGTAAAGGAATCGGAAAACCGGCTAGGGTCCTGCGCATGGCTGCGAATCACGACTCGAACCACAACTCACCGGCTCCCGAGGGTGACTACGACCCCGCGGGCAGCACCCAGATGTTCCGGGCCTTCGTCGACGAGCCGGTACCGGCTCCCGCCGTCCCGGGGTCGCGCATGCAGAACCGCGCCGCGCGCAAGTCGGGACCGGGCGCGGGTCTCTGGATCGGGGTCGGCCTCGCCGTCGTGGTCCTGATCGCCGTGGTGGCCTGGCTGGCGCTCTGACGGCCGCGGGGCCCGGCTCCGGCCTTCGGCTCCGGCCGGTCGCGTCCCTCAGTTCCAGGCGGCCGTGACCTTCTGGGTCTCCACGTGCATGCCCAGGGGGACGCGCCAGGATTCGACGCAGATCCGGTAGGTCTGCGTCTTCGTCGTGCCGCCCGCGATCGGCGCGGGCAGCGGCTGGGTCGAGGTGATGGTGGCCCAGTCGACGCCCAGGGCGCCGATGATGTGCGTCGCGAAGCCGACCGTGCCCGAACGGGCGGCCGTGCCGCCGGTGTTGGTGAACGCCACCGTGACCTGCTCGCACCAGCGCTCCGCCGTCGCGGTACGGGAGGGCGCGCCGATGCTCAGTTTCGCCGGCGTGGCCGGCGGCGGCGCGGGCGTGGACGGCCCCGGCTTCGGGGGCGGGCCGGACGGAGTCCCGGGCTTGCCGCCCGGGGCGGTGGGTGTCGTACCGGGTCCGGTGCCGGGCGGGTTCCCGGAGCCGCTGGGGACGGTGGGCGCGCCTTCGCCCGGAGCGGAGCCGCCCGGGGCCCGGGAGCCCGGAGCGCCGGGCGGCGTACCGCCGGGGGCATCGCCGGGAGCGGCGCCCGGAGTGCCGCCGGCCCGGCCGTCGGCCGGGAGGTCCGCCGAGGTGCTGCCCGACGTGCCGTCGGAGGATGCGGAGGATCCGGGCGAGGCCGGCGGGAGCGACTGGAACTCGACCCCGGCCCGGGGTGCGACGTTCTCCCCGGCGCCCCGCTCCGGGCCCGGAGCGGCCGCGCCCACGGCCACGTAGCCCTCGCGCGCCGGTCCGCCGCAGCCGGTCAGGGCGGCGGTGGCGGCCGTGGCGCTCAGGACGAGGACGACGGCCTGCCGCGATACCTTTCGCATCCCGGCAGTTTTCCTGACGCGTCGTCAATTGGGAAGCGGGTGCGGTGAATTGCCCGAGCGCACCCGCACCCGGTGGCTTGCGGGGGCTACTCGCCGATCAGGCCGACGCGGAGCTGCGCGAGCGTGCGCGTGAGCAGCCGGGAGACGTGCATCTGGGAGATGCCGACCTCCTCGCCGATCTGCGACTGGGTCATGTTCGCGAAGAACCGCAGCATGATGATCTGCCGTTCCCGGGGCGGGAGCTTGGCCAGCAGGGGCTTGAGGGACTCGCGGTACTCGACGCCCTCCAGCGCGGTGTCCTCGTACCCGAGCCGGTCCGCGAGCGAGCCCTCGCCGCCCTCGTCCTCGGGGGAGGGCGAGTCGAGCGAGGAGGCGGTGTACGCGTTGCCCACGGCGAGGCCGTCGACGACGTCCTCCTCCGAGACCCCGAGCACGGCCGCGAGCTCCGGCACGGTCGGCGAGCGGTCGAGCTTCTGGGCGAGCTCGTCGCTGGCCTTGGTGAGGGCCAGGCGCAGTTCCTGGAGCCGGCGCGGGACGCGCACGGACCAGGAGGTGTCCCGGAAGAACCGTTTGATCTCACCGACGACCGTCGGCATGGCGAAGGTCGGGAACTCCACGCCGCGTTCGCAGTCGAACCGGTCGATGGCCTTGATCAGCCCGATCGTGCCGACCTGGACGATGTCCTCCATGGGCTCGTTGCGGCTCCGGAAGCGGGCCGCGGCGTAGCGCACGAGGGGCAGGTTCAGCTCGATCAGGGTGTCCCGCACGTAGGTCCGCTCGGGGCTGTCCGCGTCGAGGCCGGCGAGCCTCTTGAACAGGGAGCGGGAGAGCGTGCGGGTGTCGATCCGGGTGTCGATGGCTTCCGAGCGGTGGGACACTGCCGGCACTTCACGCTGCTTGACGAGCGTGAGCACCTGTGAGCTGCCCTGGTCTACGGACATGCCACCCCCTTGAGGTCGCGGACGGTCGCGCTTCATCTGCGCGCCCGTCGGAGGAACGCAGCCTCCACCTGAATACCGGAGGCGGGGCTGCGGCAAACGCGGTTCCAGCAGAATGTCACATGTCGGCAACACGCTGTAGCGCCATGTCGACAAGTATCTCCAGCGACAGAACACGATAGGCCTGCTCTAGGACGGGAATCTGCCGCTCTGTCAGGAAACGCGGAGATTGATCTCCACTCGATCCGGTTAGGCCTCGATCCTGTTTGCGGATCTCAGCCGGGCGAAGCTCCGGGCGAGGAGTCGGGAGACGTGCATCTGGGAGACGCCGAGCTCGGCGCTGATCTGCGACTGGGTCAGATTGTTGTAGTACCGCAGGAGGAGGATCCGCTGCTCGCGCTCGGGCAGCTGTACGAGGAGATGGCGGACCAGGTCGCGGTGCTCCACGCCGGCCAGCTCGGGGTCCTCGTAGCCGAGGCGGTCGAGCAGGCCGGGCAGCCCGTCGCCCTCCTGGGCGGCCTCCAGGGAGGTCGCGTGGTAGCTGCGGCCGGCCTCGATGCAGGAGAGCACCTCGTCCTCGCCGATGCGCAGCCGCTCGGCGATCTCGGGGGTGGTCGGGGTGCGGCCGTGCAGGGTGGTGAGGTCCTCCGTGGCGGCGTTGACCTGGACCCACAGCTCGTGGAGGCGGCGCGGGACGTGGACGGTGCGGACGTTGTCGCGGAAGTACCGCTTGATCTCGCCCACGACGGTCGGCATCGCGAAGGTCGGGAACTGCACCCCGCGCTCGGGGTCGAACCGGTCGATCGCGTTGATCAGCCCGATCGTGCCGACCTGGATCACGTCCTCCATCGGCTCGTTGCGGCTGCGGAAGCGGGCGGCCGCGTACCGGACGAGCGGGATGTTGGCCTCGATCAGGGCCCCGCGGACCCGGGAGTGCTCGCTGGTGCCCGGCTGCAGGTCCTTCAGCTGCCCGAACAGCACCTGGGTGAGGGCCCGGGTGTCGGCGCCCCGGCTCTGCGGCCTGGGGGCGGCCGGAGGCTCCTCGGGGGCCTCCTGCTGGGGCGGTACGTGGGACTCCGCCTGCGGGGCCTGCGGGGGCGGTGGGGCATCCCGGTGCGGTTCCCGCGGGTGCTCCTGCTGCGGGTCCTGCTGGGGCGGCACCTCGGGCGCAGTACTGGCCGGCACGGTCACGCCACCCCTTCACGTCACGTCATCAACTCATCCGTCAAAAGCGGTCATAGCATCACAAGACATGTGCACTGTGTGCAAGCACCGTATATCGCCGTGTTGAGGGCAAGTTGGGCATAACTGGGCATCTTGCCCCGTGTGCGGGAACGCGAAAAGCCCCCCACCCGTCGGAGTGGGGGGCCGGGAAGTCCGGAAACCGCTTCAGCGTACGGGTTCAGCGCACCAGTTCGGTCATGAACTCGCCGATCGCCGTTGCGGCATCCGAGATTCCTTGGAAGCCTATTTGCACCATATCGGCGGCTTTTACGGGCTGAGTGATGATGATGAAGAGGACGAAGACGACCAGGGCGCCCGAGATCAGCTTCTTGGTTTCCACGTGCGCTGTCGGCCTCCCCAACCGGTCCTGCAAGGTCGGGAGAGTCTAGCCCGTCGCGTTCGAACACTCACCCGGCCTTTAAGGACCAATGACCTGGCGGCACAGGCCCTTTGCCGGTGTGCCGGAGGCCCCGGCGGGCGCAGTATTGAACACGAGCCCACCGGTTCTGGCAGGAAATCGGTGAGCGAGGGACAGGACCTCACTGCGGGGTCCGAGCCGCAAGCTTCCCCCCTGACTGCGGCTTGGACTGGCAGGTTCCGTCCTCATCGGGGGAAGTGGCTTGTCCCCCCGATGCCACTTCCCCCGTCCCAACCGTTGAAGGTCCCGACTCAGGTCGGGGCCTTCTTCGCGTTGTCCGCCGAACGGTGGTGGTGGGTGGGGGGCTACTCCAGCCCGCCGGCCAGGTCGGTGATCGGCTGGACCGGGGCGATCACGGGCGCGAGCTGGTTCGGCAGCTCCATCAGCTGGTTGAGCTGGTTCAGGCCGCCGCTGACCTGGCCGCCGATCTCCTGCACCGAGGACGGGCTGGCCCCCTCCGGCATGCCCTGCGGCGCCGGGAGGTCCGGGAGGGTGAGGGGAGCGATCGGGGCGGCGGAGGCGGCGGGCGCCGCGAGGCCCGCGGCGGCCCCCGCGAGGGCGAAGGCGGCGAGGATGCGCTGGGTCTTGGTCATGCCGTGACAACGGCCCAGGGCGCGGGCGGTCACGCGGATGTCCCTCGGACGCCGGAAACTCGGGGAACGACCCGGTGCATCCGTCCGATGCATCCGCCCGGTGCATCCGAACGGCCCCGACCCCGGAAACGCCGAGAGCCCCGACCCTTGCGGGGCGGGGCTCTCGATCAGAGCGGTAGCGGTGGGATTTGAACCCACGGATAGCTTGCACCATCACACGCTTTCGAGGCGTGCTCCTTCGGCCGCTCGGACACGCTACCGAGAGAGAGCTTAGCCCAAGGAGACCCGTGCTCTGAAATCCGTACCCCCGAAACCCTCAGAGGTCGCGGAAGAAATCGGTGAGCTGCCGTGCGCACTCCCCCGCGAGCACGCCGGCGATCACCTCGGGCCGGTGGTTGAGCCGGCGGTCCCGTACGAGGTCCCACAGGGACCCGGCGGCGCCCGCCTTCTCGTCGGACGCCCCGTAGACCACCCGGGCCACCCGTGACTGGACGAGGGCGCCCGCGCACATCACGCACGGCTCCAGGGTCACCACGAGGGTGCACCCGGGGAGGCGCCATTCCCCGAGGGCGGTGGCCGCCCGGCGCAGCGCCAGTACCTCTGCGTGTGCCGTCGGGTCTCCGGTCGCCTCCCGCTCGTTGTGCCCGGCGGCCAGGAGCCTGCCGTCCGGGCCGAGCACCACGGCGCCGACCGGCACGTCGCCGGCCGGCACCGCCCGGGCGGCCTCCCGGAGCGCCAGGCGCATGGAGTCCTGCCACGGGTCCCGTACGGGATCGGGCGTGTACGGGGTCGGCCGCGGGGTGTCGTGGTGCGCGGGGATCACTAGCGGACGGCCTCCAGGACCTCGGTGGCGCCGAGGGAATCGGCGATCTCCGAGAGTGCGTCCCCGTCCAGGGTCATCAGTTGTTTGTGGCTCACCCCGAGGTCGTCGAGCAGCCTGGGGTCGCCGAGCGGGCCGGCGGGTGCCGGTTCGGCGCCGGCCCTCGCCCCGTGGATGTCGTCGGCGGCGCGAGCGGTGTCGGGGTCTTCGTCTTCGTCCTCCTGGTCTCGGTCGGCGGGGCCGCCGTCCGGGTAAGAGGCGATGACCTCGTCCTCGCCGTCCTCGGTGCCGTCGAGGTCCAGCTCGTCGAGTTCGTCGTCCTCGTCGTCCTTTCCGAGCAGCTCGTCGGTCAGCATCGAGCCGTAGGAGCTGCGGGAGGCGGCGGAGGCGTTGGACACGTAGAAGCGCGGGTCCTCCTCGCCGTCCACCCGGACGACCCCGAACCAGGCGTCCTCCTGTTCGATGAGGGCTACCACCGTGTCGTCGTCGACAGAGGCGGAGCGGGCGAGATCGATCAGATCACTCAGAGACTCGACATCGTCGAGTTCCATGTCGCTCGCTTCCCACCCGTCTTCGGTGCGCGCGAGCAGTGCGGCGAAATACACCGTGACTCTCCCACTGGTCATAGGCGTGCCGGTTGGAGTTCCCCCGGCCGGAGGTGGGTGGGGGTGGAACGGCCGCCGTGCTCACCGTTTCGTACCCCGCCCAGTCGGCATCGTGGCAGAAACGGAGCCAATGCGAGAGGTGTTCCGCGCCGTGGCGCGGGCCGCGCGTGTTGTACGGGGCCTCGTGCCGGGGCCGTGACGGCGGCCGGGCGGGACCCTGCCGGGGCCCCCGGCAGGGCTCACCAGCGGAAGGTGCGCATGCGCATCTGCTGGCGCATGCGGGCGGCGCGGGCGCGTCTGGGCTGCACCCGGTCGCGCAGTTCCCGTGCCTCGTGCAGGTCACGGAGGAACTGCGCGCGTCGTGCTCTGCGCTGCGCCGTCGTCTCCAGTGGCTCGTGATCGTCTTCGGGCATGGGTCACCGCCCCTGGCTGGTCCGGTCCGGTCCGTCCCCCCCGAACCCCCACCTTCCCTCGGACCGGCCGTTTGATGCCACCTTCTGCCACGACTCGGCAGGAATTCAGTCGGATTCCGACAATCCCGGCGCCGCGGACTCCCCCGCCGCTGCCTCCCCCGCCTCCCCCGCCGCCGTCTCCTCCGCCGCCGTCTGCTCCGGCTCCGGCAGGGTCGGGACGATCGCCACCGGCCCGTGCGCGTGCTGCAGCACGGCGTTCGCGACCGAGCCGATCATCAGGGACCGGATGTGCCGGCGCGGGTGGTGGCGGCCCACGACGACCAGCGCCGCCGACTTCGAGGTGTCGACCAGCCGCCCGGCCGCGTCCCCGGGGACCGCGGCCTGCTCGACGGGCACGCCCGGGTACCTCGCCCGGAACGGCGCGAGCCGCTCCGTCTGGGAGCGGAGCATCTCCCGCTCGGCCGGTACCGCGTTCTCGTCCTCCCCCACCAGCGCCTCCGGCGGGATCACCGCGAACGGGCTGTCGATCACCATCGTCGGCGACGGCGGGATGCTGTACGCCGAGACCACCTGGAGGGTGGTGGCCCGCGCGGCGGCCTCCGCGAAGGCGAAGTCCAGTACGTTGTCGGGCGTCTCCGCGGCGTGCAGTCCCACCACCACGCGCCCCGCCGAGGGGTGGCCCGCCGCGTCCGCCCCGCGCGCCTCGTGCGCGACCACGACCACCGGACAGCCGGCGCTGGTGGCCACGGCACGGCTGTTGGAGCCGAGCAGCAGCGCGGCGAAACCGCCGCGGCCCCGGGATCCCATCACCAGCATCCGGGCGCCCTCCCCGATGTCCCGCAGGGCCTCCGGGACGGAGCCCTCCAGGGACTCGTAGCGGAATTCGGAGGGGAGCGGCCCCCCTTCGGCCAGATGGGCCCGTATGCGCACGCTGACGGGGTCCTCGGTCTCCTCGGGCTCGCCGCGGTCGTGGAGGGAGGAACGGCGTGCCGCGTAGAGCTGGACGCTGTCGGGCAGCACGTGGGCGACGAGGAGCCCGGTGCCGTGGCGCACTGCCGCAGCCCTTGCCCACTCCAGGGCCTTGAGGCTGTGTTCGGATCCGTCTACGGCGGCGATCACCCGTGCTTGGCTCATCCGTCCAGCGTGCTGGGGGTCCGGGCGGGTCGCATCTCCAGGGGTTTGCGGGCGTGGCCGGGGCTTCGGGCGCGAAGCGGTGGGCGCAGCGCGTAGCCTTTTGGGTGTGGGTCGCGCGTTTGCGGCCGTTTTCGCAGGTAGCGGCGGTGCAGGTCGCAGCTTTCGCTGCGGCAGCCGAGTCTTGGAGGATGTTGTGCGTTTGCAGGTCGTGGATCACCCGTTGGTGGCGCACAAACTCACCACTCTGCGCGACAAGCGCACCGACTCCCCCACCTTCCGGCGGCTCGCCGACGAGCTGGTGACCCTGCTCGCGTACGAGGCCACCCGGGACGTGCGCACGGAGCAGGCCGACATCGTCACCCCGGTCGGCCCGACCACCGGCGTGAAGCTCTCCTACCCGCGGCCGCTGGTCGTACCGATCCTGCGCGCCGGTCTCGGCATGCTCGACGGCATGGTGCGGCTGCTTCCGACCGCCGAGGTCGGCTTCCTCGGCATGGTCCGCAACGAGGAGACCCTGGAGGCCTCCACATACGCGACGCGCATGCCGGAGGACCTCTCGGGCCGCCAGGTCTACGTGGTGGACCCGATGCTCGCCACCGGCGGCACGCTCGTCGCGGCGATCAAGGAACTCATCAAGCGCGGTGCGGACGACGTGACCGCGGTGGTGCTGCTGGCCGCGCCCGAGGGCGTCGAGGTCATGGAGCGCGAGCTGGCGGGCACCCCGGTGACGGTGGTGACGGCCGCGGTGGACGAGCGGCTCAACGAGCACGGCTACATCGTGCCGGGCCTGGGCGACGCGGGCGACCGCATGTACGGCTCGGCGGAGTAGACGCGGCGCGGGCGCTTCAGGCCGGGCAGCACGCACGGAGCGGCACGGAGCGGCGCGGCGCGGCGCGGAGATACGGGAAGGCCCGGTCCCCTTCGGGGGGCCGGGCCTTCCGGCCGTCCGGTCGGTCTCAGCCGGTCAGCACTTCTTGGCGGGAGCGGGCTGGGGGTTGGCCAGGGCGGCCAGGGCCTTGTCCGCGTCGGCCTTCGGCGTGAGCTCCTTGAAGGCGTCGCCCAGGATCAGGTCGATGTCCGCGCTCTCGCGGGTGTCGGTCTGCTGGATGGCGCCGGCGAGGTTGGTACCGAGGACGGAGAAGGCGGCCTTGTCCGTGGTCGGCGAGCCGACCAGTATCCCGGCCCCGGGGACCTTCTTGTCGAAGTCGGCGGGGGCGTTGCCGACCTTGCCGATGGTGAAGCCGCGGCTCTTGAGCTCATCGCCCACGGCTTTGGCGAGGCCCGCGCGCGGGGTCGCGTTGTAGACGTTGACCGTGATCCCGCCGGGCGCCGGGAGCGCGACCTGCGGCGCCGCGGAGGCCGCGGAGCCCGCCTTGGGGGCGGGGGTGGCGCAGTTCTTGGCCGCGGCGGCCGTCTTGCGTTTGTTCGCGTCACCGCCGAAGACGTCGATGAGCTGCACGGCCCCGTACGCGATCAGGGCGAGCCCGATGATCGATCCGAGCACCACGAGGACGATCCGGCGGCGGCGTCGAGGGCGGGTCATGCGGGGGTAAGCCGCTCCCGTGACCTTGTACTTTCCGCCCATGCCAGGGGGAGTGAGCATGCTCATGTGCGCAGCGTAATGCCGACCACTGCCGATGCCCACTGAATCATCTGTTGATAGGGCAAGACTGACCCGAAAGGCGCAACCGGGACCTATCCGGCACCCGGCGAGGGGGGACGTTCCGGTGCGCGGAACGGCCCGGTGCGGGGAATCAGCCCAGTTCGAGGACGCGCGCGTGCAGGACCTGGCGCTGCTGGAGCGCGGCGCGGACGGCGCGGTGCAGGCCGTCCTCGAGGTACAGGTCGCCCTGCCACTTCACGACGTGGGCGAAGAGGTCCCCGTAGAAGGTCGAGTCCTCGGCGAGCAGCGTTTCGAGGTCGAGCTGGCCCTTGGTGGTCACAAGCTGGTCGAGCCGGACCGGGCGCGGGGCGACATCCGCCCACTGCCGGGTGGTTTCCCTGCCGTGGTCGGGGTACGGCCGCCTATTTCCGATGCGCTTGAAGATCACACGGAAAGCCTACCGGGCAGGGGCCTGCGGGCGCAGCCTTGCGATGACGGTGCAAAGGTGGCAAATAGTGCTATTTCGGGAGTGATATATGAGCCAGAGCACCGACCCCGCGTCCCCTGCCGGCCAGATCGCCGCGGGGTACGCCTTCACCGGACCCGCGCTCGATCTCGGGGCCCTGCTCTGGGACGGGGCCTGCCTGCCGGAGCACCAGATCCGCATCCCGCTGTCGATGCTCAACCGGCACGGACTGGTCGCGGGAGCCACCGGAACCGGCAAGACCAAGACCCTGCAGCTCATCGCCGAGCAGCTGTCGGCCAACGGCGTCCCGGTCTTCCTCGCGGACATCAAGGGCGACGTCTCCGGGATCTCCGCGCCCGGCGCGCCCAACGACAAGATCGAGGAGCGGGCCAAGGACGTGGCCCAGGAATGGGAGGGCGCCGGATTCCCCAGCGAGTTCTACTCGCTCGGCGGGATCGGCCCCGGAATCCCGCTCCGGTCCACCGTGACGAGCTTCGGCCCGGTCCTGATGTCCAAGGTGCTCCAGCTCAACCAGACGCAGGAGCAGTCCCTGGGGCTGATCTTCCACTACGCCGACAGCAAGGGACTGGAGCTGATCGACCTCAAGGACCTGCGGGCGGTCGTTGCCTTCCTCGTGTCGGACAAGGGAAAACCGGAGCTCAAGGGGATCGGCGGACTCTCGACGGTGACCGCCGGGGTGATCCTGCGGGCGCTCACCGCCTTCGAGCAGCAGGGGGCCGCGGAATTCTTCGGCGAGCCCGAATTCGACACCAGTGAATTCCTCCGAACGGCGGCGGACGGGCGCGGTCTGGTCTCGGTACTGGAGCTCCCGGCGGTGCAGGACAAACCGCAGCTGTTCTCCACTTTCCTGATGTGGCTGCTGGCGGATCTGTACAGCGACCTTCCGGAAGTCGGCGACCTGGAGAAGCCCAAGCTCGTCTTCTTCTTCGACGAGGCGCACCTTCTGTTCAACGGGGCCTCGAAAGCCTTCCTCGAAGCCATCACGCAGACGGTCCGGCTGATCCGCTCCAAGGGAATCGGCGTCTTCTTCGTCACCCAGACCCCCAAGGACGTGCCGGCCGACGTGCTGGCGCAGCTGGGCAACCGGGTGCAGCACGCGCTGCGCGCCTTCACCCCGGACGACGCGAAGGCGCTGAAGGCGACGGTGAAGACCTTCCCGAACTCCGCCTACGACCTGGAGGAGCTGCTGACCGGGCTGGGCACGGGCGAGGCGGTGATCACGGTGCTCAGCGAGAACGGTGCGCCGACGCCGGTGGCGGCGACCCGGCTGCGGGCCCCGCAGTCGCTGATGGGGCCGGTCGACGCGGCCGCGCTCGACCAGGCGGTGAAGTCCTCGCTGCTCTACTCGCGGTACGCGGAGCCGATCGACCGCGAGTCGGCGTACGAGAAGATCAGCGCCGAGCAGGCGGCCGCGGAGGCCGAGGCCGAGGCGGCGGCGGCCGCGGCGGAGGCGGAGAAGCAGGCGAAGGCGGCCGCGAAGGCGGCGCCGAAGCCGGACCCCTCGCTGGCGGAACAGGTGGTGGGCAGCGGGCTGTTCCGCTCCCTGGCCAGGTCGATCGGTACGCAGCTGGGCCGCGAGATCTCCCGGTCCATCTTCGGCACGGCCAGGCGGCGCCGCTGACACCGCCCGCCGGATTCCGTAGCTGGGGCCCCGTCCGGCCTGCGAGACTCGGAGCATGCGGACCGAACTCACCGATACGACCTCCAGCAAGGTCAACAAGGCCCTGCTCGACGCGCGACGGGCCGTCGGGAGCCCCACGATGGGGCTCGTGCTCAACCTCCTCGTCGCCACGGACGAGGAGAACGCCTACGACGCCGTCCGCGCGGCCTCCGAGGCCTCGCGGGAGCACCCCTGCCGGATCATCGCGGTGATCAAGCGCACCGCGCGCGGCTCGCACCGGCTGCGCCAGAACCGGCTCGACGCCGAGCTGCGGGTCGGCGCCGACGCCGGGTCCGGGGAGATCGTGCTGCTCCGGCTGCACGGGACGCTCATCGAGCACGCGGGCTCCGTGGTGCTCCCGCTGCTGGTGCCGGACGCGCCCGTGGTGGCCTGGTGGCCGGCCGAGGCCCCGGACGCCCCCGGCCGGGATCCGCTGGGCGCGCTCGCGCAGCGCCGGATCACGGACGCCGAGGCGGCCGCCGACCCGGTCGCCGCGCTCGACGCCCGGGCCGGTGCCTACGAGCCCGGGGACACCGACCTGGCCTGGACCCGGCTCACCCCGTGGCGCTCGCTGCTGGCCGCCGCCCTGGACCAGAAGCCGCTCCCGGTGACGGGCGCGGCCGTGGAGAGCGAGCCCGGCAACGCGAGCTCCGAGCTGCTGGCCCGCTGGCTGGAGGACCGGCTCGGCGTGCCCGTGGAGCGGGTGGAGACCGCGGGCCCGGTCATCACCCGGGTCCGGCTCACGACCACGGCCGGGGAGATCCGCGTGGACCGCCCGGACGGGGTCCTGGCCACCCTGCTCCTGCCGGGCAGCCCCGACCGCAAGGTGGCGCTGAAGATCCGCAGCAGCGCCGAGCTGATAGCGGAGGAACTGCGACGGCTCGACGCCGACGAGATCTACGCCTCGGCGCTGCGCTTCAGGCGGCCGGCCCAGGCCTCGCTCTCCGCGTAGTGGTTGTCGTAGACGGGCTGGCTGTCGATGATGTCCTGCACGGTGGCCTCGCCGGCCCGGACCCGGCCGAGCAGCCGGTAGTAGTCGAAGCGGCCCATGCCGGGCGTGAAGCCGACGAAGACCTCGGCGGTGCTGTCCGCGGCCGGGGCGAAGGCGTGCTTCACGCCGGGGGGCACGGCGAGGAAGTCGCCCTTGGTGAGGGTGTGTATCTCGTCGCCGAGCAGGACGTCGAGCGTGCCGTCCGTGACGTGGAAGAACTCGGTCGCCTTGGTGTGGAAGTGAACCGGGGCACCCGCCGCGCCGACCTCGAAGGTGGCCGTGTTGCAGGTGAGCTCGGCGGTGTCCGTGAGCAGCGTGATCAGGCTGCCGGGACCGTCGGAGATGATCTCGGCAGTGGCGGCGCGGGTCAGGTTCTCAGTCATGATCACGAGTTTAGGGGCCGGGTCTGACAACGGACGGGCACGCGCCCGAACCGCCAATTCCGTTTGCGGGAAGGGCTGGTGGGCCCCTTCTAGGCCTTCCCGGGCTTCCCGGGCTTCCCGGGCTTGCCGGCCTCCGCGCCCTGCCCGGCCTTCGCGGCGGCCTTCGCCTCCTGCTTGTGCGCCCGCACCCTGGCCAGCGACTCCGGGCCGGTGATGTCGGCCGCCGACCGGTAGACGTTCGCCGGGCCGTACCCGCCGGCCGCCTCGCGCCAGCCGCGCGGCCGCACCCCGAACCGCTTGCCGAGCAGCGCCAGGAAGATCTGCGCCTTCTGCTCCCCGAAGCCGGGCAGTGCCCGCAGCCGTGCCAGCAGCTCGGTGCCCGTGGCCGCGTCGGCCCATACCGCCGCCGCGTCCCCCTCGTAGTGCTCCACCAGGTACGCGCACAGCTGCTGCACCCGCTTCGCCATGGAGCCCGGATAGCGGTGCACGGCCGGCTTCTCGGAGAGCAGCGCCGCGAAGGCCTCCGGGTCGTAGGCGGCGATCGCGTGCGCGTCCAGGTCGTCGGAGCCGAGCCGCCGGGCGATCGTGTAGGGCCCCGAGAAGGCCCATTCCATGGGTACCTGCTGGTCCAGCAGCATCCCGACCAGCGCGGCCAGCGGGCTGCGCCCGAGCAGCTCGTCGGCCTCCGGTTGCTGCGCGAGCCGGATGGTGACGGCTGTTTCTTTGTTGTCCCTGTCGTCCCTGTCGTCCCTGTTGTCCATGACTCCAGGGTCCCGCGCGGCGCTGCTCCCCGCGCGATTGTCGGACCCCGCGCCTAGCGTGAGTAACGAGACGGGTCACGTCGTACACGACACAGGAGTCGATCGATCATGACTGAGTTCACCGAAGGCGCGCCCTGCTGGGTGGACGCCATGTTCTCCGATCTGGAGGGCGCCAAGACCTTCTACGCCGATGTGCTGGGCTGGACCTTCGGCGAGTCCAGCAGCGAGTACGGGAACTACACGCAGGCCTACTCCGACGGCAAGGCCGTCGCGGCCGTGGTGCCGCCGATGCCGGGGGCCGAGGGCCAGTCGCAATGGTGTCTCTACCTCGCCTCGCCCGACGCGGAGGCCACGGCGGCGAAGATCAAGGCGGCCGGCGGCCAGGTCCTGATGGAGCCGATGCAGGTCGGCTCCTTCGGCTCGATGGCCATCGCGCAGGAGCCGAGCGGCGCCGTCTTCGGTGTCTGGCAGCCGGGAGACCACAAGGGCTTCGAAAAGATGGGCGAGCCGGGTGCGTACTGCTGGGCCGAGTTCTTCTCGCGCGACGTGGCCAAGCCGGACGCGTTCCTCCCGCAGGTCTTCCCGTACGGAACCCAGCAGATGGACCTCGGCGACGACCCCGAGGCGGCCGGGATGGACTTCAAGGTCTTCAGCCTGGACGGCCCGGAGAATCCGGTGCTGGGCCGGATGAACATGGGCAGCGACTTCCCGCCGGAGATCCCCTCGTACGTCCAGGTCTACTTCGCCGTACCGGACTGCGACGAGGCGGTCGCCAAGACCCGGGCGCACGGCGGCAAGCTGCACTTCGGTCCGATGGACAGCCCCTTCGGCCGCTTCGCGGCGGTCGCGGACCCGCAGGGCGCGGCCTTCGCCGTGATCGACGTGTCGAAGACGGCCGGCGAGATGCCGAAGTTCGCCTGACGGGTCCGCCTGACGGGTCCGCCTACGCGGCGAAGCCGAGGGCGAAGGCGGCGACGACCGGGGCCATGTAGATCACCGGAAAGGGGACGTGGGCGTACGCCCGGGCCCGGAGCACGGTGATCACGGCGCCGGTGTAGTAGAGGACCAGGCCGATGCCGGCGGCGATGCCGAGGGCCGGCACGAAGAACCCGGCCAGCAGGCCCAGGGCTCCGGCGGACTTGGCCGCCCCGAGCGGGTTCCACCAGGCCCGGGGGACCTCGTACTGCTCCATGGCCTCCACGACCCAGGGGGCGCGGCGCAGGAGCGAGTACCCCGAGAAGCCCGACATGGCGGCGGCGAGGACGGTGACGACGGTGGCGGCGATCTGCATGAGGGACTCCCCGGTAGGCGGTGCGGACGGTGGTTTTTCCGTCCTCACCGCACTGACCCGCGCCGCCGCCCGGGTGTGACAGGAATCCGGGAGGAATCCCGGAGATCTTCGCCGGCCGATCGGGTGGTCACAGCCCCAGGCTCGGCGGCGACAGCGCGCCGAACCACACGTGCGTGACGGCGCTGACGTAGCGCGCCCCGCACCGGTCCGAGGGGACGACCAGCTGAGCACCCGCCTCGTCGAGGTCCTCGCCGTCGAGACGGGTCGCCAGGAGTACCGGGCTCGCGCCGAAGTCGGCGTCCAACTCGGCCCAGGACAGCATCGAATGGTGCCCGTCCCCGCCGGTCACGGCGAGCAGGAACCGCGAACGGTCCTTGCGGCGGCGGGCGTCGAAGGACGGGCCGGCGTCCGAGACGACCTCCCGGAGCAACGGGCCCTCGAACACATGGTGCTGCGGACCGTTCGTCGCGCAGTCGAACGTGACCGCGGCCCGGTGCTGTGCCCAGTCCCGCAGATCCGCGACGCTGAGCGTCGCCGGGTGGTCCAGGTCTCCGTGCAGCATGAGTTTGGCCATGCGTCGTACATGCCCGGCGGCAGGCTTCCGGGAACCTTGTCTGCAAGGTTCATAGCTTGATATGAGCCGCACTTGTGTAGTTGATCGTCGATTCTGCCTGGCAGATTCGGATCGCCGAACTCCCCCTGCCCCCCGTACAACCATGCGGCGGGACGGGAGGTCTCCCCTGTGACGGTGGAGCAGATCTCGGGGGGACACATGAACAAGCGCATCAGCGCCGTGCTGTGCACGGCGACGGCCATGGCTGCCGTACTGGCCGTACCGACGGCGGCCCACGCGGACGATCCCTACCCCTCGTTCACCACGTACACGGAGAACAACGGGTCGGTGGTCCTGGACTTCCCCACCACCGGTGACGATCCCAAGAACCTCAAGGTCCACCTGCGCAAGAAGAACACGGCCGAACGGGTCGCCACCATCACGAAGTTCACCGCGGTTCCCGGCGAGATCTGCTCGCCGTCCTGCGAGGACGACCTCACGGGATGGCTTCCCCTCACGACCGGATCGCTGAAGCTTGCCGCGCTCGGCGAGTACAGCGTCGACGTGGAGTACGACGGCACCCGGGGCGAGAGCGTCCTCCACAAGGACCGGGCGACGCTGAACTATCAGATCTCGCCCTCCCTCACGCACCTGGCTTCCTCGAACGAGGTGTCGCTCGCGCATCCGGACACGACGGTCTCGGGCAAGCTGTGGCTCTTCGACCCCCGTGACGGGTCGCGGAAACCCTTCGCGGGCGGCGCGCTCACGGCGAAGACCTCCACCGGCTCCACGAGACTCACGGCCGACGCACAGGGCCGCTTCGAGTCCCGCGTCACGCTGTCCGGCCGCGACCACGAGGGCGAGGACCACGAGGACATGCCGCACGCGAGCGTCCCCCTCGAGGTCGAGGCGAACGGTCTCAAGGAGTCGGAGTCCGTACGGGTTCCCGTGACCTCCGTACCCGGACGCATCAGCCTGGACACCCCGACCCTGACCGGCCCGTACGGAACGCAGGGCAAGGCCGGGGGCACCGTCACCTGGCAGGCCGACGACGGGACGTGGAAGCCGGCCCCCGCCGGCGTCGGCCTGAAGACCGACGCCGGCCAGTGGGTCAGCACCGACGACGCGGGTCACTTCACCGCGTCCCCCGAGTTCCGCAAGGACGAATGGTGGGGGATCTTCGGCGCCACGTGGGTGGAGGCCGACGACCACGTGCAGCTGGACACGACGGCCGGTACCGCCTTCTCCGGCTTGGACGTCGCGGTGGACCGGAACAAGAAGGTCACGGTGAGGGGCCGGTTCGGGCGGGGCGAGATCCCGGCCGGTGTCACCTCGCTGACGGCGGACGTCCAGACCTCGGCGGACGGCAGGACGGGCTGGAGCACGGTCAGGAGCGTGGAGGTCGCGACCCGGCCCGGCGCCAACGCGGAAGCGCAGATCGACACGACGCTGCCCGACGGGGCGCAGGGCTACGTGCGACTGCGGTACGCGGGCACCCCGGACATCCACGGCTCCGCTTCCCCCGTCGCCGAGGCGCTGGCGGCGGACTTCACGGCCGCGCCGGGCCTCCCGGACTCGACCCTCCCGTCCGCGCCGCGGGTCGCCCCGCTGACCACGCGGTTCGACTTCACGGGCACGGAGCCGTCCGAGAAGGTCCGGTTCCTCGCCGTGGACTTCGGTGACGGGTCCGGCGAAAGGCTCGTCCGGGCCGACACGCTCGACCACACCTACAAGGCGCCCGGCGCCTACGAGGTGAAGGTCACCGTGGAGAACGAGGAGGGCGTGAAGTCCTCGGTCGCCAAGACCGTCCAGGTGGACTACGCGGCGTCGGGCTACGTGGCCACCGAGCCCTTCCGCCTGCTGGACACCCGCACCGCCAAGACCCCGGTCAAGGGCGGGGCGGTCACCCCCGTGGACCTGCCGCTCGGCGGTGGCGCCTCGGGGCAGCCGCTCTCGCGGAGCATGGCCTCGGCCGTCCTGAACGTGACCGTGACCGATGCCACCCAGGACACCCACCTGACCGTCTGGGCCTCCGGCCTGCCGAGGCCGTCGACGTCGAACGTGAACGTCCGCGCGGGCGAGACCTCGTCCAACACGGTCACCGTCCCGGTGGGCGCGGACGGAAGGATCCAGGCCCAGCTGAACTCCGGCAGCGCCTCCCTGATCGTGGACTTCGTCGGCTACTACCAGCCGAACGCCGGCGAGCGCTTCTCCCCGCTCGCCCCGACCCGCGTCCTGGACACCCGTACGACCGGCGGAGCGCTGCCCGGCGGCAAGACCCGCACCGTGAAGGTGGCCGGAGTCAACGGCATCCCGGCGGACGCCAAGGCGGTCGCGCTGAACCTGACGGGCACGGGTGCGACGCAGCCGGCCCACGTCATCGCCTACCCGGACCCGGCGAAGCGTCCGGCCACCTCGAACCTGAACGTGGAGCCGGGCAAGGACAAGTCCAACCAGGCCGTCGTCCCGGTCGGCCCGAACGGCACCATCACCCTCTTCACCAACACGGGTTCGACGCACCTGGTCCTGGACGCGGTGGGCTACTACGGCAAGGACGGCAAGGCCCTCTTCACCCCGGTGGTCCCCCAGCGCCTCGCGGACAGCCGCACCACCGGCAAGGTCGCCCCGGGCGCCACCACCACGGTCTCCGGGCTCCCGGCGAACGCCGTCGGCGCGGTCCTGAACATCACCGCGACCGACTCCAACGGCCCGGGCTTCCTCACCGCGTACGGATTCGGAGCCACCCGCCCCGGCGCGAGCAGCCTCAACACGCTGCCGGGCATCACCGTCCCGAACCACGTGACGACCCCCGTCGGCCCCGGCGGCAAGGTCAGCATCTTCAACAGCCACGGCGGCCCCAACCACGTGATCACCGACCTCCTCGGCTACTTCACGCAGGGCTAGCCCCCCCCCGCCGCGCACCGAATTCCGTGGGGCAGCTCCGCCGGAGCTGCCCCACCGGCGTTTCAGGGCCGGCCGCCCGCTTCGTGGATCTTCTGCCAGACCACGTCCCGGGTGACCGGCATCTCCGTGAAGCGGATCCCGGTCGCATCGCGCAGGGCGTTCGCGAAGGCGGGGGCCACCGGGTTGAAGGGGCTCTCGGACATGGACTTGGCGCCGAGCGGGCCGATGGAGTCCGAGGTCTCCATGAAGTGGACCTCGGTGCGCGGGACGTCCGCGTACTGCGGGAGGCGGTAGCGGCGGAAGGCGGCCGTGGTGACCTCCCCGCGGTCGTCCACCCGTACCGTCTCGAAGAGGGTGGCGCCCAGTGCCTGGGCCACGCCGCCCTCGACCTGGCCGCGGCACTGCATCGGGTTCATGACCTTGCCGGCGTCGGCCGCGTGGACGGAGCGCAGGATCTTCATCTCGCCGGTGTCCGGGTCGACGGCGATCCGGAACCACTGGGCGTTGAAGGCCACGGAGCGGGGGGAGCCGCCCCAGTGGCCGTCGGCGGCGATCTCTTCGAGCTTGCCCTTGTCGTACGCGGCCTCGTAGAGCTCCTTGAGGGTGACGGTCCGGCCCGCGCAGACGAAGGCCTCGGCCCCCAGCGTGCACAGGTGCCGGGCCACGCCCGTGTGGCGGGCCGCGAAGGTCTTGAGGCGTTCCGCGAGGGAGTCGGCGGCCAGCATCACGGCCTTGCCCGCCACCACCGTGCCGGCCGACCCGAAGGCGCCGGTGTCGTGGCGGACCACGTCCGTGTCCGACTGGCGGACGGTGATCCGGTCCACCGTGGTGTTCAGCGCACCGGCGGTGATCTGCTTGTGGACGGTGGTGGTGCCGTTGCCGAACTCGGCCGTGCCCACCGCGATGTCGTACGTGCCGTCGCGCAGCAGGCTGATCCGGGCGTCGGCGTAGTGGCCGCCGGGCGGGCCGGTCGCGATCATCGCGACCGCCGTGCCCTGGCCGGTGAGCCAGCCCTCGGGCACGTCCTCGTGGCTGCGGTCCTGGGCGATGGCCTTGCGGACGACGTCCATGCACTGCTTCATGCCGTACGAGGCGATGAAGAGGTCCTCCTCGTGGCCGATCGGGGTCACCATGTGGTCGCCGGGGCCGATGACGTTCTTCTCGCGCAGGGCGAGGGGGTCCATGCCGAGCCGGACGGCGAGCTCGTCCATGACCGATTCGACGGCGAAGAGGACCTGGCCGAGGCCGTAGCCGCGGAAGGCGCCCGCCGGTACGCCGTTGGTGTAGACGGAGTACGCCTCCACCTCCTTGTTGGGCGCCTTGTAGACCGCGAAGGACTCGCCGACGCTGTGGAACATGACGGCCGGGCCGTGGTTCCCGTAGGCGCCGGTGTTGGACAGGACCCGGATGCGCAGCGCGGTGAGCGTGCCGTCCTTCTTGGCGCCGATCTTGACGGTGATCTTGAAGGGGTGGCGGGTGGTGGCCCCGTAGAACTGCTCGGCCCGGGTGAACTCGAGTTTCACCGGGCGCCGCAGCTTCAGGGCGGCGAGGACCACGATGTCCTCGGTCAGCATTTCCTGCTTGCCGCCGAACCCGCCGCCCACGCGGCCGGCGACGACGCGGACCTCGTCCTCGCCCAGGCCGTAGAGGGCGCACAGGGCCCGCCGGGTCAGGAACGGCGCCTGGGTGGAGGAGCGGACGGTGATGCGCTCGCCGTCGCCCTCCTCCTTCGGTTCGAAGTACGCGACGCTGCCGTGGGTCTCCAGGCTGGCGTGCTGCACGCGCTGCGTCTGGAAGGTCTCCTCGTAGACGAGGTCCGCCTCCGCGTACCCCTTCTCCATGTCGCCGATGGTGTTGTGGACCTCCCCGCACACGTTGTTCTCGGCGCGGAAGATCCCCGACTCGGGCCCCTTGGGGTGCAGGACGGGCGCGCCGGGCAGCATGGCCTGCTCCGGGTCGATGACGTACGGGAGTTCCTCGTACGTGACGACCACGCGGCGGCAGCCCTCCTCGGCGGCCTGCTCGGAGTCGGCGACGACGGCCGCCACGCGCTGGCCGACGAAGCGGACCACGTCGTCCAGGACGCGGGTGTCCATCGGGTCTTCGGTGGGGTGCTCGTGCCGGGCGCTGGAGTACAGGTGGTCGGGGGCGTCGTGGTGGGTGAGGACCGCGTGCACGCCGGGGACCTGGAGGGCGTCCGTGGTGTCGATGGAGACGATGCGGGCGTGCGGGTGCGGGGAGCGCAGCAGCTTCATGTGGAGCAGGCCGGGGACGCTGACGTCGAAGGTGTAGCGGGCCGTGCCCGTGACCACCTGCGGGCCGGCCGGTGCGCCGAGGGACTTGCCGACGGCCTGGCCCGCCTCGGGGGCTTCGACGTGCTTCACACCGCGTACGGCGTCCTCGATGGCGCGGTAGCCGGTGCAACGGCAGATGTTGCCCTTGAAGGCGCGGGGGAGGTCGTCGAGCTTGCCGTCGTCGTGGGCGGTGCCCCGCTCGGCCTGGAGGGCGGAGGTGGTCATCAGGAATCCGGCGGTGCAGAAGCCGCACTGGAAGCCCTGGGCGTCGAGGAACTGCTGCTGGGCGGGGTGGAGTTCGCCGCCGGGCGAGCAGAGCCCCTCGACGGTGGTGACGGCGCGGCCCTCGGCGCGTACGGCCGGGTAGAGGCAGCTGTGGACGGGCTGCCCGTCGACGTGGACCGTGCAGGCTCCGCAGTCGCCCTGGTCGCAGCCCTTCTTCACGCCGAACCAGCCGCGGTCGCGGAGGTAGGTGCGCAGGCACTGGCCGGGGCGGGGCTCCTCGGTGAACCGCTGTCTGTTGATGTCGATCTCGTAGCCGCTGCTGTTGCCGCTGCTGCTCTGGGTCATCGCGGTCCCTCCGGAGCGTCGTCGCCGGTCAGTTCGCGGCGGACCTCCTCCGCGAGGCGCAGGCCCATGTGACGCCGCCAGGCGGGCAGTCCGTGGATGTCGTCGTACCACTCGTCGGGCCGGACGGTGTCGTCGATGGTCCGGCGCAGCTCGGCGGCCGTGGGCGGCAGCGCGAACCAGAACCGGAAGGGGCGGGTGGTGGCGGCCGAGACCGTGACGGCGAGGGAGCCGTCCTGGGGGTCGTAGGCGCCGATGACGAGGGCGCCGGAGCGGCCGAGACCGTAGAGGGAGGCCTGCCGGAAGGCAGTACGGGAGTCCAGGGCGCGGGCGGGGAGCCGGATCGAGCGCAGCAGCTCGCCGTCGCGCAGGTCCTTGACGCCGGCTCCGCGGATGAACTCGGTGACGGGCATGCGGCGGGTGGAGCCGTCCTGGCCCTGGAGCAGGACGGTGCCGTCGAGGGCGGCGGTCAGGGAGACCATCGGGCCGGCGGGGAGGCCGTTGCAGAGGTTGCCGCCGACGGTCGCCATGTTCCAGATCTTGAAGCTGGCGAGGAAGGCCCGGCAGCACTGTTCGAAGAGCGGTGCGGCCGTGGTGGGCAGGGTCCGGGCGAAGCGGGACAGCTCGGTGATGGTGCAGGTGGCGGCGATGTCGAGGGAGCCGTCGGGCTGCCAGGACAGCGGCGGCCAGCCCATCCGGGAGAGGTCGACGAGACGGCGGATGTGGGGCTGGGGCTCGGAGAAGAGGTACGTCCCGCCACCGAGCCAGGCGTCACCCGGACGCCAGGGTTCGCGGCGGCGTGCGTCGCGTACGTCGAGCACCGTATTGAGGTCCATTTCCCGCCATCCTTTCCGTCGTCGTCTCGCTGTTTTGATCGCTTTTCGTCGTCCAGCTCAGTGAAACAACGGGCCGGGGTCGGGGACGACTGGTCCCCGGCACGGAAAAACACCAGGGCCGACGGGGCGTCCCTGGTGAATCATCCAAGAGGCTGTTCGAAGGGTTGCCCTTGCATTTACCATGGCAATCCTCATATTCGCCTCGCGATTGTGGGCTGCCACCCGCCGCAAGGAGTCCCCGCCATGCATGTCCTCGACCTACTCCAGTCCGACAACCTCGGCCTCACCCTGCTGTGGGGCGAGCAGTCCCTTCTCGGCCAGGAGGTCAGCGGGGTGACCGCCACCGACCTGGAGGACCCGGGCCGGTTCCTGGGCCCCGGCGAGCTGGTGCTCAGCGGCCTCGTGTGGTGGCGTCCGGGGGCCTCCGCCGCCGCCAGGACCGACCGTTTCGTCGCCGCCCTCGCGGACGCCGGAGCGCGGGCGCTGCTGGCCGGGGAGGAGACCCACGGCGGGGTGCCCGAGGAACTCGTCGCCGCCTGCCGGGCCCACCGGATGCCGCTGGTGGCGGTGCCCGCGCGGACCAGTTTCCGGGCCGTCACCGAAGCGGTGTACCTGCGCCAGTGGGGCGACCTCAGCCGCCGCCCGACCCGGCACTTCGCGCTTCCCGAGAACGTGCGCAGCGAGCTCAGCCGGCTCCTTGAGGGCGGGGCCGGGCCGGCCGAGCTGCTGGACCGGGCGTGCGCGCACCTGGGCCGGCTGCCCTGCTACCTGCTGACCACGAGCGGCCGCACGGTGGCCCGTACCGCGTCCGCGCCCGCGATCCCGGCGCAGCGGGCCGCCTCCGCCGCGAAGGGCGGGGTCTCGCTCGGAGTCGAGGCCGAGAGCTCCCCCTACGACGCCTGGCTGCTGCACGTCCCGGACGCGGACGCGGCGCCGCCGCGGGTGCTCCACGAGATCGCCGAGGTCTTCGCCCAGTACCGCGACGGCACGGCCCGCCGGGTGGCCGCGCGCCGGGACGCCGGACGCGACCTGCTCGCCCTGGTGGCGGCCGAGGCCGAACCGGACCTCCTCGCCGCCGCCCTCCAGACGGCCGGACTGCCCGCGGGAGGCCCGTACCGCGTGGTGACCGCGACCGACGGGGACGCCCTGGCGGAGGCGCTGGGGCACCTGGAGGGTGCCCGGTGGGCGGCGGGCCCGGGCGGGGCGGTGCTGTACGAGGGCCCCGACGGAGCCGATGCCGGGGCGGGCGCCGCGGGCGGGACCGCCGCCGATCTCGCCGACCGGCTGCGCGCCGTATGGCCGCTGCTCCAGGCGTGCGCCGAGCCGGGGGCCGACCTGCGGCTCGGCGTGGGCGCGCGGACGGCTTCGGCGGAGGGGCTACGCGCGTCACTGTGCCAGGCGCGCTTCGCCCTGACGGCGGCCGACGAGACGGTCGCGGTCCGCGGGGTCGAGCAGTTGGACACCCTGGCCGAGCTGCTGTCCGGGGTCCCGCCGGAGGTCCGCGGGGTGTTCGGGACGCGGACGCTGGGCTCGCTCGGGGACGGGATGCTCCGCGAGACCCTGGAGGTGTTCCTCGCGAACAACTGCTCGTGGACGCGCACGGCGGAGGCGCTGCACCTGCACGTGAACACGGTCCACTACCGGATCGAGCGGGTGGAGGCGCTGACCGGCCGCGACCTGTCGCGCCTCGACCACAAGCTGGACCTGTACGCGGCACTGCGCTGCTAGCCGGCGGGGCCTTTTTGCGGCTGGCCGGTCAGAAGGCCAGGTCGATGTGGACGTCCGTGGACTTCACCCGGGCCGTCACGCTGACCCCGACCGCGATGCCGAGCTCCTCCACCGATTCCCGGGTCACCACGGAGACCAGCCGGTACGGGCCCGACTGCACCTCGACCAGGGCCGCGACCTCGTCGACCCGGACGGCGGTGACGATCCCGGCGAAGGAATTGCGCACGGACGTGGCCGCGCCCTTCTCCGGCACCGGATGCAGACCGGCGGCCCGTTCCTTGGCGAAGGCGGCGAGGGCCGCCCCGTCGACGGTCCGGACCCCGTCGGGCGACCGCCGGGCGGGCAGCCGCCCCCCGTCGGCCCAGCGGCGGACGGTTTCGGGGCTCACGCACAGCAGACCGGCAGCCTGCCCTATCGAGTACGACGGCACGCCCGAAAGCGTAGGGGCTGTCCGGCCCTGGCAGGCCGGTCGGAGCGGCTCCCGGATCTCCCGGACCTCCCGGACCTCCCGCACCGGACAAACACCCCGAGGGGCGTAGCGTCGTAAGGGCGAACACAAACCGCCAAAGCAGGCGAAAGCCACGCGAACGGGCCATGTGAACGAAGGGTGCCGCCGATGTCCGTCCCGTCAGCCCAGCCCACCCCTCCCGACCTCCCCGACCTCCCCGTCCTCCCCGTCCTCCCGGTGCTGGTCGGGTTCGACGGCTCGCCCCGGAGCCTCGCCGCCGCCCGGTGGGCCGCCCGCGAGGCCCTCGCGGCCGGGGCGCCGCTGCGGCTGCTCCACGTGGGCCACGCCTGGCCGACCGTCCAGCCGATCTCCCCGGAGTTCCAGCCCGTGCTCGGCGCGAACGAGTCCGCGGCGCGGACCGTGCTCTCCGCCTTCACCGAGGAACTCCGCACCGCCCACCGGGGCCTGACCGTGGACGCGTCCACCGCCGAGGGCGGACCGGGCAACGAGATCCCGCGGGCGGCCGCCCGGTCGAACGCCGGGCTGATCGTGCTCGGCGCCGGCGGCGAGGAACACCACGTCGTTCCGCGGCTCGGCTCCACCGCGCTGCACGTCGCGGGGCGCGCCGAGGTCCCCGTCGTCCTGGTACGGGAACCCGCCGAGCACGCGCCGCACGGACGCGGGGTCGTCGTCGGGGTGGACCCGGCGGGCGACTACGCCGCGGTCCTCGACTTCGCGTACGCCTGGGCGGCGCGGCACGCCCTCCCGCTGCGCGCCCTGCACGCCGTGCCCGGGGGCCCGGCCGCCCCGGAGCCGCTCGAAGCGGCGGTGGCCGCGGCTGGCGCCCGCCACCCGGGGGTGGCGGCCACGTGCGTGACCCGTGCCGGAGATCCGGCGGAGCTCTTGCTGCAGGAGTCCGCGGGGGCCGACCTCCTGGTCGTGGGCCGCCGCCACCACCGCCCCCTCCACGGCATGGGCCCCACGGACCACGCGGCGGCCCACCACGCCCACAGCCCGGTGGCCCTGATTCCCCACGGCTAGGCCGTCCGGCCGCTGTTCCTACTTGTCAGCGGCCGGTCCGTACCACTGGAGGGCTTGGCCAGTGACCGCCGCGATGCACTCGAAGTCGCGGTCGCGGTGCAGGAGGGTCAGTCCCTGCAGTTCCGCGGTCGCGGCGACGACGAGGTCCACGGCGCCGGCGCTGCGGTGCTGTCCCCGCCGGGTCAGCAGTTCCTGTACCTGCCAGGCCCGGGTGTAGGCGCGGTCGTCGACCGGCACCCAGCCGAACAGCCGACGCATTTCCTCGATGCCTCGGATGCGGTCCTCGGCGGACCGGGCGCTGTAGAAGAACTCCAGCTCGGTGATCGGACAGGTGGCGATGAGCCCGGCTGCCGCGGCCTGGTCCCACCCGTACTGTTCGGCGTCACCCCACATGAGCCGGGCCAACGCGCTCGTGTCGATGAGGAATTGGGCAGCGCTCACCGCCGGTAGTTCCCCTTGTCGTCAAGAAGGTCCAGGTCGAAGGCGCCATCGGCGGCGGCTGCACGGAGCCGGGTCAGGGCCAGGGCCCGCCGCCTGGTCTCCAGCACCTCGCGCAGGGCGGTGTTCACGGTGTCCCTCTTGGTGCTGGTGCCGAGCGCCTGTGCGACGTCGGCAAGCAGCTCGTCGTCGAGGTCGATCACGGTTCTGCTCACGAGACACCTCCGTTGATATCAACTCGGATGTCGATTGTATCTTTCAAGGTATCTTTCAGGGAAGCTTTCACCGAGGGCCTCCTACCGCCGCAGCAGTACGATCACCGACCCCCACATCGTCAGCAGGACGTTGCCCAGGGCGTACGGGACCGTCGTGCCCAGGGCCGGGATCTGGCTGCGTGCGCGTTCCGTCAGGGCGCCCAGGGCGGCCGTCGTGGTCTGGGCTCCGGCCAGGGCGCCGAGCAGGATCGGGAGGGGGAGCCGCTGCACGAAGTGCCCGTAGGCGAATCCGGTCAGCAGCGGCACGGTCGTCACGGCGGCGCCCCAGAGCAGCAGCGGCCAGCCGGCTTCGCGCAGGCCCGGGACGAAGCTCGGGCCGGCGTTGAGGCCGACGACCGTGACGAACACGCACAGCCCGAGCGTGCCCATCAGCCACTGCGCCGCCGAGGGCAGGTTCCCGTACGTCGGGTACTTGCTGCGGATCCAGCCGAAGACCAGCCCCATCAGCAGCGCCCCGGTGGAGGTGGACAGCGACAGCGGTGCACCTGCCGCGTGCAGCGCCGGGATGCCGAGGCAGCCGCCTAGGAAGAGCCCGAGGGCGATCCACACCATGTCCGTCGCGAAGCTGGTCGGCACCGGCTTGCCCAGCACGGCCGCGGCCGCTTCCACCCGGCTGCGCGGGCCGGTGAGGACGAGGGTGTCGCCCCGCTCCACGGTGCTGTCGAGGCGCACCCGCAGGTCGGCGCCGGCCCGCCAGTGCTCGTCGACGAAGACGCCCGGCATGAACTCCTCGTGCCGCAGGGTGCGGATGGTGCGTCCGCTGAGGTTCCGGTCGGTGATGACCACGTGCAGCGATTCGGTGCGGTAGGCGAGCAGCTCGAAGTCGTCCGTCTCCATCCCGATGTGCGTGCGCGCGTCGTACGCGACGAGGTCGCCGCGGACCGCGCTGACGGCCAGGATGTCCCCGATCTCGACGCGGGTGGCCGCGGTGTGCTCCAGGATCTCCCCGCCGCGGCGCAGCCGGGTGATGTAGAGCCGCCGCCCGGCGGCCTTCTGCTCCGCCTCGAAGTCCCCGATCGTGCGTCCGGCGAAGGCCTCGACGTCGACGGCGTACGCGCGCAGCACGTGCTTGTAGTAGCCCTCCCCGGCGTCGGGGTCGTCCTCGGCGGCCTCCAGGTCGGCGGCGAGCACGGCGCTCTCCTCCGCGAGGTCCCGCCGCAGCAGGCGGGGCAGGATCCCGGCGAGGAGCAGCGCGGGCAGGACCGTTCCGAGGGGGTACGTGACCGCGTAGGCGACGGCGATCAGGTGGGACTGGTCCCGGGCCTCGGCCGCACTGACGCCGGGCAGGTGGGCGATGGCGTCGGAGCCGACGCCGATGACGGCGGACTGGGTGAGGCCGCCGCCGAGCAGACCGGCGGAGAGGCCGGTCCCGTACCCGGCGAGGGTGGCGAAGGCCCAGGCGGCGGCGAGTCCGGTGCCGCAGACGATCAGGGCGAGGACGACCTGGGGGAGTCCGTCCTTGCGCAGGGCGCGGAAGAACTGCGGGCCGACGTCGTAGCCGAGGGCGAAGAGGAACATGAGGAAGAAGACGGACTTGATCGGACCGTCGATCTCGACCTTGGCCTGGGAGCCGATGACCAGACCGGCCACGAGGCATCCGGTGACGGCGCCGAGGGCGATGGACTTGTACCGGATGCGGCCGAGCAGGAAGCCGACGGCGATGGTCAGGAAGATCAGCAGCTCGGGGTAGGGCCGGAAGATCTCGTTCCGGAGCCAGTCCATCCACACCTCCTCGGCCGTCTCGGGAAACGGTATGTGCCGGTCTGTCCCCCCGCACGTCCAGCCGCCGCACCGATCCGCCGATCCGCCGATCCGCCGTACCGCCCGCGTCGGCCGATCCGTCCGCGTCCGCCGATCCCTCGGCGTCGGCCCGCCCGTCCGCGTCGGCCCGACCATGCGCGTCGGCCCGCCCGTGCCCGTCAGCGGGCGAACCGTTCGGCGAGGTACTCCTCCCAGGTGCGCCGGCCTACCGCGTTCCCGGGGGCGGTCAGACGGCCGGCGCGCCAGGCGGCCCCGACCTTGCCGGGGACCCGGACGGGCAGGACGACGCGGTGCTTGCCGGCGGCGCGCAGCCAGTCCCGGGCGAGGCGGGTGGCGGGGTGCACGGCCGGGCCGGCGAAGTCGGGTACCCGGCCGGCCGGGGCGCCGAGGGCCAGCTCGACCAGCCGGTCCGCCACTTCGCCCGGGTCGACCGGCTGGCAGTCGGTGCCGGAGGGGACGAGGACCACCGGGAGCTTGGACAGGGCGCCGAGGGCGAAGTCGAGCAGCGCCGGGAACTGGGTGGCGCGCAGGTTGGTCCAGCCGGTCCCCGAGGAGGCGAGCAGTTCCTCGCCCTCCAGCTTGACCCGGTAGTACGGGTACGGGATCCGGTCGACGCCGACGATCGAGATGTTGACGACGTGCTCGACCCCGGCCCGCTTCCCGGCTTCCAGCAGGTGCCGGAAGCCGGGGAGGTCGTTCTCGAAGTGCCGGATGTCGCTCGCGCAGTGGATGACCGTACGGACGCCCGCGAGCGCCTCGTCGAGCCCGGTCCCGCTGGCCAGGTCGCCGGTGTACCAGTCCACCCCGGCGTCGTCCGGCAGCGCCGTCCTGCGGGTGATCGCACGGACCGGGCGGCCGGTGCGGCGGACCCGTTCCAGCACCTCGCGGCCGAGCATCCCCGTCGCCCCGGTCACCATGATCGTGTCGTTCTCCATCAGTTCCGGCCTTTCCCGCCGATGCTGCGGCCGCCGTCGCGGCGGCCGTCACCGATGAAGAACCGACGGGTCAGCCGTTCTGTGACAGGTCGTGGAGCTGCGTCGCGAGGAAGGCGAGTTTGTCCGGGTTCAGCACGAGCCGGACGCCCGTGATCCCGCCCTCGCCGAGCTCCAGCGCCCCGAAGGCGGTCAGCTCGCCGTCCGCCCGGCCGACCACCGCCGGCACGCCGTTCACCTCGGCGAAGGAGATCTCCGTGCCGTTGACCCACTTGGAGAAGAGTCCGACCAGGAAACGGGCCACGTTGTCCCGTCCGGCCACCGGTCGTCTGGCCGCGCTCGCCTTGCCGCCGCCGTCCGACCAGACGACCACCTGCTCGGAGAGCAGCTGCTCCAGCCGGTCCATCGCGCCCCCGGACGCGGCGGCCAGGAACCGGGCGAGCAGCTCGTCGTCCTGCTCGCGCGAGCTGGTGAACCGGGCCCGGCCGTCGGCCAGGTGCTGCCCGGCCCGGCGGTAGAGCTGGCGCGCGTTCGCCTCCGAGCAGTCGAGGACGCCCGCGATCTCCCGGTGGCTGTAGTCGAAGGCGTCGCGCAGCACCAGGGCGGCCCGCTCGGGCGGCGACAGCCGCTCCATCAGCGTCAGCACGGCGAACGACACCGCGTCCCGCTGTTCCGCCGTCTCCATGGGACCCAGCACTCCGGAACCGGTCTCCACCGGCTCCGGGATCCAGGGCCCGAAGTACTCCTCGCGCCGCACCCGGGCGGAGCCGAGCCGGTTCAGGCACAGGTTGGTGACCACCTTGGCCAGCCACGCGCCCGGCACGGCCACCCGGCCGGGCTCGGCCCCGTGCCAGCGCAGGTACGCGTCCTGCACGGCGTCCTCGGCCTCGGCCGCCGAGCCGAGCATCCGGTACGCCAGCGAGAACAGCCGCGGCCGGTGGGTCTCGAACTCCCGCGCGGCGTGCTCCCGTTCCGTGAGCTCGCGTTCGGCGTGCTCCGGTTCGGCGTGCTCCCGTTCCGTGAGCTCGCGTTCCGTGAGCCGCTGAGCCGTGGGCTCCTGTGCCGTGTCCATGGCACCACGCTAAAGGCCGCCGCCGCCCCGCTCCGCGAGCAGGTCGAGGACCTGCCGCGGTGTCCAGTGGCCGCTCGCGCCCGGGCAGGCGGACAGGTAGTCGGAGATCTCCCGCTCCCGCCACGGCCCCGACTCCAGCAGGCCGCCGGCCAGGTGCCGCAGGTACGCGGCGGACGGCGGGCGCGGCTCGACGTCGCGCAGCGACCACGGGGCGGTGAAGGTCAGCACGGGGATGCCTTCGACCGTTCCCGGGCAGACCAGGGTCTCGTACCGGCCGGCCCCCGCCGTGTCGCGGCCGTCGCGCAGCACCCTCGCGAGGTCGAGGTCGGTCCCCGGCTCCCGGTACATCTCCTGCGCGGCGATGTCCGACACCTGGCCGACGGTCACGAGGTGGGCGCGCCCCAGCAGGCTGCCCGGCGCCGAAGGATCGTAGAAACCCCTGCCCCCGGTCCACACCGGGGACTCGGTGGCGAAGTAGAGGCATCCGTCGAGCCGGACGGCGATCGACCGCTCCGGCGTCCGGCGGTCCCGGCAGCCGGGATAGGAGCGCGCCGCGCCGGGCGGTGTCCCGCCGGCGATGTAGGCGGCCAGCCGGGCGGCGTGCATGTTGGAGCCGTAGGCGGCGTACCAGACCCGCCCGTCGGCCCTCGGGGCCTCGACGCCGAGCGGAACGGCGGTGTGGACGACCATGCGGTTCCTCGCCTGCGGGGCGGTGGGAGGAGGCGGGTGGGGCTGGGGGAGGGGAAGACCCCGGGAAGAATCCCGGAGGCCCCGGGGAAAGTCGAAGGGCCCCGCTGCAAGCAGCGGGGCCCTTCGACTTATTGCCCGGTGAGAGCAATGGCGGAGGATACGAGATTCGAACTCGTGAGGGGTTGCCCCCAACACGCTTTCCAAGCGTGCGCCCTAGGCCACTAGGCGAATCCTCCGCGGCAAACAATACAAGACGTTGAGGGGTGCTCGCGAACGTGATCGTCGGGCGGACCCGCGCGGAGGTCCGGGTCGGGTCCGCTCGGGGTCCGGCTCGGGGTCCGGCTCGATTCCGGGGCCCTCCATCCGCTAGGGTGGGGCCAGCCCCTCACGTGGCGCTATCTCACCCAACTCCCCCAGGGCCGGAAGGCAGCAAGGGTAAGTGGGCTCTGGCGGGTGCGTGGGGGGCGCTTTGCGTTCCGGGACGGGTCGGGCCGGCCGGGCCGCCGGGCGTCCGCGCGCTCTGCGGGCCACTGTTGTCGGTGGGCCCGGATAACCTCGTATACGTGTCGTCCCTTGCGCTGTACCGCCGCTACCGCCCCGAGTCCTTCGCCGAGGTCATCGGGCAGGAGCATGTCACTGACCCGCTGATGCAGGCCCTGCGCAACAACCGGGTCAATCACGCGTACCTGTTCAGCGGGCCGCGAGGCTGTGGCAAGACCACCAGCGCGCGCATCCTCGCCCGCTGCCTGAACTGCGAGCAGGGCCCCACGCCCACCCCCTGCGGGGAGTGCCAGTCCTGCAAGGACCTCGCGCGCAACGGCCCGGGGTCCATCGACGTCATCGAGATCGACGCGGCCTCGCACGGTGGTGTGGACGACGCGCGCGACCTGCGCGAGAAGGCCTTCTTCGGGCCCGCCTCCAGCCGGTACAAGATCTACATCATCGACGAGGCGCACATGGTCACCCCGGCGGGCTTCAACGCCCTGCTGAAGGTGGTCGAGGAGCCGCCGGAGCACCTCAAGTTCATCTTCGCCACGACCGAGCCCGAGAAGGTCATCGGCACCATCCGGTCCCGGACGCACCACTACCCCTTCCGGCTCGTGCCCCCCGGCACCCTGCGGGACTACCTCGGCGAGGTCTGCGGCCGCGAGGGCGCCCACGTCGAGGAGGGCGTGCTGCCGCTCGTCGTGCGCGCCGGAGCCGGATCCGTCCGTGACTCCATGTCCGTCATGGATCAGCTGCTGGCCGGCGCCGCCGAGCAGGGTGTGACGTACGCCATGGCCACCTCGCTCCTCGGGTACACCGACGGGACCCTCCTCGACGCCGTCGTGGACGCGTTCGCCGCCGGGGACGGGGCCGCGGCCTTCGAGATCGTGGACCGGGTGGTGGAGGGCGGCAACGACCCGCGCCGCTTCGTCGCCGACCTGCTGGAGCGGCTGCGCGACCTGGTGATCCTGGCCGCCGTGCCCGACGCCCGCGAGAAGGGGCTCATCGACGCCCCCGCCGACGTGGTCGAGCGGATGCAGGACCAGGCCTCCGTCTTCGGGGCGGCCGAACTGTCCCGGGCCGCCGACCTGGTCAACACGGGTCTCACCGAGATGCGCGGAGCCACCTCGCCCCGGCTGCAGCTGGAGCTGATCTGCGCCCGCGTGCTGCTGCCCGCCGCCTTCGACGACGAGCGTTCGGTGCAGGCGCGGCTCGACCGGCTGGAGCGCGGCGGCGCGGCCTCCGCCGCCGCTGCCTTCGCCGCGGCGCCCGCCATGGGCTACGTGCCCGGGCCGGAGGCCCAGGCGATGGCCCCCGCGGCGGTACGGACCCCCGCGCCGCCGGCCCCGGTGCACCAGGCCCCGGTGCACCAGGCTCCCGCGCACCAGGCTCCCGCGCACCAGGCCACGGCTCCTACGCAGCAGGCTCCCGCGCAGCAGGCCCCCGTGGCCCCGCCCGAGCCGGCGGCCGCCCCCGCGGCCCCGGCCGCCGCCCCCGGGGCGTGGCCCGGAGCCGCGCAGCCCGGCGGCGGCGCTCCCGGTGCCTGGCCCGGCGCCGCGACCCCCGGCGCCCCCGCGGCCCCGGCGTCCGCCCCGGCTCCGGCCGCCGCCCCCGCCGCGGGTGCCTGGCCCGGTGCGGCCACCCCCGGCGCCCCGGTGGCCGCCGCTCCCCCGGCGGCCCCCGCGCCGTCCTCCCAGGGCTCCGCTCCGGCGGCGCCCGCCGCCCCGTCCCCCGGCATGGCCGCCGGCGCGGGGCAGATCCAGGCGATGTGGCCGGCCGTCCTGGACGCCGTCAAGAACCGCCGCCGCTTCACCTGGATCCTGCTCAGCCAGAACGCCCAGGTGGCCGGTTTCGACGGCACCACCCTCCAGCTCGGCTTCCCCAATGCCGGAGCCCGCGACAACTTCGCGAGCAGCGGCAGCGAGGACGTGCTCAAGGCGGTGCTCGCCGAGCAGTTCCAGGTCACCTGGAAGATCGAGGCCGTGGTCGGCGGCGGAGCCCAGCCCGTGGCCCCCGTGTCCGCGTCGTCCTACGGGGCTCCGCCCGCGCCCGCCTACAACCAGCCGCCGGCCCAGCAGGCCCCGCAGCAGCCCCAGCAGTCGTACCAGCAGCCCCAGCAGTCGCAGCAGCCCCAGCAGGGGTACCAGCAGCAGCCGCAGCAGTCCCAGCAGCCGCAGCAGTCGTACCAGCAGCAGCAGTCCCAGCAGCACCAGCCGCCCACCCACCAGGCGCCCCCGCCGGTCGCCCCCGAGGACGACGTGGCGGAGGCCGACGACCCGGACCTCGTCGACACGGCGCTGAGCGGACACGACCTGATCGTGCGCGAGCTCGGGGCCACCGTTGTAGAGGAATATACGAACGACTAGGGGGTCCGACTTGGGTGCCCGCACGAAGGGCATCCGGGAACGCGGGCTAGTCTTCATGGCGTGAAGGTCCTCGTCATCGGCGGCGGCGCCCGCGAACATGCCCTGTGCCGCTCTCTGTCCCTCGATTCCGACGTCAACGCGCTGTACTGCGCTCCCGGCAACGCCGGCATCGCCGAGGTGGCCGAGCTCCGCCCCGTCGACCCGCTCGACGGCGAAGCCGTCGCCCGGCTCGCCACCGAGCTCCGCGCCGACCTGGTCGTCGTCGGTCCGGAGGCCCCACTCGTCGCCGGAGTCGCCGACTCCGTGCGCGCGGCCGGCATCCCCGTCTTCGGCCCCTCCGCCGAAGCGGCGCAGCTGGAGGGTTCCAAGGCCTTCGCCAAGGACGTGATGGCCGCCGCCGGAGTCCCGACGGCCCGCAGCTACGTCTGCACCACCCCGGACGAGGTGGACGAGGCCCTCGACGCCTTCGGCGCCCCGTACGTGGTCAAGGACGACGGCCTCGCCGCCGGCAAGGGCGTCGTGGTCACCGACGACCGGGCCGCCGCCCGCGCCCACGCGCTGGGCTGCGACCGCGTGGTCATCGAGGAGTTCCTCGACGGCCCCGAGGTCTCCCTCTTCGCCATCACCGACGGCGTCACCGTGCTGCCGCTCCAGCCCGCGCAGGACTTCAAGCGCGCGCTCGACGGCGACGCGGGCCCCAACACCGGCGGCATGGGCGCGTACTCGCCCCTCCCCTGGGCCGACCCGAAGCTCGTCGACGAGGTCATGGCCTCCGTGCTGCAGCCCACGGTCGACGAGCTGCGCCACCGCGGCACCCCCTTCTCCGGGCTGCTCTACGCGGGCCTCGCGATCACCTCGCGCGGGACCCGGGTCATCGAGTTCAACGCCCGCTTCGGCGACCCGGAGACCCAGGTGGTCCTGGCCCGGCTGCGCACCCCGCTCGCGGGCGTCCTGCTGGGCTCCGCCAACGGCACCCTGGACACCCTGCCCCCGCTCAGCTGGCGCGAGGACGCGGCCGTCACGGTGGTCATCGCCTCCCACAACTACCCGGAGACCCCGCGCACCGGGGACCCCATCACGGGCCTGGCCGAGGTGGCCGAGCTGGACGCCCCCCACGCGTACGTGCTGCACGCCGGGACCCGCAGCGAGGGCGACGCCGTCGTCAGCGCGGGCGGTCGCGTGCTGTCGGTGACGGCGACCGGTTCCGACCTGGCGGAGGCCCGGGACAGGGCGTATACGGCGGTCGGGCGGATCGGGCTCGACGGCTCGCAGTACCGCACGGACATCGCGGCGAAGGCCGCGGAACAGGGCTGACCAGGCCTGGGCAGGGCCGGTTGTTGGGTTCTCACGTGTCAGCGGGCCCGGTGCGCACTCGGTGCGGCCGGGCCCGCGCGCATGCTCGCGTGCGAGTGCATCCAGCCGCTTTCGAACGCACCCAGCTTTACCCAAAGCCATTCCATCGGGTGATCGTCACCCGGTCTGCCTGACGTCCGCCCGTGCCCCAACTATGGTGCGGCGCAAGCATTGCGGCTCCCGTTCCGGCACATGGCCCACCGGCATTGCGATGTCAGTGGCTGATGTCACAGTGGGGGAGTGAGCAACGCCGCCGCATGGCAGAGGGGGTGAGGTCCGGCCGTGTCCGGAACCGGTTCGATCGCTGAAGTGGGTACGCCGTCCGCGCGTTCCCGTGCCTTGGCCGTGCTGCGTGTGCGCAGCAGGGCGCTGGCCGTCGGGCTGCTGCCCGCCGCCGTGGCCGTGGTGCTGGTGAGCGCCCGTACGACGGGCCGGCTCGCCGGTGACCCCTGGCCGGCCGTGACCCTCGCCGTGTGCGCCGTCGCCGCCTTCGTCCTGCTCGTCGGCGGGATCTTCGCCGCCGTCGTGCTGCGGGCGAGCCCCGCCATGACCCCGACCGTGCCGCTGTCGGAGTCCGCCGCTCCCGATCTGTACCGGCTCGTGCGGGACCTGGCGGACCGGATGGACGTTCCGGCGCCCTCCGCGATAGCCCTGACCCCCGACTGCGACAGCTGGCTGGAGGACCGCACGCACGCGGCGCACCGCCGTGCCCGCGGCCGCATATCCGGTACGGCCGGCGGCCCGGAGTCCGAGCCCGGCGCCGCCCCGGTACTGGTGATCGGCTCGCCGTTCCTGTGGTGGATGAGGGTCGCCGAACTCCGGGCCGTCCTCGCGCCCGTCGTCGCCGGTACGGGCCCCTCCGCGCACCCCGACATAGCCGACGCGCGCGGATTCGTACGGGGCCTGGACGCCGCCGTAGACGTGGGCGGCCGGCCCTTCCTCGGCTGGATCGCCGCCCCCGCCCGGCTGCTGCTGCGGCTGTGCCGGGTGGACGCCGCCGAAATGGAGCGCGGGGTCGCCGCCGCCGCCTCGGACCGTGCACAGGGTGTGGACTACGCGCTGCGCATCGCCGCCCAGGAGCAGGTCGGGCTCGCGTACGCCGGCTGGGACCGGCTGCTGACCCGCGTCGCCCTGCCCGCCTGGCGGATGGGCCGCTGGCCCGCCCACCTGGATGCGGGCGTGGTCTCCGCACTGACCGAACTGTCCCGCCGCGACCGGCTGGCCGACGGGTTCACCTCGCGCCTGGGCGAGCGCCCGGCGTGCGATCTGCTGGACCAGCCGGGTGCGGTGGACGAGGCCGCCTCGCTGCTGGCCGCGCGGCTGTTCCACGGCGGCCCGGCCGAGGCCGGCCCGGACTGGTCCCCGGTGGACTGGGCGGCCTATCCGGAAGAGGTCGTCGACCGCAAGTGGCGCACCGAGGCGGCCCGCCTGCTGGCCGCCCTGGACGGACTGTCGGCCGCGTCGGTGCCCGCCGCCTCCACGGTGGAGCGGGTGCTGAACCACCTCGCGGACGCCGATGCCGACGCCCTGGCGGGCCGGCTGAGCGGTGACCTCGCGCGGGAGGCCGTGCCCGTCGCGGCCGCCGCCGCGGCCCGCGGGGCCGATGCACTGCCGCTGTTCCCGCTGGAGGCTCCGCGCAGCGGGCGGGACCTGCTGGCGGACCACGTCGTGGCGCTGGTGTGCTGCGCCGCGGTCGACTCCGCGGGAGGCGAGCCCGGGCTGGACTGGCTGGACGGGCCGGTCCTGCTGGTCTCCGGGGTGCGGCGGACCGATCTCGCCGGACCGGTGCTGTCGCTCGTGGAGGACCGGGATCCCGGCCCGCTGCGGGACTGGCTCGCGGAGGTCGGCGTACGCCCCGAGAAGCCGGTCCGCCTGGTCTAGGCCGTCTCTTCCGGATCTTGCCGGGCCCGCGACGCCCGGCACCGCGCCCGGCCGCACTGCCGGGGCGACCACGTACGCCCAGTACGCGAACGCCCCGGCAGCACGCCCGGGCACGGCACCGGACGCCGCGGGCTCGGCCGACAAGATCCGAAAGAGACGGCCCAGCCCCTCCGGCCCCCGCGGCCCTGCGGCGCCCGGGGCCGTGCCGGGCCCGGTTGCGATCCGGGATCCCCGTTGAAGTTTTCGCGACGAACGGTGACGGAGTGCGTGCGTTATGTGATGTGCTGGGGACAGGTCGCGGCGTTCGGGGGAGCGAGGGAGGGGAGCAGGGGTATGGGTGCGGAGCAGATCAGGCGTTGGGAGTCGGGTGCGCTCGCGCACGCGGTGACCGACCCCTTCGGCCAGGGCCCCCTGCCGTGGCTCCGGGGGAGCGAGCTCTACTACGACGACAACGGCCAGGTCGTGCCCTGGTACGTGGACCCGGCGGTCGCCGCCGGGCCGGGGCAGCAGATCCCCCGCGCCCGGAGCGCGGGCGGCCCCCGCACCGCCGACGACGTGCACCGGCAGATCAAGGGGTTCACCTCCACCGGAGCCGTCGCGCCCGGTGAGGCCATCGACTTCCACATCACCGTGGATCCGCCCCAGCAGTTCTCCGTGGACGTCTACCGCATCGGGCACTACGGCGGCGACGGCGCCTCCAAGATCACCACCAGCCCCCGGCTCTCCGGCATCGTCCAGCCCGCACCGCTGACCGCCGACCGCACCGTCTCCTGTCATCACTGGTGGCTGTCCTGGCGGCTCCAGGTCCCCTCGTACTGGAGCGTCGGCGCCTACGTCGCGGTCCTGACGACCGCCGACGGATACCGCTCGCACATCCCCTTCACGGTGCGCGACGACCACCCGGCCGATCTGCTGCTGCTGATGCCCGACATCACCTGGCAGGCCTACAACCTCTACCCGGAGGACGGCAGGACGGGCGCGAGCCTCTACCACGCCTGGGACGAGGAGGGCCGGCTGCTCGGCGAGCGCGACGCCGCCATCACCGTCTCCTTCGACCGCCCCTACGCGGGTGCGGGCCTGCCCCTGCACGTGGGCCACGCCTACGACTTCATCCGCTGGGCCGAGCGCTACGGCTACGACCTCGCCTATGCCGACGCCCGCGATCTGCACGCCGGCCGCGTCGACCCCACCCGCTACCGCGGCCTGGTCTTCCCCGGGCACGACGAGTACTGGTCCGGGCCCATGCGCCGCACCGTCGAGCGCGCCCGCGACCACGGGACCTCGCTCGTCTTCCTCTCCGCCAACACCATGTACTGGCAGGTCGAGCTCTCCCCCTCGCCCTCCGGAGTCGACGACCGGCTCCTGACCTGCCGAAAACGCCGCGGTCCGGGCCGCCCCAGCCTCTGGCGCGAGGTGGACCGCCCGGAGCAGCAGCTCCTCGGCATCCAGTACGCGGGACGGGTCCCCGAGCCCGCGCCGCTCATCGTGCGCAATGCCACGCACTGGCTCTGGGACTCCACCGGAGCCGTCGAGAACGACGAACTGCCCGGCCTGGTCGCGGGCGAGGCCGACCGGTACTTCCCGCGCACGCAGCTCCCCGAGCACCAGAGCCGGATCCTGCTCGCGCACTCCCCGTACGAGGACGGCGACGGCCACCGCCGCCATCAGGAGACCTCCCTGTACCGGGCTCCCAGCGGCGCGCTCGTCTTCGCCTCCGGCACCTTCGCCTGGTCCCCGGCCCTCGACCGCCCCGGGCACGTGGACGAGCGGGTCCAGCGGGCCACCGCCAACCTCCTCGACCGGATCTGCAAGAGGGACTGACCGGACCCGTTGTCCGAGGTGGCGGGCAGGTGCGGGAGAATGGGCCGCGCGCTCGTACAGAACCACAGGGAGACTCCGTGCCCGGATTCGTCGAAAAGCCCGAGCCGGTCCAGGTGCCCGGCCTCGTCCACCTCCACACCGGCAAGGTCCGCGACCTCTACCGCGACGAGGACGGCCATCTCGTCATGGTCGCCAGTGACCGCATCTCCGCCGCCGACTGGGTGCTGCCCACCGAGATCCCGGACAAGGGCCGGATCCTGACCCAGCTGTCCCTGTGGTGGTTCGACCAGCTCGCGGACATCGTCCCGAACCACGTCATCAGCACCGAGCTGCCCGCCGGCGCCCCCGCCGACTGGGCCGGCCGCGCCCTGGTCTGCCGGAACCTCGCCATGGTCCCCGTCGAGTGCGTGGCCCGCGGCTACCTGACCGGCTCGGGCCTCGCCGAGTACGAGAAGACCCGTACGGTCTGCGGCCTCGGCCTGCCCGAGGGCCTCGTCGACGGCTCCGAGCTGCCCGGCCCGATCTTCACCCCGGCCGCCAAGGCCGAGGTCGGCGAGCACGACGAGAACGTCTCCTACGAAGAGGTCGCCCGCACCCAGGGCGCCGAGACGGCCGCCCTGCTGCGCCGGACCACCCTCGCCGTGTACGGCAGGGCCCGGGACATCGCCCGTGACCGCGGGATCATCCTGGCGGACACCAAGTTCGAGTTCGGCTACGACGAGGACGGCAACCTGGTCGCCGCCGACGAGGTGCTGACCCCGGACTCCTCCCGCTTCTGGCCGGCCGACCTGTGGGAGCCGGGCCACGCCCAGCCTTCCTTCGACAAGCAGTACGTCCGCGACTGGCTGTCCTCCCCGGCCTCCGGCTGGGACTCCAAGGGCGAACTCCCGCCACCCGCCCTCCCGCAGGAGGTCGTGGAGCAGACCCGCTCCCGCTACGTCGAGGCCTACGAGCGCCTCACCGGCCTGACCTGGGCCTGAATCCGCGTTCCGGCCCGGGGGCGTCCCCGGGCCGGAAACGAAAGAAGCCCCGGTCCGAGGACCGGGGCTTCTTCACTGCTGAGCGGACAACGCGACTCGAACGCGCGACATCCACCTTGGCAAGGTGGTGCTCTACCAACTGAGCTATGTCCGCAGGTGCGCCGTAGCGCGAGAACTACTATACCCAACCCCGGGCCCGTGCGAGACGCACCGCCGTGTGCCGGTTCTCGGCGCCCAGCTTCGTGGCCGCCGAGGACAGGTAGTTGCGTACCGTCCCCGGGGAGAGCGAGGCCCGCTCCGCGATCTCCGCGATCGGCGCCCCGTCCCCCGCCAGTTCCAGCACCTCGGCCTCGCGGGCGGTCAGCGGGGAGTCGCCCGCGCTGATCGCGTCGGCCGCCAACTCCGGGTCGACGTAACGGCCTCCGGCGTGCACGGTACGGATCAGCTCGGCCAGCCGCTGCGCCGAGACGGTCTTCGGGGCGAAGGCCCGCACGCCCGCCGCGAGGGCCCGCTTCAGGTGGCCCGGCCGCCCGTGGCTGGTCACGATCATGGTCTTGCAGTCGGGGAGTTCGGCCCGCAGGGCTGTGGCCACGCTCACACCGTCGGACCCCGGCATCTGCAGGTCCAGCACGGCCACGTCCGGCCGGTGGGCCCGCGCCATCGCGAGCGCCTCCGGCCCCGAGGCGGCCTCGGCGACGACCAGCAGATCGTCCTCCAGTCCCAGCAGCGCGGCGAGCGCGCCGCGGATCAGGTGCTCGTCGTCGGCCAGCAGTACGCGTACGGGGCTCATGCCCGCGCCTCCAGTTCTCGGATCGGACCGGCCGCCGCGCCGGGGATCTGCGCCCGCAGCCGGAACCGGCCACCGTCCACCGGGCCGGCCTCCAGCGTGCCGTCCAGCACCGCGAGCCGTTCCCGCAGGCCCGCGAGCCCCGAGCCCGGCGGCCCGGCCGGGGCCTTGGGCGCCCCGTCGTTCTCCACCACCAGCGTCAGCGCGCCCGAGGGGGCGGCAGTCAGCCGGATCACGCAGCTGCGGGCGTCGCCGTGCCGCAGCACGTTCGTCGTCGCCTCGCGCACCACCCAGCCGAGCGCCGACTGGGCCTCGGCGGGCAGCTCGCCGCCCTGTTCGTACTCGACCAGGCAGTCCATCCCGGCCGCGTGCAGGACTCCGCGCGCACCCTCCAGCTCCACCGCGAGGTTGGCCTCGCGGTAGCCGCGGACCACGTCGCGGACCTCCTTCTGGGACTCCCGGGCGATCCGCTGCACCTCGATCATCTGGTCGACGGCCTCGGGGCGTTCGCGCCGCGCGAGCTGTACGGCCAGCTCGCTCTTGAGGGCGATCACCGCGAGGTTGCGGCCCATCACGTCGTGCAGGTCCCGGCCGAACCGCAGCCGCTCCTCGGCCACCGCGAGCTGTGCCTGGACCTCGCGGGCCCGGTCCAGCTCGTAGACGGTGTCGAGCAGCCAGCCGGAGAATCCGCAGGCCGCGCTGATCAGGGCGCTGGTCAGCAGTACTCCGACGGCGAGCCCCGCGGTCTCGCCGGCCGGGATGCCGAAGGCGAGGGACGCCAGGGCCGTGTAGGCGGCCGCGGCCGGTGCCACGTAGCGCATCTGGCGGACCTTGGGCAGGCACAGGACGAGAGTGCCGCTGGCGAAGCAGGTCATTCCGGCGAGGAGGGCCGGGCCCGTCGCCGGGTCGCCGGTGAACCCGGCGGCCCGCAGGCCGAGGACGCCCAGGGTGGCGGCGGCGGTCAGGGCGGTGACGGCGACCGCGAGCCGCACCGGGCGCTCGCGCCGCCCCAGGATCCAGTCGAGCGACCGGGCGGAGAGGAAGCCGACGAGGACGGAGTGCGCGCACACCGTGAGGAAGAGGGCGACCGGCACGACCGGGGAGCCCTTTCCGCCCGTCGAGCCCAGCACGGCCAGTCCGATCGACACGATCTCGAGGGCCACGAAGAAGTGGAACGACCAGCGCGTGTACAGCTCGACCTTCCCCGCGCTGCTGCGGTTCTTCCACCAGCCGCTGAGTTTCATGGCCCCAGTCTCGCGGGCCCCGGGCCGCGGCGGCCATGACACCTGTCATGGATCTCGGAGGCCACCGATAACCCGGGACATACGGCGGACATGCGCCGGAGATACGACAAAGGCCCCGGTCGATGACCGGGGCCTTCATACGCTGAGCGGACGACGCGACTCGAACGCGCGACATCCACCTTGGCAAGGTGGTGCTCTACCAACTGAGCTACGTCCGCATGCTTCCCACGACAAAACTGCCGTGCGATGCGTGCATCACTCTACCTGATCCACAACCGTGGTCGGTAAAGCGAGCAGAGCGGGTGACAGGGATCGCACACTGCGCCTCCCCCCTGGAAGGGGGGTGTTCTGCTACTGAACTACACCCGCACGACTTCGGGGTCCGGCCTCTCGGCCGCGCCCCTTGGCGTGATCCACACACTAGCGGACCGGTAGGGGTGGATGGCAAATCGGCTCTCAGTGAGCCGCGTTGTACTCCTCGTAGACCTTCTTGGGGATGCGCCCGCGCGGCGGGACGTCGAGCTGGTTGGAGCGGGCCCAGGCCCGGACCACTGCGGGGTCGGGGGCGATGGCGGTGTGCTTGAAGGTCTTCCCCGAGCGGGCCTGCCGGCGGCCGGCGGCCACGAAGGGGGCCAGGCTCTTCCGGAGTTTCTTTGCGTTGGCCACATTGAGGTCGATCTCGTACGACTTACCGTCCAGCCCGAAGACGACCGTTTCCGATGCATCTCCGCCATCGATGTCGTCGGAGATCGTGACTACTACGCGCTGCGCCACGGATATCGGTCCCTTCGCGCGACGCCGCTCCCGCTGACGTGCGCGGACGGAGCGGTGATGTCGCCTGTGTGGATGTATCGGAAGAATGCATCTTTCTGGCGTCTCCGTTGCACCGGAAAATGCCGGTGCGACGGAGGAATCCTTTGTACCCCGATTCTCATTGCATTGCGAAGCCCAGTTAATTATCTCCGCGTGTCCCGCCGCAATCCCGGGCGCGTGGTTTTCCGGCGGATTTTGCGAAGCGTTGGTGAAGCCGAAACGGCGTGGAGGATCATACAAGAGAGAAATCTACCCGCGTAGAAATTTCCTCCAGGTACGCTGAGGGAACCGCCTTCGCACCAACCACCTCATCGGGAGTGCCAGTGGCACGCGTCGTAGTCGACGTCATGCTCAAGCCGGAGATCCTCGACCCCCAGGGCCAGGCGGTGCAGCGTGCACTGCCGCGCCTGGGCTTCGAAGGGATCGCCGACGTCCGCCAGGGGAAGCGCTTCGAACTGGAAGTGGAGGGACCGGTCGACCAGGCCGCCCTCGACCGCATCCACAAGATGGCCGAGACCTTCCTCGCCAACACCGTCATCGAAGACTTCACCGTGAAGGTCGAGGCCTGACGGTGACCACTCGCATCGGAGTCGTCACGTTCCCCGGAACGCTCGACGACCGTGACTCTCTGCGCGCCGTGCGCCTCGCGGGAGCCGAGCCCGTATCGCTCTGGCACCGCGACAAGGACCTCCACCAGGTCGACGCGGTCGTCCTCGCGGGCGGCTTCTCCTACGGGGACTACCTGCGCGCCGGAGCCATCTCCCGCTTCTCGCCGGTGATGGAGAGCATCATCGAGCAGGCCAGGGGCGGCATGCCCGTCCTCGGCATCTGCAACGGCTTCCAGATCCTCACCGAGGCGCACCTGCTGCCGGGGGCGATGCTCCGCAACAACCACCTGCACTTCATCTGCCGCGACCAGAAGCTGCGGGTGGAGAACACGGAGACCGCCTGGACCGGCGACTACACCGCCGGCGAGGAGATCTCCGTACCGCTCAAGAACATGGACGGCCGCTACGTGGCCGACGAGCGGGTGCTGGACGAACTGGAGGCCGAAGGCCGCGTGGCCTTCCGGTACGTCGACGTGAACCCGAACGGCTCGCTGCGCGACATCGCCGGCATCACCAACGCCGCGGGCAACGTCGTCGGCCTCATGCCGCACCCCGAGCACGCGGTCGAGCCGCTGATCGGGACGGGCCGCACCGACGGCCTCCCGTTCTTCACCTCGGTCCTGAAGAAGCTGGTCAGCGCATGAGCCTCGACACCGTCAAGAACGCCACCGAGACCCCGGACGCCTCCCAGCCCTGGAAGGAACTCGGCCTCAAGGAGGACGAGTACGCCCGGATCCGCGAGATCCTCGACCGCCGTCCCACCGGCGCCGAGCTCGCCATGTACTCCGTCATGTGGTCCGAGCACTGCTCGTACAAGAGCAGCAAGGTCCACCTGAAGCAGTTCGGCGAGAAGGTGCCGCAGAACGACGCCATGCTCGTCGGCATCGGCGAGAACGCCGGAGTCGTCGACGTCGGCCAGGGGTACGCGGTCACCTTCAAGGTCGAGTCGCACAACCACCCGTCGTACATCGAGCCCTACCAGGGCGCGGCCACCGGCATCGGCGGCATCGTCCGCGACATCCTCGCCATGGGCGCCCGCCCGATCGCGGTCGTCGACCCGCTCCGCTTCGGCGCGGCCGACCACCCCGACACCAAGCGCGTCCTGCCGGGCGTCGTCGCGGGCATCGGCGGCTACGGAAACTGCCTCGGCCTGCCGAACATCGGCGGCGAGGTCGTCTTCGACGCCTGCTACCAGGGCAACCCCCTCGTCAACGCCGGCTGCATCGGCGTCATGAAGCACGAGGACATCCACCTCGCCAAGGCCTCCGGCCCCGGCAACAAGGTCATCCTCTACGGCGCCCGCACGGGCGGCGACGGCATCGGCGGCGTGTCCGTCCTCGCCTCGGAGACCTTCGACGACACGAAGCCGACCAAGCGTCCGGCGGTCCAGGTCGGCGACCCCTTCCAGGAGAAGCTCCTCATCGAGTGCACCCTGGAGATCTTCAAGGAGAAGCTGGTCGCGGGCATCCAGGACCTCGGCGGCGCCGGGCTCTCCTGCGCCACGAGCGAGCTCGCCTCCGCCGGCACCGGCGGCATGCGCGTCGACCTCGACACCGTCCCGCTGCGCGACGCCACGCTCTCGCCCGAGGAAATCCTCATGAGCGAGTCGCAGGAGCGCATGTGCGCGATCGTCGAACCGCAGTACGTGGACCGCTTCATGGAGATCTGCGAGAAGTGGGACGTCATCGCCACCGTCATCGGTGAGGTGACCGAGGGCGACCACCTGGAGATCTACTGGCACGGCGAGCTCATCGTAGACGTGCCCCCGGGCACCGTCGCCCACGAGGGCCCGACCTACCACCGCCCGTACGCCCGCCCGGTGTGGCAGGACGCGCTCCAGGCCGACGACGCGGGCAAGCTGCCCCGCCCGCAGACCTCCGAGGAGCTCCGCGCGCAGGTCCTGGCCCTGGTCTCGTCGCCGAACCAGGCCTCGAAGTCCTGGATCACCGACCAGTACGACCGCTTCGTCCAGGGCAACACGGTGCTCTCGCAGCCCGAGGACGCCGGCATGGTCCGCATCGACGAGGAGACCAACCTCGGCGTGGCCATGTCCACGGACGGCAACGGCCGTTACGCCAAGCTCGACCCCTACACGGGTGCGCAGCTCGCACTGGCGGAGTCCTACCGCAACGTGGCCGCGACCGGCGCCAAGCCCCTCGCGATCTCCGACTGCCTCAACTTCGGCTCCCCCGAGGACCCGGACGTCATGTGGCAGTTCGCCGAGGCCACCCGCGGACTCGCGGACGGCTGCCTGGAGCTGGGCACCCCGGTGACCGGCGGCAACGTCTCCCTCTACAACCAGACGGGCGACATCGCCATCCACCCGACCCCGGTCGTGGCGGTGCTCGGCGTGATCGACGACGTCAACCGCCGTACGCCGATGGCGTTCGCGGAGGCCGGCCAGCTGCTGTACCTGCTCGGCGACACCGCCGAGGAGTTCGGCGGCTCCGCCTGGTCCGAGGTGGTCCACCAGCACCTCGGCGGCATGCCGCCCAAGGTGGACCTGGGCCGCGAGAAGCTCCTCGCGGAGATCCTGATCTCGGCCTCGCGCGACGGCATGATCGACGCCGCGCACGACCTGTCCGACGGCGGCCTGATCCAGGCGCTCACCGAGTCCTGCCTCAAGGGCGGCAACGGTGCGCGGATCGTCGTGCCCGAGGCGCTGGACGCCTTCACCTTCCTGTTCTCCGAGTCCGCGGGCCGGGCCATCGTGGCCGTCCCGCGCAGCGAGGAGCTCCGCTTCACCGACATGTGCGGTGCGCGGGGTCTGCCGGCCACCCGGATCGGTGTGGTCGACGGCGAGGAGATCGAGGTCCAGGGCGAGTTCACCCTCCCCCTGACCGAGCTCCGCACCGCCCACGAGGCCACGATCCCGGCCCTGCTCGCCTGAGCCGCCACCCGTCGTGACCACCGAGCCCCCGTCCGGAACCGATCCGGGCGGGGGCTCGTCCGTTCCGGCAGGGCGTGCGCACCGGGTGCGCAGGAGCCGGGGCGGCGTAAGGTCGGCTCCATGCCTCCCGCGAAGAAGAAGCCGCGCACCTACGACCCGGCCCGGACCCGTACGGCCGTCCTCGCGCAGTTCGGGCATGTGCGCGATGCCGTACGGGAGTTGGAGCCGGAGCGGCTCGCCCTCCCCAGCGGGGTCGGGGACTGGTCCGTCGCCGAGCTGGCCGCGCACATCGCGTGGATCGCCGACTCGCTGGCCGCCGGCCTCGCCCGGCCCCCGGCCGCCGTCGCCGAGCTGTCCGCCGCCGAGTGGCCGTTCGCGACGGCCTCGCTCGCGGGGAAGATCGCGGAGGCCGCGAAGGAGACCCTGGAGGGCGCCCCGCTCGCCGAGCTCTTCGACCGGGCCGGCGCCCGCCTGGCCGAGGCGCTCGACGCGAACCCGGGCAGCCGCGTGCTGGACCTGTGGATCGGGGCCATGACCCTGGCCGACTTCCTGGTCACCCGGACGGTGGAGCTCGTCGTCCACACCGACGACCTGCGCCGGGCCACCGGACTGGACATCCCCGTGGACCGCCAGGCCCTGGCCGCCTGCACCCGGCTGCTCGCCGACGCCCTCGCCCTCAAGGCCCCGGGCGGGGCGGTGGAGTTCCGGGTCCCGCCGTTCGCCGTGGTGCAGTGCGTCGAGGGGCCCCGGCACACCCGCGGCACCCCGCCGAACGTGGTGGAGACCGACCCGCTGACCTGGATCAGGCTCGCCACCGGCCGCACGAGCTGGGCCGCAGCGCTGGACGAGGCGCAGGTCAGGGCCAGCGGCGAGCGGGCCGACCTCTCGGCGCTGCTCCCCCTGATGAGCTGATCCGGGAACCGGTTCGCGGCCGGCCGCGTCCCACCGGCATGCGTACGCTGCCGCTCCTCCCCGCCGCCCTGGTCGCCGTACTCGCGCTGTCCGCCACCGCCACCGCCTGCGGTGACGGCGGGGGCGCGCGGGGGACGCTCCCGCTCCAGGACTTCTCCGGACCCTGGTCGGTCGAGAGCCTGACCGTCGACGGCAAGACCCTGGCGGCCCCCGCGGCCGCCCGGCTGTCCGTGGAGCGCGGCAAGGGCAACGAGGCCGAGGCCACCGGGAACTACGGCTGCAACGGCTTCACCGCCGCGGTGGTCTTCGACTCGGCGGCCGCCATCACCGTGTCGCCCGGCGTCCACACCGAGACGGCCTGCCCCGACCTGCCGTTCGAGACGGCCTTCGCCCGGCTGTTCACGGGCCGGCTCACCGTGGAACGGAGCCCGGAGAAGATCACGTTGAAGGCCCCGGACGGGAACGCGATCGCCCTGAGCTCGAAGCCCCCGGCCCCCGCCGCCCCGCTCGTCGCCACGCAGTGGACCGTCGATTCCCTGATCGCGGGGGAGAGCGCCGCCTCGGTCCCGGCCGACGCGGCGGGCCGGGCCCGCTTCACCTTGGCAGCGGACGGCACGGCGAGCGGCAGCCTCGGCTGCAACCGCTTCAACGCGACGGCCGCCGTCGAGGGGAACCGGCTCACCTTCGGCCCCCTCACCATCACCCGGATGGCCTGTGAGGGCGGCCCCGGAGAGGTGGAGCGGGCCCTCACCGAGCTGTTCGGCTCCGGCCCGCTCGACTGGAGGATCCAGGGCGACACCCTCACGCTCACGGCGCCCGGTCCGGCCAGGGCCCTCACCGCGAAGGCCGCCTCGGCCGTCGAGTGACCCCGACCCTCGGGCGGGCGCGGTCCCGCCGTCCTTCGACGAACGACATCGCCATCGGCTTTCCACAGGCTGTGGACCGCGCCGCCGGGCCGGGGCGGGTGATCAGTGGGTGATCAGGCCGGGTACGGGAGCAGCCCCGCGTCCGTCTTCTCCCAGGCCGCGCGGAGTTCGGCCAGCCGGGCCGGCTCCAGTGCCGCCTTGTCGGCCTGTTCGCGGATGTCCCCGGCCAGGTTGAAGAGCTGGTCGCGGCCCGCCTTGCCGCGGTAGTACTTCCAGTCGCCGCGGCGCAGCGCCCGCTCCCCGCGCACCCGCCAGAACAGGTTGCGCTCGGCGATCTTCTCGCCGCGCAGCAGGTATCCGGCGAGGCTGACCCCGTCCAGCGGGTACGCCGGGTTCGCGCGGGCGCCCGCCACTTCCAGCAGGGTGGCCGTCCAGTCCGGGGTGAAGACGGGGACGCGGCTGACCTGGCCGCCGTCGAGCCGGGCGGGCCAGCGCACGATGGTCGGGACCCGGATGCCGCCCTCCTGGAGGGAGGCCTTGTTGCCGGAGAGCGGCCAGTTGTAGGAGAAGCGCTCGCCGCCGTTGTCGCTGGCGAAGAAGACCAGGGTGTCCTCCTCCTGGCCGGAGCGCTTCAGGGCCTTCAGGACCTCGCCGATCGAGCGGTCGAGGTCCTCCACCATCTGCCGGTACTTCTCGACGGACCCGCCGTCCTGGTGCCACAGGGCCCGGCCGTCGCCGGCCTTGATCCGGCGGGTGACCTCGGCGCTCTCCTCGGTGTCGCCGTCGGCTATCCACGGCCAGTGCGGGGTGGTGAAGTTGAGGTTCAGCAGCCAGGGCTTGTCGCCGTGGTCGCGGGAGACGTACTCGCTCGCCCGCTCGGTCAGGATCCGCGTGTAGTACCGCAGGTCCTTGTACTCGGCGTCGCCCTCGTAGAGGTCGTACTCGCCGCCGAGACCGAGCTTGGAGTAGTACTCCAGCGCCCCGCCGAAGTTCCCGAAGAACTCGTCCCAGCCGGACTTGGTCGGGCTGTAGTCGGGCAGGTAGCCGCAGTGCCACTTGCCGATCAGCGCCGTCGCGTACCCGGAGCCGCGCAGCAGCGAGGCCAGCGTCGGGTGGGTCGGCTCCAGGCCGGCCGTCTTGTCGGCGATGGGTTCCGCGAGCCCGCCCTTGGTGCGCCCCGGGTAGCGGCCGGTGTACAGGCTGAAGCGGGTCGGGGAGCAGGTCGCGGAGCCGGAGTAGGCGTCGGTGAAGCGGACGCCCTGGCGGGCGAGCCGGTCCAGGTTCGGGGTCTTGATGTTCGGGGAGCCGTAGGAGGACAGGTCGGCCCAGCCGAGGTCGTCCCCGAGGATGAACAGGATGTTCGGGCGGCGGGAGCGGCGTCCCCGCTCGGCCCGGAACTCCCGTTCCTGCGGGCCCGCGTGGCGGTCTTCGGCGGCGGGCGCCGCCTGGGCCGGGGCGGCGGTGCCCAGCCCCACCGCGGCGGCGGCCGCGGTCGCGCCGACCGCGCCGCCGAAGGCGCGCCGGGACAGGTTGGGTTCGTTCGAGGTCACGGGTACTCCAGAGCAGGGCCCGCCGGCCGTCCGGCACGGGCCGGCTCCGGGCAGCGCGGGACGGCGCAGGGCACGGCGGAGCAAACCCGAACGGAAAGCGGCGGGGAAAGGAGAAAAGGGAAAGGGAAAAGCGGCGCGAGCTACGCGGAACAGCGACAGATGGCGCTGGCGACACGGACGAGGTCCACGTGTCGGCGCACGACGAGGGTGACGGTGCGGTCACCGAGAGGCTGCATGGGCCGGAGCTTGTACGAAACGACAGGCAGCTGTCAACCAGGGCAATCCGGATATTGAGACGACCGGACTCCGAACAGGTTCCGTCACCCTGCGTGCTGTGACATTTCCCGGGCATCCCCAATTCGGACCAGTGGTCGATCTCGCCTACACTCGGGGGCGTGCCTCGTGGTGATGGACGACTCAACCACGACCTGCTCCCCGGCGAAAAGGGCCCCCAGGACGCTTGCGGCGTCTTCGGTGTCTGGGCTCCGGGTGAAGAGGTCGCCAAGCTCACCTACTTCGGACTGTATGCACTGCAGCACCGTGGACAAGAGTCCGCGGGTATCGCTGTGAGCAACGGTTCCCAGATCCTCGTCTTCAAGGACATGGGCCTCGTTTCCCAAGTCTTCGACGAAACCTCTCTCGGCTCGCTCCAGGGTCATATCGCGGTCGGTCACGCCCGCTACTCGACCACTGGCGCCTCCGTCTGGGAGAATGCTCAGCCGACCTTCCGCGCGACCGCCCACGGCTCCATTGCCCTGGGTCACAACGGCAACCTGGTGAACACCGCCGAGTTGGCCGGAATGGTCGCCGACCTCCCCCGTCAGGACGGCCGCGCCACCCAGGTGGCGGCCACCAACGACACCGACCTGGTCACCGCCCTGCTGGCCGGCCAGACGGACGACGACGGCAAGCCCCTGACCATCGAGGAGTCGGCCACCAAGGTCCTCCCGAAGGTGAAGGGCGCCTTCTCGCTCGTCTTCATGGACGAGGGCACGCTCTACACCGCCCGTGACCCGCAGGGCATCCGCCCGCTGGTCCTCGGCCGCCTGGAGCGCGGCTGGGTCGTGGCGAGCGAGACCGCCGCCCTGGACATCTGCGGCGCCAGCTTCGTCCGCGAGGTCGAGCCGGGCGAGCTGATCGCGATCGACGAGAACGGTCTCCGGACCTCTCGTTTCGCGGAAGCAAAGCCCAAGGGCTGTGTCTTCGAGTACGTCTACCTGGCGCGCCCGGACACCGACATCGCCGGCCGGAACGTCTACCTCTCGCGTGTCGAGATGGGCCGGCGCCTGGCCAAGGAAGCCCCGGCCGATGCCGACCTGGTGATATCGACACCGGAATCGGGCACGCCCGCCGCCGTCGGCTACGCCGAGGCCAGCGGGATCCCGTACGGGGTCGGCCTGGTCAAGAACGCCTACGTGGGCCGGACCTTCATCCAGCCCTCGCAGACGATCCGCCAGCTCGGCATCCGTCTCAAGCTCAACCCCCTCAAGGAAGTCATCCGGGGCAAGCGCCTGGTGGTCGTCGACGACTCGATCGTCCGCGGCAACACCCAGCGCGCCCTGGTCAAGATGCTCCGCGAGGCCGGCGCGGCGGAGGTCCACATCCGGATCTCCTCGCCGCCGGTGAAGTGGCCGTGCTTCTTCGGCATCGACTTCGCCACCCGGGCCGAGCTGATCGCCAACGGCATGACGGTCGACGAGATCGCCACGTCGATGGGCGCGGACTCGCTCTCGTACATCTCGCTCGACTCGATGATCGAGGCGACCACCATCCAGAAGCCCAACCTCTGCCGTGCCTGCTTCGACGGCGAGTACCCCATGGAGCTGCCCGACCCGCAGCTCCTGGGCAAGCAGCTCCTGGAATCGGAGCTGGCCGGCGGCACCGACGCCGCCGACGCCCTCCGGCGTCCGTAGGGCCCGAGGCAACGCCGCGGTGCGCGGGCTCTCACGAGCCCGCGCACCGGGGCACCTCCCCGCCCCCCTCATCCTGCTCAACCTGCGCGGGGCCTTCCTTTCAGGCTTTTCCAGGGCCTCGCACCACACGCAGCAACGACACGAAAGCTCTCTCCTGTCATGACAGAGAAGACCACCGGTGCCAGCTACGCAGCCGCGGGCGTGGACATCGACGCGGGAGACCGCGCCGTCGAGCTGATGAAGGAGTGGGTGAAGAAGACGCAGCGCCCCGAGGTCCTCGGCGGCCTCGGCGGTTTCGCCGGCCTCTTCGACGCCTCCGCCCTCAAGCGCTACGAGCGCCCCCTGCTCGCCTCGGCCACCGACGGGGTCGGCACCAAGGTGGACATCGCCCGGCGCATGGGCGTCTACGACACCATCGGCCACGACCTCGTCGCGATGGTCATGGACGACATCGTCGTGTGCGGTGCCGAGCCGCTCTTCATGACCGACTACATCTGCGTCGGCAAGGTTCACCCCGAGCGTGTCGCGGCCATCGTCAAGGGCATCGCCGAGGGCTGCGTGCTGGCCGGCTGCGCCCTGGTCGGCGGCGAGACCGCCGAGCACCCCGGCCTGCTGGGCCCGGAGGACTTCGACGTGGCGGGCGCCGGCACCGGCGTCGTCGAGTACGACCGCCTGCTGGGTGCGGACCGCATCCGCGAGGGCGACGCCGTCATCGCGATGGCCTCGTCCGGTCTTCACTCGAACGGGTACTCGCTGGTCCGCCACGTCCTCTTCGACCGGGCCGGAATGTCCCTGGAGAGCCACGTCGAGGAGCTCGGCCGGACCCTCGGCGAGGAGCTGCTGGAGCCCACCAAGATCTACTCGCTGGACTGCATGGCCCTCACCCGCACGGCCGACGTGCACGCGTACTCCCACATCACGGGCGGCGGCCTCGCGGCCAACCTCGCCCGGGTGATCCCGGACCACCTGCACGCCACGGTCGACCGCTCGACCTGGACCCCGGGCGCGATCTTCGACCTGGTCGGCAAGGCCGGCCAGGTGGAGCGCCTGGAGCTGGAGAAGACCCTGAACATGGGCGTCGGCATGATGGCCGTGGTCCCGCAGGAGTCGGTGGACGTGGCCCTGACCGCCCTGGCCGACCGGGGTGTCGAGGCCTGGGTCGCGGGCGAGATCCTGGACCGCGGCGACCACGCCGAGGGCGCCACGATGACCGGTGACTACGCGGGCTGACCGGCGTGGGGAGCCGGCCACCACCGGCTCCCACGGGGGCTCCCCGTGGGGCTCCCACCTGCGCGAACAGCACGGAAACCCGGCCCGGGGCGATGCCCTGGACCGGGTTTCCGTGCATGTGAAGCTGTGTGCCGCGCTTGAGGATCAGCGCACCGCGAGTTCGACGCCGATGGGCGCGTCAAGCACCGCGACGGTAGACGGACGGACCGGACTCTTCGTCCTCGTCGTCGTCATCGCTGTTGTAGCGCTCCGCGTACTTGGCGTACGGGTCGTCCTCGTCATCATCATCAAGCTCGTCATCGACGACCGGCTCGCTGACAGGCAGCGGTTCCGTGTGCGATGCGCCCAGCTCATTGGCCAGACGCGACAAGTCAGTCCCGCCGCTGCTGTACTTCAGCTGGCGGGCGACCTTCGTCTGCTTGGCCTTTGCCCGGCCGCGCCCCATGGCTCGACCCCCTCGGTGACGGGGCTCGACGGCCCCAGAGTCTGACACGCGTTCATGGTTCGGAGCGGGCTCTCCGTGGAGAGACCGTCCGTAGGGGTTTAACGGTACCTGCTTCCGCGGCCATACGGTACGCCGCCCGCATGACGCGCCCCGGTGCAGTACCAGCAAGGCGCCCCGTCCTCGCTGGTCAGCTGCGATTTTAGCCGTTTCCTGACGGGCGACCCGCCGAAGCGCAGTGAGTTCCGTCTCGCTGCGCCCCCGCGGGCCGCCCAGAAGCCCCGTAAGGGCCCCGTGAGGGTCGGGAGGGTCAGACGGTGCGCGCCCCGCTGCGGGCGTCCGCCATCCGCTGCTCGGCGATGCGGTCGGCCGCCGCGGCCGGCGGAATCCCGTCCGCCTTCGCACGTGCGAAGATCTCCAGCGTGGTGTCGAAGATCTTCGTGGCCTTCGCCTTGCACCGGTCGAAGTCGAAGCCGCGCAGCTCGTCGGCGACCTGGATGACCCCGCCCGCGTTGACCACGTAGTCCGGCGCGTAGAGGATCCCGCGGTCCGCGAGGTCCTTCTCGATGCCGGGGTGGGCGAGCTGGTTGTTCGCCGCGCCGCAGACGATCTTCGCGGTGAGTGCGGGCACCGAGTCGTCGTTCAGGGCCCCGCCGAGCGCGCAGGGGGCGTAGATGTCCAGGCCCTCCACGCGGATCAGCGCCTCGGTGTCGGCGACGGCGGTCACCTTGCCGGGGTGCTTGTCGAGGATCCGCTGCACGGACTCGGTGCGGACGTCCGTGATGACGACCTCGGCGCCGTCCTCCAGCAGGTGCTCCACCAGGTGGTGGCCGACCTTGCCGACGCCCGCGACGGCGACCTTGCGGCCGCGCAGGGTCGGGTCGCCCCACAGGTGCTGGGCGCTGGCGCGCATGCCCTGGAAGACGCCGAAGGCGGTGAGGACGGAGGAGTCGCCGGCGCCGCCGTTCTCGGGGGAGCGGCCGGTCGCCCAGCGGGTCTCGCGGGCCACGACGTCCATGTCGGCCACGTAGGTGCCGACGTCGCAGGCGGTCACGTACCGGCCGCCGAGGGACTCCACGAACCGGCCGTAGGCCAGCAGCAGTTCCTCGGACTTCAAGACGTCGGGGTCGCCGATGATGACGGCCTTGCCGCCGCCGAGGTCGAGTCCGGCGAGCGCGTTCTTGTACGACATGCCGCGCGAGAGGTTCAGCGCGTCGAGGACGGCCTCCTCGTCCGAGGCGTACGCGTGGAACCGGGTTCCGCCGAGGGCGGGGCCCAGGGCGGTGGAGTGGATCGCGATGACGGCCTTCAGGCCGGAGGCTCGGTCCTGGCACAGCACGACTTGCTCGTGGCCGCCCTGTTCGCTGCGGAACAGGGTGTGCAGGACGCCGTCGGTCATTTCGGTCACGGTGGTGACTCCCATGGAAGAGATGCGGCGGGAAAGACGCCCGCCCTGCGGGTGGGGGAGGGCGCGCTGGGAGCAGCGTAAGACCTCGGGGGCCCGGCGAACCTCCCGGTCCGGAGATCGGGACACTCAGGGGTTGGGGGCAGGTGGGTGACCGCCCGCCGGAGTAGCGCCGGGCGGGGCGGGGGAGTACGAGAGCGTGAGCGAATCCCCCGATCCCCGGCTGCCGTCCGCCCGCTCGGCCCCCGCTGTCCCGTACGCCTCCTACCTGCGCGTCTACGAGCCGCTGACGGCCTTTCCGGAGCCCGAGCGCACCCACTGGGCCGACTACGCCCGGCGCGGCGCGGTCCCGACCGCCCAGGACGAACTGCGACGGTCGCTGGTGGACTTGGTCCGGGTCCCGGTGGTCGGCGTCCCGGCGCACGAGAGCGCGGACGCCTTCACCGCCGAGGTCGGCGGGGTCCTGCTGGTCTGCCCCTGGCGTACGAGGCTGCGCGGCTGGCTCGCGCTCCAGGAGCTGGTGGCCGAGTTCCCGCTCCCGGTGCTCGACGCCGCCCTGCCCGCGGCCGCCCGCCGCCGCGCGGCCGAGGAGTACGAGGCCTGGCGCGGGCGCAATCCCGATGCGCGGCCGTGGATCCGCACGGGGGTCTGGCAGGTGCCCCTGCGCTGGTTCGTGCTGGTGTCCGACGAGGAGCGGGAGTACGTGCCGGGCGAGGTGCTGCGCTACCGGACGCCGATGGTGCAGGCCCGGCGCCGGCTCGCGCGCGGGCTGCGGACCCTGCGGGAGGCCGAGGGGTACGGGATGCTCGCCGAGGGCCTGGTGGAGGTCGGGAGCTGGCTGGAGGAGTTCCACCCCCGCGCGATGGTGGAGCTGGACTACGGCGGGCTGCTGCACGCCCTGCCGGCGGAGCGGCTGGACGCCGACCACTCGGCGGCGGACCTGTCGGCGGGGCTCGCGGCCCTGCGGAGCGGGGACCGGGACGGGGCGGCGCGGACGTACGGGGCCCTGGCGGAGCGGTGGCGGGCGGTCCGGGAGAGACTCTTCGCCAACTGAGGCATCCGGTTCCGTTTTTTTCTCCGAGTGACCTGCACGACCCCGGTAGCGACTCCGGAGGCGGTTGTCCATCGGCCGATCGGCCGAGCACGGAGGAGAACGGCCAGCTCAAGGCCAGGATGCCCTCTTTTGGGTCTTTGTTCCGGGACCTACGTCCCGATACGGGCCATTGGCCCAAGCGTGACGGACCGCACTTTCTACACCCTTGCGCCCTTCCCCTACCCTCGTGCCAAAATAGGACAAGGAGTCCGGGGAGGGTTCCTTCCGTCCAACTACGGGCGGAATGCTCGGTATTGCACTCTACGGGGGGTCTGACGACTCCTGATCGCTCTGTGACTGATCGTCACAGTGGGGTGACTGTCCGTTATGGGACGGTCCATCGGCTTCCGCCGCTGATGAACACCTCGGAGGGCAATTCCATCGGTTTGGCCGTCGAGGCTGGACGGATGGTGTAGTTGTAGTGCCGAGGACAAGCCGTTCGTCCTATAACCGACTCGGCCCGCGTATGTCCATTTCGGGCAACGTGGGCCAAGGTGCAGAATTTAGAGGAAAGAACCGAGATGGTTCGGTTCTCCCGAGGAGGCCGCTCATGACCGCTCGCACCCCTGATGCCGAGCCGCTGCTGACCCCGGCTGAGGTTGCCACGATGTTCCGCGTGGACCCGAAGACGGTCACCCGTTGGGCCAAGGCTGGCAAGCTCACGTCCATCCGCACCCTGGGTGGACACCGCCGCTACCGCGAGGCTGAGGTCCGCGCACTGCTTGCGGGAATTCCGCAGCAGCGCAGCGAGGCCTGAGGTTCCGCAGCACGACTTATTGCCGGGTCGATATCGGGTCCCCCAATCCGATGAGACCCACAGAGCTTTGAAACGGCCGGACCTGCCCCAACAGGTTCATCAGTCGTTCGATCGCGCTGGACTCCGCCGGGTCCAGCGCGATCTTTTTTATGCCCTGGTCAGGGCCTTATCGCGCTGATGTGCGGAGCCGGCCGGGGTGGGTGCAATGGCACATATAAAATCGAGTGGGCGTATGAGTCCCATAAAAGCGTGCGTCTCAAAAACACATGGGGTGACTCCCGTCACAGATGATCACTCTTGTGGATCAGGCAATGCACCCCGTAAAGGGACGTGCCGCGCAGACCGCATCATCCGGACGGGCGATTTCGCGGAGACGGCGAAGCCCGCGCTGGGGGCGGCCGGGGGCGTGGCGGAGCCCGGGGCGGGCCCGTGGTGGGCGCTGGGGGGGGGCCGCCGGCGGTCCGGGTGGTGCCGGTAGGGCCCGTACGGGGCTCCAGGAGCCCCTCAGTGTGCCGTGAGGGGCCTCGTGGGGGTCCTGGGGGAGCCGGGGGTCCAATCGGGCCCGTGGGGCGGGCTGGTGGGCCATCCGGCGCAACGAGCACCGGCCGGCCCCCGCGCTCGCGTCGGCAACCGCACCCCGCACCCCGCAGCCGCACCCCGGAAACGCGTCAGGGCCCGCATCCAGAGGATGCGGGCCCTGACGATCTTGCGAACCTGACGGGACTTGAACCCGCGACCTCCACCTTGACAGGGTGGCGAGCTAACCAACTGCTCCACAGGTCCTTGACTTGCACCCGCTGGGCGGCTGCGAATCAGACTGTACCGCAGCTCAGGGGGTGCAGTCGAACCCGATCACCGAGCAGGTCCCGGGGCCGCCGCGTCCACCGCCTTCACGATGCGCTTGTCGGAGACCGGATAGGCCGTTCCGAGCGCGTGCGCGAAGTAGCTGACCCGCAGTTCCTCGATCATCCAGCGGATCTCGGTGACCTCCGCCGGGACCGGCCTGCCCTTCGGCAACTGCTCCAGCAGCCACAGGTACTCGTCCCGCATCTCGTGGACCTTCTCCATGCGCGTGGTGTCGCGCTGGACGCCCGTGGGCATCTGCTGGAGCCGCCGGTCGACGGCCACGAGGTAGCGCATCAGGTCCGGCAGCCGGCGCAGTCCGGTCAGCGTGACGAACCCGGCCGGCATGAGCGCCGCGAGCTGCGTCCTGGCGTCCTGGACGTTGGCCACCAGGGCCAGGCTGGCCGTGGTCTTCAGGCGCCGCTCACAGGCCTGCCAGGCCGCCAGCACCTGCTGCACCTGCGTGATCGTCCGTACGGTCGTGTCCACCAGGTCGGCGCGCACGGCCTCGTACAGCGTGCGGAAGCCCGCCTCGTCCCACGCCGGGCCGCCGTGCCGCGCGATCAGGTGGTCGGCGGCCGCGGTCGCGCAGTCGTCGAACAGGGCCTGGATGGAGCCGTGCGGATTGCGCGACAGCGCCAGCTTCTGCTGGTTGCTCAGGTGGTCCGAGGCGAACTTCGCCGGGTTCACCGTGATGTTGAGCAGGATGAGGCGCCGGGTCCCGAGCCGCATCGCCTGCTGCTGCTCGGCCTCGGTGTCGAAGAGGCGTACGGAGACGCTCGTACCGGCGTCCACGAGCGCCGGGTACGCCTTCACCGGCTGCCCGGCCCGGCGGGTCTCGAAGACCTTGGTCAGCGTCCCGATCGTCCAGTCCGTCAGCCCGGTCTTCTCCACCGACTCCCCGCCCTCGCGCTCGGCGCTGGCCGCGGCGGCCTGCGAGAGGGCCTGGCGGGCCTTCGGCTTGAGCTGGAGCCGCAGGGCCTCCAGGTCCTTGGCCTCGGCGAGGTTCTTGCGGCGCTCGTCGACGATCCGGAAGGTGATCTTCAGGTGTTCGGGGATGCGGGTGAGGTCGAAGTCCTCGGGGTTCACCGGGACCCCGACCATCCGCTGCAGCTCCCGGGCCAGCGTCACGTGCAGGGGCTCCTGCAGCGGATGCGCGGTGGCCAGGAAGCGGGTCGCGTAGTTCGGCGCGGGCACGTAGTGCCGGCGGATCGGCTTCGGGAGGGACCGGATCAGCTCCGTGACCACCTCCTCGCGCAGACCCGGGATCTGCCAGTCGAAGCCCTCGTCCGTGACCTGGTTCAGCACCTGGAGCGGGATGTGGACGGTCACGCCGTCCGCGTCCGCGCCGGGCTCGAACTGGTAGGTCACCCGGAACTTCAGCCGGCCCTGCATCCAGGAGTCCGGGTAGTCGGCCTTGGTGACCCCGGCCGCCTTCTCCGTCAGGAGCATCTCCCGCTCGAAGTCGAGCAGTTCGGGCTCGTCGCGCTTCTTGTGCTTCCACCAGGAGTCGAAGTGCGCCCCGGAGACCACGTGCTCGGGGATCCGCTGGTCGTAGAAGTCGAAGAGCGTCTCGTCGTCGACCACGATGTCGCGGCGCCGGGCCCGGTTCTCCAGCTCCTCCACCTCGGTGAGGAGCCTGCGGTTGTCGGCGTAGAACTTGTGGTGGGTCCGCCAGTCGCCCTCGACGAGGGCGTTGCGAATGAACAGTTCGCGCGAGACCTCGGGGTCGATCCGGCCGTAGTTGATCTTCCGCTGCGCGACGATCGGCACCCCGTACAGCGTGACCTTCTCGAAGGCCATCACGGCCGCCTGGTCCTTCTCCCAGTGCGGCTCGCTGTACGTGCGCTTGATCAGGTGCTGGGCGAGCGGCTCCACCCACTCCGGCTCGACCTTGGCGTTCACCCGGGCCCACAGCCGCGAGGTCTCCACCAGCTCGGCCGACATCAGGAACTTGGGCTGCTTCTTGAACAGCGAGGAGCCCGGGAAGATCGCGAACTTCGCGGACCGGGCGCCCAGGTACTCGTTCTTGTCGGTGTCCTTCAGCCCGATGTGCGACAGCAGGCCGGCCAGCAGCGAGATGTGCACGCTCGTCTCGGGGGCGTCGGCCTCGTTGACGTGGATGCCCATGGACCTGGCAACCGTACGCAGCTGCGAATAGATGTCCTGCCATTCGCGGATCCGCAGGAAGTTCAGGTACTCCTGCTTGCACATCCGGCGGAAGGAGGACGAGCCGCGCTCCTTCTGCTGCTCCCGGACGTAGCGCCACATGTTCAGGAACGAGAGGAAGTCGCTCGTCTCGTCCTTGAACCGGGCGTGGTTCTGGTCCGCCTGCGTCTGCTTGTCCGAGGGCCGCTCGCGCGGGTCCTGGATCGACAGGGCCGCCGCGATGACCATGACCTCGCGCACGCAGTTGTTCTTGTCCGCCTCCACCACCATGCGTGCGAGGCGCGGGTCCACGGGCAGCTGGGAGAGCTGGCGGCCCATGGGCGTGAGCCGCTTCTTGTGATCCTTCTCGTTCGGATCGAGCGCCCCGAGCTCCTGGAGCAGCTGCACGCCGTCGCGGATGTTGCGGTGGTCCGGCGGGTCGATGAAGGGGAACTTCTCGATCTCGCCGAGGCCGGCCGCGGTCATCTGGAGGATGACGGAGGCCAGGTTGGTGCGCAGGATCTCGGCGTCCGTGAACTCCGGACGGGTCAGGAAGTCGTCCTCCGAGTACAGCCGGATGCAGATGCCGTCCGAGGTACGGCCGCAGCGGCCCTTGCGCTGGTTGGCGCTGGCCTGCGAGATCCGCTCGATGGGCAGCCGCTGGACCTTGGTGCGGTGGCTGTAGCGGGAGATGCGGGCGCTGCCCGGGTCGATCACGTACTTGATGCCGGGGACGGTCAGCGAGGTCTCGGCCACGTTGGTGGCCAGGACGATCCGCCGGCCGGTGTGCTGCTGGAAGACGCGGTGCTGCTCGGCGTGCGAGAGGCGCGCGTAGAGGGGGAGGACCTCGGTCAGGCGGAGCTTGCGCTTCTCCAGTGCGTCCGCCGTGTCGCGGATCTCGCGCTCGCCGGAGAGGAAGACCAGGATGTCGCCCGGTCCCTCCGCCTGGAGCTCGTCCACGGCCTCGCAGATCGCGGTGATCTGGTCGCGGTCGGAGTCCTCGGAATCGTCCTCGAGGAGCGGGCGGTACCGCACCTCGACCGGATACGTGCGCCCGCTGACCTCGACGATCGGGGCCTCGCCGAAGTGCCGGGAGAAGCGCTCCGGGTCGATGGTCGCCGAGGTGATGATCACCTTGAGGTCGGGGCGCTTGGGCAGCAGCGTGGCCAGGTAGCCGAGCAGGAAGTCGATGTTCAGCGACCGCTCGTGGGCCTCGTCGATGATGATCGTGTCGTACGCGCGCAGCTCGCGGTCCGTCTGGATCTCGGCGAGCAGGATGCCGTCCGTCATCAGCTTCACGAAGGTCGCGTCCTGGTCCACCTGGTCGGTGAACCGGACCTTCCAGCCGACGGTCTGGCCGATCTCGGACTTCAGCTCCTCCGCGATGCGCTCCGCGACCGTGCGGGCCGCGATCCGGCGGGGCTGGGTGTGCCCGATCATGCCCCGGACCCCGCGCCCCAGCTCCATGCAGATCTTGGGGATCTGCGTGGTCTTGCCGGAGCCGGTCTCGCCCGCGACGATCACGACCTGGTGGTCGCGTATCGCCTCGGCGATCTCGTCCTTCTTCTGGCTGACGGGCAGGTTCTCGGGATACGTGACCTCGGGCTTCCGCGAGGCGCGCCCGGCCAGTCGCGCGGCGGCCGTTTCGGCCTCCGCGGCGATCTCGTCGAGCACGGCCTGCTTGGCCTCGGGCTTGCGGATGCGGCGGGCGCCTTCGAGGCGGCGGCCGAGGCGGTGCGCGTCACGGAGGGAGATCTCACCGAGAAGCGTCTGCAGGGCGGCGAAGGAAGTAGACATACCTGGTCGAGGATCTCACCCGTAGGTGCCGGGTGGCGAACGCATTTGTGGGGCCGACCCGTACCATTTCGGGACGAGTCCCCCGAGTGTTACCCCGATGTGTCCCCCCGACGTGTCCCCGGCGATGTCCCGGTGCCGTCGCGGTGACTCCCAGCGAGAGGCCGCCCACGATGTCCCGCAGCCACCGCCTCCGGTGCCTGTTCGCGGTACTCCTGGGCTGGGCCCTGCTGGCCGGGACCTTCCAGGCCGCGGCGGCACCGGCGGCGGCCCGGATTCCGGCGGCCGCCGTGGGACCGGTGGCATCGGTGGGTCCGGTGGGTCCGGCGGGTCCGGTGGCCCGCGCGGTCCCGGTGGGTCCCGTGGGCCCGGCCGGCGAGGCGACACCGGCCGTCGCGGCCTTCGCCGACTCCGCCGGCCCGGCCGCCGCTGCCGCCCCCGCCGGGCCCGCCTGCGCTCCGGTATCCCCCGGCCGCGACGGCGTACCCGCCCTGCCGGGGCGGGCCGGATCCGACCAGGCCCAGGCCCAGGCCCCGGCCGCGCGGCCCGGGCCCGAGGTGGCCGTCCCTTCGCGGGCGATACCCGTACGGGTCCTCGTACGCGGGCCCGGTCAGTCGGCGCCGTCCCCGCTGGAGCTGTCCGTGATGCGGGTCTAGGAGGACCGGCCGCATCGGCCGCCCGGTCCGCCCCTCCCGTCCCGCACAGCCCTGGAGCACCCGCATGTCCCCTTCCCCTTCCCCTTCCCCTTCTTCTCGCTCTTCGTCGTCCGCCTCTTCCTCCCGCAAGCCCCTGCTGATCTCCGCCGGAGTCGCCCTCGCCGCCGTCACCCTCGGCCTCGTCTCCTGGCAGGCCACCAAGCCCGATCAGGGCACCGACGGGGCTGCCCGGCCGTCCGCGGCCGCCTCCCCGCAGACTCCGGGGGCCGGATCGGCCACGGACCCGGCCGCGCAGCTCAAGGCCCTGGCCCGGCGCGAGGCCGGCGACAAGCTCGCGGCCGGCCGGGCCGACGCGCCCGTCGTCCTGATCGAGTACTCCGACTTCAAGTGCGGCTACTGCGGGAAGTTCGCCCGCGACACCGAGCCCGCGCTCGTGAAGAAGTACGTGGAGGACGGCACCCTGCGCATCGAGTGGCGCAACTTCCCGATCTTCGGCGCCGACTCCGAGGCCGCCGCCAAGGCCGCCTGGGCGGCGGGGCAGCAGGACCGCTTCGCGCAGTTCCACGCGGCCGCGTACGCCGAGGGCGCCAAGGAGAAGGGCTTCGGCGCGGAGCGGCTGACCGAGCTGGCGCGGGAGGCCGGGGTCCCGGACCTGGAGCGCTTCGCGGCGGACATGGCCGGGGAGCAGGCCGCCGCCGCGCTCCGCAAGGACCAGGACGAGGGCTACCGCATCGGGGTGACCTCCACCCCGTCCTTCCTGATCAACGGGCAGCCCATCGCGGGAGCCCAGCCCGCGGCGGCCTTCGACGCCGCCATCGCCCGGGCCAAGGCGCAGGCGCAGGCGGCCGCGAAGTGACCGACGCCGGATACCTGGCCGCCCTGCTCGGCGGCCTCCTCGCGCTGCTCAGCCCGTGCAGCGCGCTGCTCCTGCCCGCCTTCTTCGCGTACTCCATCGACTCCACCTCCCGGCTGCTCGCGCGCACCGGGATCTTCTACGCGGGCCTCGCGACCACCCTCGTACCGCTGGGGGCGGCGGGTTCGTACGCCGGCCGGTTCTTCCACGGCAACCGCGAGGCCCTCGTCCTGTGCGGCGGCTGGCTGATCATCGGGCTCGGCCTCGCCCAGATCCTCGGTCTGGGCTTCGCCCCGAAGCGGCTCTCCGAGCTGTCGGGCAGGATCCGGCCGACCACGGCCCTGTCGGTGTACGCGCTGGGCGCGGTCTACGGACTGGCCGGCTTCTGCGCCGGGCCCATCCTCGGCAGCGTCCTGACGGTGGCGGCCGTCAGCGGCAGCCCGGTCTACGGGGGCCTGCTGCTGGCGGTGTACGCCCTGGGCATGGCCGTGCCGCTGTTCGTGCTGGCACTGCTCTGGGAGCGCTTCGACCTGGGCCGCCGCCGCTGGCTGCGCGGCCGCGCCTTCTCGGTCGGCCGCTTCGAACTGCACACGACCTCGCTCGCCTCGGGCCTGTTCTTCATCCTGCTCGGCGTGCTGTTCCTGGCCTACGACGGGGCGAGCGCCCTGCCGGGGCTGCTGGACGTGGACGATTCCTTCGCGGTGGAGCAGCGGGTGCAGGCGGTGGCGGACGCGGTTCCGGACTGGGCGCTGCTCGGGGCGGTGGCCGTGGCTGCGGCGGGCACGGGCCTGGCGCAGTGGCGCCGGCGGGTCCGGGCTGCGGAAGCGGGCACGGGCGCGGGCATGGGTACGGGTACGGGGCCGGAAGGGGAATGACGAAGAAGGCCCCGTCCGATGGACGGGGCCTTCTTGATTCTGGTGGCTGGGGCCGGGGTCGAACCGGCGACCTATCGCTTTTCAGGCGATCGCTCGTACCAACTGAGCTACCCAGCCACGAAACCGTTTCCGGCTTCAGCGAACCTGACGGGACTTGAACCCGCGACCTCCACCTTGACAGGGTGGCGAGCTAACCAACTGCTCCACAGGTCCTTGCAATGTGCGAGACGAGTCTCGCACACGGTAATGCGTACCCCCAACGGGATTCGAACCCGTGCTACCGCCTTGAAAGGGCGGCGTCCTGGGCCACTAGACGATGAGGGCTAAAGGCCCGCCGGGCACTTTCCAGCGCGTCGGGGACGTGAGAAGCATATGGGATCCCGGCGGCGATCGCCAAAACGGTTTCCGCGGGCGGGTCCGGGACGGGCCGCAGGCGGTCCGGGAGCGGCCCCGAAGCTGCCCGCAGGGGCCCCGGGAGTTCAGCCCCAGCCGAGCTCGTGGAGCCGCTCGTCGTCGATGCCGAAGTGGTGGGCGATCTCGTGGACCACCGTCACGGCGACCTCGTGGACCACCTCGTCCGTGCTCCCGCACATCCGCAGGGTCGGCCCCATGTAGATCGAGATCCGGTCGGGCAGCACCCCGGCGTACCACTCGCCGCGCTCCGTGAGCGGGGTCCCCTCGTAGAGGCCGAGCAGCTCCGGGTCGTCCGCGGCGGGCTCGTCCTCCACGAAGACGGCCACGTTGTCCATGACCCGGGTCAGCTCCTCGGGGATCGAGTCCAGCGCTTCGGCCACCAGCTCTTCGAACGCGTCACGCGTCATCTCCAGCACGGGGCCATTCTCCCGTGCCGCGGCCCGTTTGCGGCGGCTCGGTTCCGGCGGGCCGGGACCCGGCGCGCGAGAATGACCCGGTGGCGACCTGTGAAGCGGAGTGCGGATGACCGGGCCGGCGGAGGGGGCCGAGCCCATCGACCCGGACGTGGACCTGCACGTGCCCGCGCAGCGGGCCGAACCGCAGCGCGGGGTGCTCGCGGCGGTGGCGGCGGGCGGCGCCGCGGGCGCCGCGGCCCGGTACGGGGTCGGGCTGCTGTGGCCGGCCGCGCCCGGGGCCTTCCCGTGGGGCACCTTCTGGATCAACGTGTCGGGCTGCGCGCTCATCGGCGTCCTCATGGTGCTGATCAGCGAGGGCGGCCGCGCGGCGCATCCCCTCGTACGGCCCTTCCTCGGGGTCGGGGTGCTCGGCGGGTTCACCACCTTCTCCACCTACGCCGTGGACTTCGCGCGGCTCCTCGACGCCGGCGAGGCCGGTACCGCGCTGGCGTACGCCGGGCTCACGGTGGCCGCGGCGCTGGGCGCGGTGTGGGCGGCGGCGGTGATCACCCGGCGCGCGGTCGGCGACGGCCCGCGGCCGGGGGCGGGAGCGGGGCGGAAGGCGGGGCGGGGATGAACTGGCTGCTCGTCATGGTGGGCGCGGCCGTCGGGGCGCCCCTGCGGTACCTGACCGACCGCGCGGTGCAGACGCGGCACGACTCGGTCTTCCCCTGGGGGACCTTCGTGGTGAACGCGGCCGCCTCCCTGGTGCTGGGGGCGCTCACCGGGGCGGTGCTCGACGGGGCAGCCTCCTCGCGGCTGAGCCTGCTGCTCGGCACCGGCCTGTGCGGGGCGCTGAGCACCTACTCGACGTTCTCCTACGAGACCCTGCGCCTGGCCGAGCGGGGCTGGACGTTCCTGGCGGCGGCGAACGTGACCGCCTCGGTCCTGGTCGGGCTGGGCGGGGTCACGCTCGGCCGACAGGTGGCTGGACACCTGTTCGCCTGACGGCGCGACCCTCGTCCCCCTTAGGGCGTGCTGGGGCGTGTCCCTAACGGGGCACGGGGAGTTGGGCACATTGACCCGCTCATCGCGGACCCTTGCCAGCGTTCCGGAGGTGCCCCGTGCGCCAGTTGTCCGCTTCCCTCCGCTCCTCGCGTCCCTCCCGCTCGCTCCGGCTCGCCGTCGCCGCCCTCGCGGTGGCGGCTACCGCGGGATGCATGAGCGTCGGGGAGGACGCCGCCAAGCCCGGGCCCTCCGCATCGGCGGGCGCCCAGGGCGGCAAGTCCGGCGGCGGCTCCTCGTCCGGGAAGGGCGCCGCGAGCCAGGGCGGCGGCCACGGTTCGAAGGGCGGTACGGGGAACCAGGACGGCAAGGCCGGAGGCCCCGGGAACGCCGCCGGCGCGGCCGGGGCCTCCCCCAGCCCGGGCGCGCCGGCCGGTCCGCCCGGGGCGCCCTCGCCGTCGGCCGGTCCGGGCGGCGGAGCCGGCGGCCAGGGGCCCCAGCACCCCCCGACGGGCGGTGCCGGCTCCGGGTCGGGCTCCGGCGGAGGCGGCGCCTCCGGCGGCGGCCAGCCCGCCTCCCCGACCCCGGAACCGCAGAGCCCCGCCCCGCCGGTCTCCCCGCCGCCCGTGACGGAACCCACACCGAGTCCGGAGCCCCCGAAGCCGGAGCCGACGCCCGAGACGGGCGGGCAGCCGTAGGCCCGAGACGGGCTCGGCCCCGGGGTGATCCGCCCGCCGGGCTCCGGCGGGCGGAGGGTGTTTCCGCAGGTCAGCGCCTTCTTTGGGGGAGCGACTTGCCAGACCCCGGGGAGGGTGCGTATGGTTATAGATCGTTTGATCCCATTGCCCGGCGCCGACTCCGAAGAGCGCCGCGTGGCGCGTACTCTCCCCAACCGTGGCTGACCGCATTGAGGCGGTCGATTTGCGATTCACGGAGTTTGGGCGCGTGCCGAGACTCCGGAAGGTTTCGCATTTCGCATGTCCATTTCCAGTTCTGACCGTTCCGTCATGCCCGAGAACGACTCCAACGAGATCGTCGACGCCGAGACCCTCGCGGTCACCGAGGCCCTTGAGGCCGTCGTCGCCGACGAGATCATCGAGGCCCTCGAGGCCGACGTGACGAACCACGAGTCCGACGAGTCCGACGACTCCTTCGAGGACTCCACCGAAGACTTCAACTCCGACGCCGCGTCCGGTGCCGACGCCGACGCCGAGCCCACCCTGACCTTCGGCGACCTCGGTCTGCCGGACGGCATCGTGCGCAAGCTCGCCCAGAACGGCGTCACCGCGCCCTTCCCGATCCAGGCCGCGACCATCCCGGACGCCCTGGCCGGCAAGGACATCCTCGGCCGTGGCCGCACCGGCTCCGGCAAGACCCTCTCCTTCGGTCTGCCGACCCTGGCCTCGCTGGCCGGCGGGCACACCGAGAAGAAGAAGCCCCGCGCGATCATCCTGACGCCGACGCGTGAGCTCGCGATGCAGGTCGCGGACGCCCTCCAGCCCTACGGCGACGTGCTCGGCCTCAAGATGAAGGTCGTCTGCGGCGGTACCTCCATGAGCAACCAGATCTTCGCTCTGGAGCGCGGTGTCGACGTCCTCGTCGCCACCCCCGGCCGTCTGCGCGACATCATCAACCGTGGCGCCTGCTCCCTGGCGAACGTCCAGGTCGCGGTCCTCGACGAGGCCGACCAGATGGCGGACCTGGGCTTCCTGCCCGAGGTCACCGAGCTGCTCGACCAGATCCCCGGCGGCGGCCAGCGCATGCTCTTCTCCGCCACCATGGAGAACGAGATCGGCACCCTGGTCAAGCGCTACCTGACCAACCCCGTCACGCACGAGGTCGACAGCGCGCAGGGCAACGTCACGACCATGACGCACCACGTCCTCGTCGTGAAGCCGAAGGACAAGGCGCCGGTCACGGCCGCCATCGCCGCCCGCAAGGGCCGCACCATCATCTTCGTCCGCACCCAGCTGGGCGCCGACCGCATCGCCGAGCAGCTCATCGAGTCCGGCGTGAAGGCCGACGCGCTGCACGGCGGCATGACGCAGGGCGCCCGTACCCGCGTCCTCGCCGACTTCAAGGACGGCTACGTCAACGCGCTCGTCGCCACCGACGTCGCCGCCCGCGGCATCCACGTCGACGGCATCGACCTGGTCCTGAACGTGGACCCGGCCGGCGACCACAAGGACTACCTGCACCGCTCGGGCCGTACCGCCCGCGCCGGCAAGTCCGGTGTCGTCGTGTCGCTGGCGCTCCCGCACCAGCGCCGCCAGATCTTCCGCCTGATGGAGGACGCGGGCGTCGACGCCTCGCGCCACATCGTCCAGGGCGTCGGCGCCTTCGACCCCGAGGTCGCCGAGATCACCGGTGCGCGTTCGCTGACCCAGGTTCAGGCCGACTCCGCGAACAACGCCGCGAAGCAGGCCGAGCGCGAGGTCGCCGACCTCACCAAGCAGCTGGAGCGCCTCTCCCGCCGCGCCGTCGAGCTGCGCGAGGAGGCCGACCGCCTGGTCGCCCGCTCCGCGCGCGAGCGCGGCGAGGACCCCGAGGCCGCTGTCGCCGAGGTGGTCGAGGCCGCCGAGGCCGAGGTCGCGGCCGTCCTGGCCGAGCCCGTCGTCGAGGAGCGCCCCGCGTTCCAGAGCCGTGACGACCGCGGCAACTACGAGCGCCGCGACAACCGTCGCGACGACCGTGGTGACCGTGGCGGCGACCGTGGCGGCTTCCGCCGTGACGACCGCGGTGACCGCGGTGGCGACCGTGGCGGCTTCCGCTCCGGCGGCGACCGTCCCACCGGTGGTGGCTTCCGTCGCGACGACCGTCCCTCGGGCGGCTTCAACCGTGACGACCGCGGTGGCGACCGTGGTGGCTTCCGCCGCGACGACCGTCCGTCCGGTGGCTTCCGTTCCGGTGGCGACCGTCCGGCCGGTGGTGGCTTCCGTTCCGGTGGCGACCGTCCCACCGGTGGTGGCTTCCGTCGCGACGACCGTCCCTCGGGCGGCTTCAACCGTGACGACCGCGGTGGCGACCGTGGCGGCTTCCGCTCCGGCGGCGACCGTCCGGCCGGTGGTGGCTTCCGCTCCGGTGGTGACCGTCCCACCGGTGGTGGCTTCCGCCGCGACGACCGTCCCTCGGGCGGCTTCAACCGTGACGACCGCGGTGGCGACCGTGGCGGCTTCCGCTCCGGTGGCGACCGCCCGTCCGGTGGCGGCTTCCGTTCCGGCGGCGACCGTCCCACCGGTGGCGGCTTCCGCCGCGACGACCGCCCCTCCGGTGGCTTCCGCTCCGGCGGCGACCGTCCGGCCGGCGGCGACCGCCCGTACGGCCGTCGCGACGACAACCGCCCCTCCGGCTCGACCGGCGGTTCCTCCTTCGGCCGCCGCGACGACAAGCCCCGCTGGAAGCGCAACGACTGATACCGGTCGCTGAACTGACTGCTTGACAGGGCCCCCACGACACCCGTCGTGGGGGCCCTGTCGGCGTTGTCGGCCCCTGTTGTTAGGCTCCGCAGACTTTGTGCCGGGGGGAACGGCGAGGCCGGGACCACTGGCGCCATGAGCCCCCCGAACTCCAGGGGCGGGAACCATGAGACGAACACGCGCGCTCGTCGCGCTCGCGCTGGGTGTGGCGGTTGCCGCGCTGGGCGCCGTACCGGCGACGGGAGCGGGAACGATTCCGCCGGGCGGCGAGGCGACCCTGGTGGCGCCCCCGAGCAAGGATCCCGCGAGATCGTTCGTCCGCTCGGCGGGAACCGGCCTGCTGATGTACGACGCGCGCGTCGACGACACCGTCTGGACGAGCCTGAAGGGCGGCAGCCAGAAGGTGTGGAGAGGGTGCGACCACGCCTTCTCGTGGTACTTCACCGGTGACTCGCGCGCGTGTCAGGTCAACGGACCGGACGCCAACGCCGACTGGGGTCCCATGCTGATCCACGACTATGCCTCGGGCAGGACCGAGACGGTTCCTTCCAAGGCGGGCAGATTGTGGGTCGGCCCGTTCACGTCGACCCAGGTGCTCGCCACCGAGGCGCGCCCGGACGGGCAGCTGACCCTCCACCTGATCGGCAGGGAGACCGAGCCGCGCAAGGACGTCGTGGTCAAGACGACCGAGCAGGTGCATCCCTCGGACCGCTTCACGGTCACCGACATGGTGTCGGACGACCAGGGCTCGGTGATCTGGTACGAGGACGGGGCGGGATCTCCCCGGATCGGGCTGGTCGACTACGCCACGGCGACGATGCGCCGGCTCCCGCTTCCCGAGGGAGTCGGACGGCCGGGGGAAATGGACTGGCCCACACTCAGCCCGAGCCTGATCCTCCTGTCTTCCTCCAGAGGCAAGTCGACGCTGCTCTCCAGGGCGGACCTCCGCAAGGTCCCCGCCTTCGCAGGGGCCCGTGAGGGCCTGTTCCTGGGCGACTGGCTCATCAGGGATGGCGAGGCCGTTCCGGTCAAGGGCGGAGCATCGCGAACCCTGCTGCCGAGGGCGAGCAAGGGCGTCAGGGGTTCCGACGGCAATCTGTACGTCGTCGGCGGCTCCGATGCGGCCCACTGGGGCGTCCATCGCATCGCCCTCGATGCCCAGGGCATCCCCCGGACGACGAAGATCCGGAACATCGCGCCGAAACCCGCGATCCGGTCCGGCCTCGTATCCGCCCAGGGAAGCCTCGCCGTCCACCAGGACAACGGCGGCAGCCGGAGCCTCCTGGTCTTCAAGTCCTCCGTCTCAGGGCCCGTTTCGGTCGCCCAGAAGCCCATCTGGAGCTGTGACGACGACCATGCCCCGTCTCCGGATTGCACCGGTCCGGGCTCGGCGACCGGGGACGGGCGCATCGTGTCCTTCGCTACCGGCGACCAGCCCAACAACTCCCTCTTCATACGCGACGTCCAACCAGGAGGCACCAGCCGCAAGGTGTACCTCGCCGGCACCGAGCTCAGCTATCACCGCGTTGTGACCGCCTCGGGCCGCTACCTCCTCTTCGAGGCCTCCCTCGGCACCACGACGGGGCTCTACGTGGCCGACATCGACGCGGGCACACTCCTGCCCACTCCGGTGGCCGCCACTGTCGCGGCCCTGTGGGGCTCCATGCTGTGGCAGCCCGAGGGCGACAAGGGAGTCGTCGCCGGGACCGACCTGCGCACGGGGAAGGTGACCCGGCGGGTGGACCTGGGCACGGGCTGCCGTCCGTACCAGCTCCAGGCGACGGCCGAGTGGTTCTACTCCGCCTGCTCCGCCGGGGGTGCCTCCCCGTCCGCCTATCACGTGCCGACCAGGAAGCGGATCCCGCTGCCCGCGACCCAGGTGAACAGAGAGGCGCAGCTCGGTGACGGGTTCGTCGTGCTCGAGTACGGCGAGGTCTACAACCTGCGTTCCGGCAAGGCCGTAAGGGAGTTCGCTCCCGCGGAGCGGGTGTACGGCGACGAGTACACCGTCGACCGCTTCGGCGGGGACTTCGCCTACGTCGACCCGGTCCAGACCGTCCACATCGTCGGCATCACCGGCAAGACCTCCGCCCTGACCGCCATCGACCGGAACACCCCGGCCACCGGCGCCTGGTCCGCCCTGTCCTCGAAGCGCTGGGCTCCGCAGGTGTGGCTGTCGAAGCCGGCCGCTTCCTGGACCATGGCCGTCACCAGCAAGGCCACCGGCAAGGTGGTGCGCACCCTCGTCGGCGGTGAAGTGCGCGGCCTGCTGCAGCCGATGAAGGACGGCCGGGAGACCTCCGGAGGGTTCGGCTTGCCCGACGGCGCGTACACCTGGGCGCTCAAGGTGAAGCCCGCCGACGGGCAGGGACCCGAACTCGCGCTCTCCGGCCCGCTGACCGCGACCGGGTCCGCCGTGGGCGGCGGCCTGTCGGCTCCCTGACCCCCGGCCGCACCGACACCGGCGGGCCGGACAGCCGATTTACGATCGGACGTCCGGCGCTCTGCGGCTATGCTCTGGGATGAGCACGCCGAGGGCCATTAGCTCAATTGGCAGAGCAGCGGACTTTTAATCCGTTGGTTGTCGGTTCGAGTCCGACATGGCCTACTGCTCGCGGGCGGGGGTTAACCCCTCTGACCTGCTACTTAGCGCCTCGATTGGCTTCGGCTGATCGGGGCGCTTCGTCGTTCGGGGCCCCGTGCGGGAGCGATGCGGGAGCGGCGGTGCTGGAACTCCCGTTCGCCGCCACGGCCGGACGCGCTCTCGGGACGAGTCGAGCGGCTGCCTCCGCGGCGGCCTTATCCACCTCGGGCAGCAGACTCGTGTACGTGTCCGAAGTCAGCGTGATGGTGGAGTGCCGCAGCGTCTCCTTGATGGTGTGGAGGTCGCCACCGCCGGCGTGCGTGAGGGTTGCCGTTCCGTGGCGCAGGTCCCGGAGGTTGATGGGAGGCAGGCCGATCTCCTCATAGAGGCGCCGGAACTCCTTCGAGACGGTGTCCGGGTGCAACCAGGTGCCGTCCTCCTTGGTGAAGACCTTCCCCGTGTTCTGCCAGCCCTTGCCCCACTGAAGGCGCTCCTTGTTCTGCCGGACCCGGTGCGCCCGCAGAACGGCCACCGTGTCGTTGTCCAGGCCGATGGTGTTCGCGCTGGAGTCCGTCTTCGGCTCCGACTCGTACGGCGTCCATCCGTCCTGCACGATCTCGCTCGCGACGGTGAGCAGCCCGGCGTCCAGGTTCACGTGCGTCCAGTCCTGGCCCACGCCCTCGCCGCGCCGCAGACCGCGGAACGCGATCAGGTGGAAGAACGCGTACAGCCTGTGGTCTGACGCGTGGTCGAGGAAGGCCCCGAGCTGCGCCGGCATCCACACCATGACCGGGCTGGGCTTCTCACCGGTCTCCTGCCACCGCTCAACGCGCTCGGCGGTCCACAGGAGGGGTTTGGGCCGCTTGCCCGACTCAAGCTCCACGTGGGCGGCCGGGTTGAAGGTGATGAGCTGCCGGGCGATCGCGGCGTTCAGCGCGGCCCGCAGCGTCCGCCGGATGCTCTGGCGGGTCGCAGGACCCGTGAGCTTCCGGAACGGCTTCATCTCGGCGAGCTTCTCCTTCTCCAGGGCCAGCTTGGCCCGCTCGGCCGTCACGGGGCGCCCCGCCTTGCTCGGCTTGCACCGCGCGATCTGATCGCGGCGCTCCTGGTTCTCGGCCGCGATCACCTCGTTCTCATCGGCGATGGCGTCGAACATCTCCACGAGGTGCCCGACGTTGAGCCGGTCCAGCCGCAGGTGCCCTATGCGAGGCTTCAGGTGCACCTTGATGTGCGAGGCGTACCCGTTGGTCGTGGTCTTCCTGGTCTTCTTCGCCGCGATCCAGGTGTCGAGCCACTCGCCGACCGTGATCCGGATGGTGAGTGACTGCGTGGTGTGCAGCCGGCGCCTCGTCTCTTCAAGGTCCGGCAGCGGCGCCTTGTCCTGCGCCACCTTGGCCAGCAGCTCGACGATGCGCTCGCGGCCCTCGTCGTCGTCCGCATCGGCCAGGGCGAGCAGGGCCCGTATGTGGTCCAGGTCGGCCTGGGCCTCCCCCTTCGACTCGTAGCCGCCACGGGTGAACGAGCGCCGCGTGCCCTCGCTGGTGGGAGGGAGCTCCTGCCGCAGCCTGTACGCCCCGTGACGCTTGTTCTTGAGCTTCGGGCACTTACTCCCGAGCAGCTTCCCGCTCTCCTGGTCCCGGCAGTTGCACCGCCGGTGAGTCGACCCGTTCAATCTCAGTCCCCCTCAACAGATCCCCGCGACCCCTTCGCCACGGGCCCCAACTGGCCTTGCTTGCGTGCCGCCCCGACCCACTTCGCGGCAGCGGAATGCGAGACGCCGAAGTGCTCGGCGACCGCGACGGTGGGCGGCCGGCCCTGCTTGTGCGCCTCTCGGTAGACCTCGGCCACGTTGGTCAGGTGGTCCGGGGTCAGGCTGCGGCGCTGCCCAGGCGTCTGCTGCGTCGGCAGCAGGCCGAACAGCGGGGCCAGCAGGCGACGTGCCTCTTCCTTCTTCTGCTCGAACGCGGAAGCCGACTGGTCGGCCTGGGGGGCAAGGATCTCCCCGAGCCATTCGGTGGCCGAGCTGTTCACCAGCTGCATGAACGCGGCGTGCTTCCACGTCGCGATCCCCGCCGCTCCGAGAACCGCTTCGAGTCCGAAGTCGGCTCCCGTGTCACCGGTCATGACGGACACCAGCTGCACGCCCGACTGGGGGTCGGCGCGGAAGCACAGCGCGACCGTGGCGCGGACCTTCTTCCCCACGGCGATACCGGTGAAGTGGCTCGGCATCTTCAGGTGCCCGAGATCGACGAGAGGTGGTTCCCCGCGGAACTGGTCGTAGGGCCAGCCGGGGGTGGCTACGTAGTCCCAACCATCGGGCACTCCATCATTCTGCATGCCTGAATCCTGCCCGACGGGCAAGGAAGTGGCAAGGATGACTGTCCCGCTCGATTTCGTCCGTGAACTCATTGGCTCCACCTCTCCTTCCCGGTCTTTCCTTGTTTGCGCTCATCAAGTCTCATCTGGTCCCTCATCGTCCTTCTCAGTCCTTATCTTTCCCTATCTATCCTTGCCTGTCGGCAAAGTTCATCGCGATTCAACGGGTGAGTAAGTCCTGTGGAGTTGAGGCAAGGTATCGGCTAGGCTCGGTCCATGATCAGAACTGATGTCCTGCGTCTTGCGCAGGTGCGGGCCGACGCTGCCTCGGGGGCAGCGATGCGCACCCGTGCCGCCGCTCGGCTGTCACTGTCGGAGATCGCGGACCTGTGCGGGGTGGACCCGTCGACGGTCTGGCGCTGGGAGCGCGGGAAGCGAAGCCCGAGGGGAGAGGCCGCGCTCGCTTATGCGCGGGTCCTCGAAGACCTGGCCCAGCACCGGCTGCGCCGAGACGAGGTGGCATGAGCGGCGCCCTCACCCGAGCTGAGCTTCTCGCCCTTCCCGCGACCGTCGACCTTGAGACCGCCGGCCGCGCGTTCGGACTCAAGCGCAGCACGACGTACACCCTGGCGAAGAGGGGAGAGCTGCCGGTGCGGACTATGCGTCTCGGCCGCGCACTGCGCGTCGTCACCGCCGAGCTGCACGTAGCACTCGGCATCCGTCCACAGGAAGAGGCCGGGCTCCGTACGGATGTTGGCGCATCCGCCGGAGCCCTCGAACTCTCCAGCTCCGTCCAAGCCTGAACAGCACGACGGCACGGGGTGCGAACGACCAAGCCCGCCCCGTGCCGCCGCAAGGAGACCTCTACATGCAGGAGCCTATCCAGCTCCCCCGCGCGGCCGAATCCGACTCACACCCGAACCCCGTCCGCCCTGCCGCACCGAACCCCCTGCACGTCGCCCTGTGGGCCGCCGCGCAAGGCTGGCATGTCCATCCGCTCACGCCGGGAACCAAGGTCCCCGTACGCGGATGCGACCGGTGCTCCCCGGGCAGCAAGCAGCGCCCCAACCCGCGGTACACCGAGCACGACGGGCATGGCTGCCCCTGCATCGCCTCCGGCCGTCCCTGCCACGGAGTGCTCGCAGCGACCAACGACCCCGGCCGGATCACCGGCTGGTGGAACCGCCTGCCTTCGGCCGGCGTGGGGATCGCCGCCGGGCCCTCAGGACTTGTGATCCTCGATGTGGACAGCCATGGGGCATCAGCACCCGCCGACCAGGCGGCGCTCCTCCCCGGTGTCGACCTGCCCCACGACATCACCCCCGGCAGCATCACGGACGGCCGTGACACGCTCGCCCTCCTTGCCGAAGTGCGGCGCGCGCCGCTGCCCGGCTGCGGCCAGCAGACGCTGACCGTCCTGACGCCGTCCGGCGGAGTTCACTACTGGTTCAAGGCGCCCAAGGGCACGACGTGGCGTCCGCTCGCTGGCGCGCTGGGCTGGCAGCTCGACCTGCGCGCAGGATCGTCGTATGCCGTGGCGCCCGGCACGTCCACCAAGAAGGGCACGTACACGGCGCTGGGCGGCTGCCGGAACGTCGCGGAGCTGCCTGTCTGGCTGGCCCGCGAGCTCGACCGCACCGGGCATCGAGTACGGCCGGATCGGCCACGGATCGTGCCGCCCTGGCGCAGCCGCTCGCTCGGCGGCGGTTACGTCGCCGCCGCGGTCCGCCGCGAACTGACCGCCGTCGCCGAGGCGCCCTCCGGAACCCGCAACGACGCCGTGAACCGCGCGGCGTTCAGCCTCGGCACACTGCTGACTCCCGCCGCCCTCGACCGCGAGCAGGTCGCTGACGCGCTGCTCGACGCCGCCCGGCACGCCGGCCTGCCGGACCGTGAGGCCGGAGCGGCGATCCGATCAGGCCTGACCGCCGGTGAGCGCCAGCCACGCACGCTCAAGGGGGCCGCATGACGACGCCGCTGCCGTACGACGCGGCATCTGCGGCCCGCTCGCTCGTCGCCATACCCGGAGGTCTGAGCGATCCCGCGCCGGACGGGACGCAACAGGGTCAGCGCAAGGGCCCGCCGCAGGTCGAGGTACTCCGCGCGATCGGACAGAACGAGTTCCGGTACGTGCGCAGCAACGGCGACCCGTACGCCGTGCCTTGGGATGGGGCGCCGATCGCTGTACCGCTCAGGGCCAAGGCGCACAGCTCGACCGGCAGCGTCCGCCAGCTGCTCACTGTCCGCTACCTCCAGGCCCACGACCGCACCCCCTCCCAGACGGCGCTCAGCGACGCCGTGGCCGCCCTCGACGCCCTCGCCCTGTCCGCCCCTGAGACGAGCCTCTGGCTCCGTGTCGCGCCGGATCCGCGCGACGCGAACGTGACCTGGCTCGACCTCGGCCGTCCGGATGGCCAGTCCGTACGCATCGCCCCGGACGGCTGGACCCTCACTTACCCCGACCCGGAAGAGGGGCCTATCTGGCGGCGCACCAAGCTGATCGGAGAGCTCCCGCTGCCCGAGCGCCCTCAGGGCGGCTGGCAGGCCGGCATCGAAGCCCTGGCCCAGATGCTTCCGTTCACTCCGGCGACGCTGCCCCTCGCGGTGGCCTGGTGGCTCGCCGCCCTGCGTCCCTCCCTGCCTCGACCCATCGCCTACCTCACCGGGGAGCAGGGAACCGGCAAGACCACTGCGGGGCGAATGCTCGTAGGTCTCCTCGACGGCGCGGCGATCCCGCTTCGCCAGGCACCGGAGAACCTCAAAGACCTCGGGGTCACCGCCTCGGCGGGCTGGACCCTTCCCTTCGACAACCTCTCCGGAATCCCCAAGTGGATGTCGGATGCCCTGTGCCGCGTTGTCACCGGCGGAGCCCAGGTCAGCCGCGCCCTCTACAGCGACGACGACGTCAGCATCCTGGTCAGCCAGCGCCCCGTGCTGCTCACCGGCATCGATACCGGCGCCATGTCCAACGACCTCGCCGAACGCTCCATGGCCCTTGAACTCCAGCGCATCACCAAGCGCCGCACCCTGGCGGAGCTGTGGGGCGCGTACGAGCAGGCGAGCCCCCAAATCCTGGGCGCGCTCCTCGACCTGGCAGTCATGGTGTGGGCCGACCTTCCCCATGCGGCTGCTGCACTGGCCGACCGGCCGCGCATGGCCGACTTCTCCGAGCTCCTGCACGCACTGGACCGCGTGACAGGCTGGACGGCCCTGGAGACCTTCCACGGCTCGCAGGATGAACTCGTCGAAGCTGTTCTCGACGGGAACCCGGTCACCGCGGCACTGCGGGACTGGGTGAGCTCGCCCAGCTTCCCCACCAGAGGGTGGACCGGCACCATGACCGAGCTGAACGCGCTGCTCTCCGCCCGTTGCAGCCCAGGGGAGCGATGGCCCCAGACATCCGCCGTCCTCAGCGCCCGGCTCAAGCAGTCGGCACCGGCCCTCCGTTCCCGGGGCATCAACGTGATCGCCCCGACGAGCAACAAGAACGGCAGGAAGTACACGATCATGTTCACCCCGTAGCCGACCCTTCACCAGCCAGCCGCCCCGGCCCGCGACCACTGCGGACCGGGGCGGCTGCGTACTCGGGGACGGGAAGGGGACGCCCAGGAGGACGAGGGGACGCGAGGGGGGACGCTCCGAGCGGCGCTCAGATCGCCCGCTAAGCCAGCAGGCACAGGTGAAAGCCGGTTTGGGTACGCGGGGGACGCTGTTGGACCCTCTCTTCTCTGTCCCAGAAGTGAGGAAGAAAGAGAGGTAGAGAAGACACCGGAAGCGTCGTCCCCCGCGTCTTTGGCGTCCCCCTCTGTCCGGTGCCGCGACCGGTCGCGTCTCGCGCGCGCGTGCGCGCGTATTGACCGTTTCCTCTTCTGCCCATTTTGGGCCTGTGCCGGCCACTCCAGAGAGCGTCGAGCTCCGCTGACCGTGGCAGCCAATACGGCCCGAACAGGAAACGGCCCACTGCTGCTGCGCCGTCGACGGGAAACATAGGCGTGCCCGTCGGGAGGATCCCGAATCCTCTGGCGAGCCTGCCTCTCCGGCGTGTAGGACTGACCTCCACATCCGTGCGCGGAAGGACAGCTTCATGACCGGGTTGAGCACCGTGTTCGACTGGATAGCGGACGCCTGGCCCGCTGTACCGACCGCCGCGCTGACGACAGTGGGTCTGGGGGCGTGGCTGGCTCCGTGGATAGCCCGTCGCCAGGAGCGCGGCAAGTTTCAAGCCGCCGCAGAAGCGGAGCTGCGCACCGCTGTGGCTCGCATGCGAGCCGATGTCGAGTACGCCGGCCGGACTCTCCAGGTCACCAGCGTGTACGACCCGCAGGCGTTCGCTGGCCCCCGTTTGATTGACTTCACATCCACCGTTGTGGGTAGTGCCCGAGGCCTTCCCAGAAAGCAGCAGAGCGCGCTGCGCGCTGCTTTGGTCGACCTGGTCGGTGACTGGCGCGTTCGTCTTGCCGAGGACGTCGGCCCAAACTGGCTTGCTCGGGCGCCGAAGGAGGAAGATGACACCCTCCCGACGCCAGCAGATTTCCGGAGCCGTGAAGGGCTGCTCCTTGCCGCAGCACGGCAAGGAGCAGGTACGGTCCGCCAGGATGCCGAGATCCACGTAGGGCTGCTGGGGATGATGGAAGTCTCCAAGAACCCAGCGGTTGAGAATGCCCAGGCGCTTTCCTCTCTCGACCGGATGCTGACCATCGTCAGAGGGGGGCACCGGCTGGGGAGCTGATGTCGGCGACGGCTGGCTCAGCCGCTCAAAATTAGAGGCGGGATGGTGCCGCATTGCGGTTCGTGGCAGGGTCGCCCTCATGCGGATTTTGGTGATGGGTGGCACCTGGTTCCTTGGTCGGGCGATCGTTGACGATGCGCTTCGACGCGGGTGGGAGGTAACGACGTTCAACCGGGGCCGCTCTGGTGCGGTCGAGGGCGCCGACACCATCCAGGGTGACCGGACCAGTCCAGACGACCTGAAGCGGCTCGCCTCACACGGACCGTGGGACGCCGTGATCGACACGTCCAGCAGCGAGTTCCCACCCCGAGACGTGCTCCTCGCTGCCGATGCCCTGCGCCCGGCCGCCACCCGGTGGGTGCACGTCTCCACGGTGTCCGTCTATCAGGGCTGGCCCCACCACCCGCTCACCGAGGACTCCCCACTGCTGGAGTGCCCGCCGGATGCCGATGAGTCGTTCGGGCACACGGGCGCCGACGGCAGCCCGACGAAGTACGGGTTCCAGAAGGCGGGCGGAGAGGCTGCCGTGCGCGCCGCCTTCGGGGACGACGTGGTGTTCCTGCGACCCGGGGTGATCTTGGGGCCTGGCGAGTACGTCGGCCGCCTCCCCTGGTGGCTCACCCGCGCCCAGCGCGGCGGCCCGATCGTCGTCCCGGCGCCGGGCGCCCAGATGATCCAGCCCGTAGACGTGCGGGACGTCGCCGCCTTCGCCGTTGATCAGGCCGCTAGCACCGCGGGCCCCGGCCGGGCGTTCAACATCGCCCACCCCGAGGGCATCAGCTGGGCCGCCTTCATCGCCACGTGCCAGGCCGTCACCGGTAGCACCGGCAGCCCGGTGTGGGCAGATGCGGCGGCACTCACCGCGCACGGGGTGAAGCAGTGGACGGAGCTTCCGCTGTGGCGCACCCACTCCGGGGTGTGGTCCGTCGACGCCTCCCGTGCCCTAGCGGCCGGGCTCCACTGCCGTCCGCTCACCGACACCATTGCCGACACCTGGGCGTGGATGCAGGCAGACGGCCGGCCGGTCGAACACCCGCGGTGGGACGAGCACGGAGTGGACCCGGCCAAGGAAGCCCGGATCCTCGCCGCCCTCGGCCACTCGTAGGCGGAGGGGGCAGGGGCAGCGTCAGGGCTCGAGAGCGAGGAGTCCGCTCGCCGTGCCCAGCTGCCTCGGTGCCGAGAGGCGCCCGAATTCCTCGATCTGTTCGCCGAGGCTGACGGCCACCCGCGTCCCCCTGAACGCGGCGACCGTCAGCGCACGCCGCAAGCCGCCGGTGCGCTCCAGGAGTCCCGCCACACGTTGTTCCGCGGGGATCGCCCACACCATCTCCAGCGTCGACGCCGCTGCGTCCAGGTCGCCCCGGAGCACCTGCGCCGCAGCGAGGTCCGCCGCGGCCTTGCCCCGTACCGCTACCGACTGCCGGGCTGGCGGCCGGGACGCGACCAGGTCCAGCGCCCGCTGCGCAGTCACCTCGGCCCCTACCCCGTCGCCGACGAGCAGGGCGGTGGTGCCGTTGGACATCAGCAGCCGCTCCTCGTTGAAGGCGAACTCACCTCCGACATCGTCGTGCAGGGCGTCCCGCTCGCCGCTGTCCTGCCGCGTGGACGCGACGAGCGCGCGGGTGGCCCGTTCCCGGTCCCCGAGGTGCCCGTGGGCGCGGGCTTCGATCGACAGCAGCCGCCGCCTGGCAGTGTCGCCCAGACCTGCGTAGGCCAGCGCGGTCCGCGCGTGCCGTACGGCCTCCGAGGGACGGCCCGTGAAGTACGCGCAGATCGCCAAGGACCCGGTGGCATAGGCCCGTAGCGGATCGAACCGGGCCATCTCCCCGTACAGGGCCGCCGACCGGGCGAGGCGTGCTGAGTCGTCCAGGGCTCCGAGGTCGAAGGCGGCGGTCGACAGCAGCGCGCACGCCTGCCCCGCCACGATCAGCAGGTCCTGCTGCTGTACGGGCACCTTGGTGAGTCCGCGTTGGTGCTCCGCCTCCGAGCGCAGGACCTTCGCCCGCCGGAACACGTCAAAGGCGCTCACGGCGCCGTACGAGCGGGCGAGGGACAGGGCGTCGTCACGGAGCTGGTCGATGGTCGTGTCGGATACGGACTGCGCGGCGGCAGCCCCCGCCTCATCAGCGGCGTCACGTGCGGTCATGGCGATTTCACTTTCGAGGTCGTACGCAGTGGGAGCCACCGAGGTCGAGGTCGACAGCGCGGGCGGCGGCCCGAACAGTGCCGCGGCCTCCACGTCGAAGAGCTGCTCCAGTACCCGGCATGTGTCAGGTCCGGGCATGGTTTTGATCCGGCCCGACGTCCACCGCCGGAACTGTGCCTCCGACACCGACATGCCCTGCACGCCGGCCTGTACGGCCGCGCGCTCGAACGCCGTGACGAAATCCCTGTAACGCCAATGCCGTTGCTGGACTAACACGCGCAGCAGCGTCGCCGGATCGCCCATCGGTCGCTCCCTCAAGGTCAGGAGACGGGCCACAACGCCCCGCTCCACTTCGTGCCTACTGGCCAACACCCCTGCTGCGCAATGAAATCCGTGCAGATGACATCGCGGTGCCACCCCCATGACACCCCGGTCACCCTGGCGAGCACCAGATGACACCAACCGCGTCGTGGCCGTGACACCCGCACCAGAGGGACTCTTACGCCACCTCGACGACCCCGGCGAAAGGGAGTGGAACGTGAGCAGCCCCCGGCTTCCCCGACGAACCCCCGGCGCGACCAGCACGCACTACGAGGCCGTCGTGGCCCCGTACGTGGAGACGGCCGCCGGTACCCCGTCGGAGCGCCGCGGTCTGCCCCGGGCCGCCGCGGCGTTCCGTAGCCGGAACGGCGACCCCGCCACGTGGAGCTCTGCCCAGTTCGACGCCTTCCTCGGCCTCGGGGGAGCCCAATGAGCACGACCACGGAGGCGAACGTCTGGGTCACGGAGGACACATGGCACCGGCTCCTCGGCCAGGACGTCGCACACCCCAACAGCGGACGTCACGGGACCGTGGGCGCGGTCCTGATCTACGTATCGAAACTCACGGGCAGGCCGGTCAGGAAGGTGGCGCACATGCGCCCGATGGACCACTCGGGCCGGGAGTGGACCGCCGACCCGGACACCCTCCAGCCCCTACGGCCGGTCTCCCCGCCGGCACCGGACAACGGCACGCACAGCTGAACAGGCTTCCCGCCCGTTGTCGGCCAATCGGTCGACAACGGGCGGGGAACGGCGTCCCAGGGCGCTGCGCACCAAACCGGCGAGGTGCGTACGGCACCGGACCGGCGGCTAGCAAAGCGGATCAGAACGGCCCACCCCGGGCAGTCACCCTTCCAACAAGGAGATCAGTTATGCCGAAGCCCAGGCGAGAGAAGCAGAACCACCTGATCTACGCGGACGTCGTGGACTCCAAGTCCAAGGCGGGCGTGTGGATGGGGGAGCGCGCCTCCTTCCGCGACAAGCAGGCCCGCATCCTCGAGGCACTGAAGGACCGCACCGACTGGGTCAACCTGGAGGGCGCCGTCATGGTCATCAGTACCGAGCCCGCTGGCCTCACGGTCATCGCGCCGAACCCGACGCTCCCCGGCGTCATTGTCCTCTCCGACGGCGGTTCCCCCGCGGCCTCCGCCCGGCTCCAGGCCGACGCCGAGGACCAGGTCCGCGCCGTCATGGCCGAGCTGGGCATCGCCGAAGAGGAAACGGCGGCCTGACCCAGTGGCCACTCCCCAGCTGCTGTGGGGGAAATACTTCCAGTACGACCGGGACGGGGAAGCTGTCCTCCTCGACCCGGTCACGCTGGAGAGTGTGCTTCTCGACTCCGGCGAGGTCTCTGACCTCGCCGGGGTCCCCCCGACCGCGACACACTTATCCCTCGCCGGGCTCGGCTTCACCCAGGACGGCCCCCCGGCCGACCGCCGTGAAGCACTCCACCACCGCCTCCACACCCTGGGCATCGACCCGACACCGCGCAGGATCAGCGGCCTGCGGGTGGTGCTCACCGACCGCTGCAACATGGCCTGCACGTACTGCTTCGTCGACACCAACAGCGGCAAGCCCGACATGACGGAGCAGGAGCTCGCCGCCGGCCTTGAGTTCCTGTTCGAGCAGAACGCGGGACAGGAGGAGGTCTCGATCCAGTGGTTCGGCGGAGAGCCGACCATCCGCTTCGACCTCATGCAGTACGGCGACGAACTCGCCGACACCCTCGCCGCCCGCTACGGCGTCGAGCGGGTCCGGCGCACGGTGGTCACCAACGGCGCCCGCCTGACGGACGAGGCCCTCGACCACTTCGTACAGCGCGAGTACGGGGTGGGCATTTCCATCGACGGACCACCGGGGATCAACTCGGCGAACCGGCTCCTCCTCGGTGGCCAGCCCGCGGACGACCGCATCCGCCGCAACGTCCGGCGCCTGGTCGAGGCGAAGGGCCTGCATGTTGGCTGCAACCTCACCCCGACGGCGTCGAACATCGGGCGCCTGGCCGAGAGCGTGCAGTGGATCATCGACGACCTCGGCCTCAAGTTCATCTACGTCAACACGCCCATCCCCACCGGGGGCGAGTGGCGGGTGAACGGCGCCGACCTGGCCCGGGAGCTCTACGAGGCCCGCCTGACCGCACTCGGGAAGGGCGGGATGCTGTTCTCCGTCCTTGACCGGGCCTTCCAGGCCCTCGACACCCGTCGGCCGATGCTCTTCGACCACATGCAGGGCGACCGTAGCCTCAACGCCGCCCTGCTGCCGGGCAACCGGGTCAGCGTGTGCGACATCAACTTCACCGAGCCCGAGTTCCTCCACACACTCGACGAGCTCCGGTCGGACCCCAGCCGCCTCACACGGGCGACGAAGACGGTCGCGCCGATTCCCGCGTGCGGCGACTGCCCGGCGTTGGCCATCTGCGGCGGCCCGTCGCGCAACGAGCAGGCGCTCATCGGTGGCAGCACCCCCGACCCGCAGATGTGCGCCTTCTACACCAGCACCGTGGCCATCGCGGTCTGGGACAACACGGGGGTGCAATGAGTACCCCCGTTCGTACGGCGCTGGTCTCGACGGCCGGCCACTGCGAGGTCGCGTGCAGCTTCTGCTTCCGGGCCGACCGCGCCCGCGGCTTCCTCACCACCGCGACGTACACGCGTGCCCTGTCGCGGCTGAAGGAGACTGGGGTGGAGGGCGTGTGCCTCACGGGTGGTGAGCCGACCCACCACCCAGAGCTCCGGCAGCTCGTCCGCCTGGCCCTCCAGTTCGGCATGACGGTGTCCATGGTGACCTCGGCCCGGTCCGAGGCTGAGGTCGCTGCCCTCGCGGAGGTCGGTCACCTTCTGACCAACGTGACCGTCTCCGCGGACTCGCAGGGCGCGATGACACTGGGCCGCACCACCCGGAGTGCGGCGTCGGCGGTCTCGACGCTGGACGCCGTCGGCACTCCCTCGAAGGTCCTGCACCTGACCTACTGGGATGTGGACGTCGAGGAAGCCGCGCAGCTCGCTGACCTCGTAGCGGGAACGGGGATCGACGTTCAGCTCAGCCCCGTTCTCCTCTCCGAGAGCGCCCTGCGCCGGGATGGCCGATCGCTCCAGGACTCCCTGATGCAGAGGGCGCGCGACACGGCGGCACTCGACCAGTACTTCCGCCTGTCCAACGGATACCGGTCCTACCTCGACGACCTGCGACAGCTACAGCTGTCCAAGGACGAGAGCCACCCCTGCCGGTCGGCCACCCTCTACATGTCGGCCGACGGCGAGGTTCGGCACTGCCCCTACGGAGCATCCGAGGTCAGTGTCCACGCCCCGCGTACCGAGATCCGAGCCTTCCTCGACGCGCCGGCCACGGACCGCGTCGGACCCGACTGCGCCGCCATCTGCCGCCCCGCATCCCGCGACTGCGCGGCGGCCTGACCTTGGGGGTCCACGTGCAACCGTCGGTCTCCGTCACCGATCCCAACGACTTCAACACCCACTGGAGGAAGCCGCCGAACTTCCGCATGCAGGTCCCGTTCGACTACCTGTTCCTGCCGGCGATCGACATCCTCGACCACGTCCGCCGGGACGAGGAGGTGCGGTTCACGATCCTCGGCGAGGACGACTGGAAGGTGCGCATGGACCGCACCGCGGCCTTCCGGACGGCCCCGGTCGAGGAGATCGCCACATGGCCGTTCCGCCTGGTGCACTTCAACCTCGCCCGGTTCTACGGCGAGATCCTGGCCGGCTTCCAGGACGAGGTCATGGTGCCCTGGCGCACCCATCTGTCGTCGCAGGGATTCACGTGGCAGCGGTGCGCGCCCATCCTGTTTCTGTCCACCGAAGGGGCGGCCTCGACCTACCACAACGACAACTCGCACGGTCTGGTGTGGCAGGTCCAAGGGATCAAGACCTTCCACAGCTACCACAACCCCGACAAGCACCTGTCCCCCGAAGCCGCGGTCCTCGGTGAGACCACCGCCGAAGATCCCCCACCGCACGACGAGGCGGCCCGGCAGTCGGTGACGATGCAGCCGGGCGACCAGCTGTGGAGCCACGCCCTAACCCCGCACTGGGTCACCACCGAATCGCCGCTCGCGCTCAGCGTCACCCTCTCTCACGGCGGCCTGTCCCGCAGCGGTCGATACGCCGACCGCGAGCTTGCCCTGCGCGACCACTGGGACAAGAACCCCGCCGAGGCGTGGACGCTCGACCTCGGCCACACCCGGTACTGAGCGAACGCCTGCTGCCCCACCGCCAGGCCGGCGGTGGGGCAGCGGTGCGTCTACCCCTGGCTCAGGGGGTGAGGCGGTTCGGCCCCCGGAACAGGAACGCGGCTTCGCGGATCGAGTCGAGGCCGAGCATGACCATCAGGATCCGGCCCAGGCCGGCGCCGAGGCCGCCGTGGGGCGGGCAGCCGAAGCGGAAAATGTTCATGTAGTCCTGCATCGGCTCGGTGTCCATGCTCTTCTCCTCCGCCTGCTTGAGCAGCACGTCGGAGCGGTGCTCTCGCTGGGCCCCGGTGGTGATCTCCAGGCCCTTCCAGAGCAGGTCGAAGCTGAGCGTCAGGTCCGGCCGGTCGGCCGGGCGCATGTGGTAGAAGGGCCGGATGCTGGCCGGGTAGTGCGTGATGAACACGAACTCGTGGCCTGTGAGCTCCTTCATGTGGGCGGCGATGGTGCGCTCGCCTTCCGGGTCCAGGTCCTCCTTGACGCCTTCGGGGTCCCAGCCGCCGGCCCGCAGGATCTCCTGCGCCTCGGCCATCGTGATCCTGGGGAACGGCGCCTCCGGCACGACGACCTCGACGCCGCAGACCTCCCGGATCGCCTCACCGTGGACCGCGGCGACCTTCGCGATGGCGTGGGCGAGCATCCGCTCCTCGAACGCCATCACGTCCTCGACGTCGTCGATCCACGACAGCTCGACGTCCACGCCGGTGAACTCGGTCGCGTGCCGCGAGGTGTACGACGGCTCGGCCCGGAAGACGGGACCGATCTCGAAGACCCGGTCGATGCCGGCTGCCACGGCCATCTGCTTGTAGAACTGCGGCGACTGCGCGAGGTAGGCCGAGCGGTCGAAGTACCCGAGCTTGAACACCTCCGCGCCGGACTCCGAGGCGGTGCCCATCAGCTTCGGCGTGTGCATCTCCGTGCAGCCGTTCCGCATGGCGTACTCGCGCAGCCCCTGCTCCAGGGTCGTCTGCGCGGCGAACACCATCTGCGCGGTGGCCCGCTTGCGTACGTCGAGGAACCGCCAGTCGAGCCGGTGCTCGGGGCCGGTGTGCTCGTCGATTGGCAGCGGCGTTTCCGCCCGGTTCAGCACCTCGATCGTCTCGGGGACGATCTCCAGGCCGCCCAGGTTGACCTGAGCCGCCTCTACGACGCGTCCGGTGATCCGGACTGCGGACTCGGGAGTGAGTGATTCGATGACGGCTTCGAGCGGGCCGCCGTCGCGCTTGTGGGTCACCTGGGCCATGCCGGAGTGGTCCCGCAGGATGACGAACTGCATCTTGCGCTGCAGCCGGAGTGCGTTCACCCAGCCGGAGACGGTGACGGTCTGGTCGACGTGTGCGCGTAGGTCAGAAACCAGTACGCGGCTAGTGGTGTGGATCATCGCAGCCCTCCAGGGGCGTCGTCATGATCCCTTGGAAGCGTGGGCGAGAAGGGTACTCGCGGTGCCACCACGCCTTTGCCACCGCCAGACAGCGGCGGCCTCATTCAGCCCGATGACGGGGGCAAACCGGCGGGGCATTGGGCCCGAGGGCCTTTCCTCCCCGCGCTCGGGAGGGTCTTCACCATGGGTGCGAGTCCGCCTTCACAGCTGCTGGCGGCTCTCTCTGCTCGCGTGATCCGTGGCTACTCGTCTCCGTCGACGCGTTGGTCACGAGGATAGGGATCCAGCAAGCCCCTCGCAACGGATTCACGGGGGTGGCGCACCAGGTGACCGGATGGTGTCCCTGCCGAGGCCAGATAGGAGACCCCCGTCGCGCATCGCTGCTGCTTTGTAAGGCCGCCACGAGAATGCGCGGCAACTACGATCAGGGCCGCGAAGCCGTCCGGGCCGCTTGCGGCCCTGGACTCCCGACCAGGAGGGGACCGCCGCACATGGGTAGGACTGAGTACTACAACGACCCGGCCGCGCCGAAGGCCAACACCCTCATCCCCGCCAGCAACCTGCTCGTCGTCGACGACACCGGTGCCGTCCTCCTCCAGCGCCGCCGCGACACCGGCCAGTGGGCCCTGCCCGGAGGTGCCCAGGACATCGGCGAGACGGCCGCCCAGTGCGCGGTGCGCGAATGCGTGGAGGAGACGGGCATCGTCGCTGAGATCACCGGCTTCCTCGGTGTCTACACGAACCCCCGCCACATCGTGGCCTACACCGACGGCGAGATCCGCCAGCAGTACGAAAGCACCTACATCGGGCGCCCCGTGGGTGGTGAGCCCGCGATCAACGACGAGGCCGACGGCGTCCGCTTCGTCGAGCCCGCTGAGCTCGACCAGTACGACATCCACCCCAGCATGCGGCAGCAAATCGGCGACTACCTCGCCGGCACGTACCCCTACCTCGGCTGAACTGCCAGCCCCGCCTTCGCCCGTTCCGCGGCAGCGAACACGCGCGCAGCGTCTGACGGATGAATCGTCCCTCGCCGGCATCCCCGCATTGGCCCACGACCTGGCCCCGCCTCTCGGAGTGATCAGCTCTCCATCCGGCGGGGCCGCCTTCCGTAGGGGATGGGCGCGGTCGTCTCACTCGTGCGCGGTCGGGGCGTCCGGCTTCTGCTCGGCGATATAGGTACCGCGCCCCGGCACCGCGTACACGAGTCCTTCGTCGGCGAGCACGGAGATCGAGCGGCGGACGGTCGGGCGGGAAAGCCCGTACTCGTCCGCGAGGGCGTTCTCACCAGGAATTGCCCGGTTCGGCTTCCAGTCGCCCCGCTTCACGCGCGCTCGCAGGATCCCCGCGAGCTGTTGAAACGGCGCGTCGGGCGCATCGCGCTGCACTTGGTCATCCGGCCCGTACTCCATGGGCCGACGGTATCCGGCCGATCCCATGACGGCATTCCCTGACAGGGGTATACAGCCCTTTACAGGCTTTGACAGGTCGGGCTAGGGTCGCCCACGAAAAGACCCCCGCGACGCAGCGAACGTCCGGGGGCGTGGCCCATCAGCCCTTGGGAGCTGACGAACATGACCGACTTTATCGCGCGCTTTGCGCGCCTCCTCGCTGTGCTGTTACCCGCGGGAGGAAAGCACCGCTCCACCGTCACGTCGGAGCCGGCGCCCACGCCGTTCTCGTCGCCACGGCTACCGCTGCCGGAGCATAAGAGCCCATATGCCCACGAGGCTGCGCAGCGGCAGGCCTTCGTGGACACGATCAACCCCGTGCGCCCCTACGTCATCGCACCGCCCCGCAGGCGCCCGGACGACCCGAAGCGTCGGGCCCAGGCGGAACGCCGCTGGGCACTGGATATGGCGCTGCGCGGAATCGACGTGGGCCCGACAGTAATCCACGGCAGGCAGGTGCGCCCTGACAGCCGGACGACCCGGGTGGCGGTGGGGGCATGACGACCGTTTCCTGCTGCCGCTGCGAGCGGGCGACAGCCGCCCCCGTCGAGGTAAGCCACCTCGAGCGGACGAGCGGCCCCGGCGTCACGTTGTACGCCTGTCCCGATTGCGCGCCGCACCTCTCCCCAGGCCCCCTTCTGGCAGAGGCGACCCCGCCGCCGGGTGGCTGACTTACACAGGCGACGCCCCGCCCGGACAGCCGTAGCGGGGCCTCGTCGTCTCGAAGGGGTACCCGATGCTGCCGCTTTGGGTGAAGGGGGTCAACGGGAAACGGCACGCAGCCACCGATCTCATGGACGTGATTCTTTTTCTAGGAGGCCGCGGAGAGATATCGAAAATTTGTTTTGATCATGGCTCGAATCCGACTTCAAATGGCCTCGCCCCTGCTCAGATGGGCTGCTTTTCGCCATGGGGATCTTGGCTCGATCCCACCCAGCGAGAATGGCCTGTAAGTCGCTCTTGTTCACCCGCTGGGCCGGATTTATGATCGCCAACTTGTATCGCTGAAGGTCTGGATATTCAGTGACTGCTGGGGCGAGTGGGGCGAGGCGGGGGCCGCGAATGAGCCAGGGGAGTACCGAGCCGACTGCTGTCATGTCTGAGGAAGATGAGGCGGAGCGGCAGAGGGAATATCGAAACCATGTAAAGCTCTTTGACGAGATCGAAGATGATCTCCGGACGTCACGGACCTTCCAGAGGATCTACGTCCTGTGTTTGATGGGTGGGATCACCCTCACCTTCCTTCTGGGCTACACGGTCATCGTGGGGCTATGGGAGTCGCAGCCTGTCTTCACTCGGTGGGCTGGCCTCATCATCGTGAACTGCCTGTGGATCGCGATGGGGTGGGCGCTGTGGAAGAACCGCAAGAAGATTGTCAACCGGACTGGCGCGCTGCGTAACGCACTTCAGGACCGGCAGACCGCCGCCGCTAAGCTCCCCCTTGACTCGCCCTCCGGACTCCGCATCTATCGCGAAGCGTCCCTCGATCTGATTGACCAGTATCGAAAATCAGCGAACAAGAATCGACGCATCCACAACTTCTTCCAGGGCATCATCATCACTGGGTCGATCGTCACCTCCACCCTTGCGGCGATGAATGAGGGAAGTAGCCAGGTCTTACGGCTCTCCGCATCTGCCCTCAGCGCACTCGTCGGCATTTCGGCTGGCGTGACCGGATACTTCAAATTCCGCGAGCGTGGATACAACCTCCAGTCGACGGCCGACGACATCGAGAAGCACTACAACGCGTCTCAGTTCATGCTTGATGAGTACGCGGGTCGCGATGATGAGCCGCCACTTCCTGAGGCTGAGCGGCTCAGGATGTTCGCGCGTTACGTGGAACGGCTGAAGGAAGAACAGAGGAAGCGCGAGCTTCAGCTTGAAACGTCCAGCTCCGGCAACGAGGAGCGTGCGAGCTGATGTCCGTTCCGTGTGCTCCGGTGAGCGTGTGCTGCGGCTTTGCCACGGTCAGGCGGTTGACCAGGCCGGCTGGAGACCCGCATTGAGGCCGCACACAACCAGATGGCTCCTCGCCCCGCGCTGGCAGTGGAAGGCCCGAAGGCTCATCGCTGCTCATGGTGCATCTATGTCCCCCACAACAGCCTGGTGCCTTGTCGCGCTCGCACGAGACCCGGGGTACATCCCATTCGTACAGCACATCGTGGCTCAGCGACTGCCAGGTGAATCGGTGGCACCGGGGGTAGTCCTTGACTCATGGCAAAGCCTTGAACCACGTGAGCAAGCAAGACGCATCGCCTGGCTCGACCGGCATAAGGCCACCCCTCTGCACCGGCTGGGTGTGCCCGAGGAGGTCATTGAGTTAGCAGGCCTCCATGTAGTTGAGTGGCGGCTCCCGCCAGGGCGAGACCTGGCCTCCATCGTTGCCCAGAACCGCCCCCGTTCCGCAGGTGATCCCTCGTAACCCTGAAGTCGTCTGTTGATCGGTTGAAGGGGCGACCTCACCAGCAGGGGAAGAACAACACCCCTGCGCCGAGGTTCCCCCCAATGGGATCGGACTTGGGCCTTGCGCGGGCTACGGAGGACCAAGCCAAGAATCGACACGGCGACGTGCATGCCCGCGGGTTAGAGACCTGCGTACTCCTGCACGCTGCCCCCGTGTTCGAAGGCCGAGGCTGAGGCGTGCCACGCCCCTCAGCCTGATGGGCGAAGCTGATGAACGGGCGCCCGAAATCGCTGAAGATGGAGCTTGGCACGGCGGCGCCGGGCCAAGAGCCAAGAGCAAGCGAGGGGAACGGGGACAGCGTGACTGACGTGGAGCGCATGCTCGAAGAGGCGCAGGCCATGATGACGGAGGAGGTCTTCGAGGGGGTGCTAAAAGCGCAAGGCATCGATCCCGATGACCTGTCCCCGCTTCAGAGTCTCCTCGCCATTGGTCTCACGAACGGGGCATGGCGCAACAGCTGCGTGGAGAACTGGCATGCCGAGGGGCGTCTGTCCGACGGCGACATGCTGCGGATCAACAGCCACACCACGCTCGGTATACGCCAGCGCCTCCGCGGATGGTGCACGGAGTACGGCATCACCTCAGGGAGCAGCGAAGCGTTCGAGAATGTCACCGTCGAGGACGTGGACGTCCTTGGGCATCGACTCTTCAAGTGGCTGACCAACCCTGACCGCAAGCTTCCGACCGGCATGACCCTGGGCGAGCTCGCGCGAACCGATGAAGACCTCGCGGAGTACGAGGATCATGCGGACGGGAAGCTGGGAGCCTTCGTCGGCCAGATGGAGAAGAAGGGCGTCCGCCACGGCATCCTTTACACGGCCGGCCACGGCGCACTGGCCTGTGACCGCTGGTGGGGTCATCCCACTTGGCCCCCGCGCGTTGACCGCTTCATCTCCGTGCTGGACACCCCGGCGGATCCCCACTGGGGCGCTGACGGCGAGCGTCTCAAGCGCCTGGGACCAGAGCCGGCTGCCTTGCAGGACCGTGCCGTTCTGCGCGGGACACTGCTGCGGACGCCGTGGGAGCTCGACACGGAGGCCGCGGAGTGGGTCGTGGACTCTGGGATCGGGTACCTGACGGTGACCGTCTGAGGGCGATCTCCGGCCAGCTGCCCATCAGCGACCTGACCCACGCTCTTCGCCCATGTGTGCGGCAACACGCGCTCAGGGGATGTGTAGAATCGAGCGCAGAGAGTCGGACCTGACTGCACGTTCTTACGGTCTGGCAATCGAAGAATTTCGGTGGTCATTGCGTTAGGGAAACGCCCGGTTACATTCCGAACCCGGAAGCTAAGCCTTTCAGCGCCGATGGTACTGCAGGGGGGACCCTGTGGGAGAGTAGGACGCCGCCGAATAGATTTAAGAGGCCCTGTCTGCGAATTCGCAGACAGGGCCTCTCTTTGTTCCAGGGTCGTTCCTTCTCACCTGGCCGGGTGGATTGAGCTCCGTAGGCGCCCGAGGGCAAGCAATCTCGGGCGCCGTGCTGTCCGGCTGTTCGGGTCAGGCGTCAGTCAGGCGAAGCGCAGCTCATCCCAGGAGAGAAGGCCGTCAGGTTCGTTCGCGAACCAGGCGTAGGAGCCGTGAGCGAGGACTGGAAGCGACTTCTTGGCCTCCGAGGCCGTCCGCGATTCGAAGGCTGTAAGGAACCGGCACTTCTCGGCCTCAAGGCCGTGGGCCGTTGCCCAGTCGATGAGGGCCTGCCGGCGCTCCTCGGTGACTGGCCCGTCGCTGGCCACCACCTCGATGAACCAGAACTCGTCTCGGCTAGGGGCCAAGTCAGCCATAAGACAATCCGGGAGCAGAGTGGCCTGGTCGACTTCCAGGCCCATGTCCTTCAGGGCCTTGCCATCGAGAAGGTTTACCTTTTCTCCGGGCTGAGAGATGAAGAGCACGTTGGGCTCAACCAGGCTAGCGGCGAACTTCTCCACTACGCCCTTCAGAATCCAGCTGCTCGCGCCAGGGTGGAGCGTTCGCGTGCCCGCCCCCGGCAGCTGTACTTCGATGCTGTCGCTGCTAAGCGCAGGGTCGCGGAGAAGCGAGGCCCTGCGCCGTCCCGTCGGGGTGAGGTGGGTGCTGCGCCATTCCGTTATCGCGTCCTCGAGCTCGCTGCCGGAGAGGCTAGGTGCCAGCAGCGCCGCGAATCCCGGTTCGAGGGTGTAGCGGGGCCGTGGCGAGGTGGTCGCGATCTCTGTGCGGACCTGAATGGCGCCGTGCTTGATCAGAGCGTCGATGGACTCGTCGCGGACAGGCTCACGGCTGTTGTTCGCGTACCAGATCTTCCCGCGCTTGATCTCGGCTTCGAGACAGAGCTCGGTCACGTACTTCTCGCCACGCATGGCGGCTGTGTAGTACGCACGCCGCTGCGCTTCCTCGCGGCGTCCCGCCACGGCATCGCTCATCCAGGTCACCGTGGAGGGCCGGATCGGGCGCTGTCCTCCTATGGCGCCGACGTACATCGCCACAAAGACGGTGGCGGATGCCGCGGGGTTGGCCGTTGCTGTGACACCGGTGATCGACTGGGGGAGGATCAAACCCAGCCGCTCCAGGTACGCCTCTCGGGATTCCAGCAGCGGCGGGAGGTGCCAGTCCTCGTTTGGTTCGGTCACAACGTCAGACCATATACAGAGTTGATCGCTTCGGGGAGTGCCTCGGCCGGCAACGCAGCCCAGGCCCGCAGGGTTTGGGGTCCGGGCAGGGGCAAGGCGGCCAGCTCGTACGCGGAGACAGCTACGGAGCCAGTCAGGCACCGGTACAGACGATCTACGGCGTCGGAGTCCAGCAGCGCGCTAAGGAGCCTGGGGGTGAGGAGGCCATCAGGCTGGGCGCTCGTCAGCACGTTGACGTGGTTCTCCACCGAGACGCGACCGCCCCACCGCGTGAGTGTCTCCGAGTCAAGAGCGGCTGCAAGTAGCCGGCGGGGCTGCTCGGGGGCAGTCGTCCGCTGCACCAGAACCGCCGGGCGCTCCAGGACCAGGACACGATGGTCCTTCTCCCTCAGGTGGAGGTAACGCAACTTGTCCCGGGAGGGGTCCTGGTGCAGCTCGCCCCCTTCTAGATCGCCTGCCCAGACGATCTTCACGGAAATTTCGGATGGCTTCGGAGATAGCTGTGGCTTGTGCCGGTTCCAGACAAGCGGGCCAGTGGAGACCGACCAGCCGTAGTCGGCAAGGCGGCGCGTCATCTTCTGAGCCGCCTTGACAATGGGTAGGTCATCCGACTGCCGGGGCAGGAGCCACGGGCGGTCGGCGTCCTTCGGGAGCCGTCCCTTACCGATCACCTCGTGGGTCACCCGACCGTTCATGGTCAGGCGCTCACAGTCGGTGGCACGAGGACTCTTGCCCTTCCGGAAGGTGGCGAGGACCGTCTCCTGGAGGACTCCGGTGGAGAAGACACCGGAGCGGTCGGTCACGTACACCAAACTGATCAATGGCGTCGTGTCGGCGAGATAGGCGCGCAGGCGCTGGAAGTAGGAGCCGCCCAGCCACCCGGCAGGCACCAAGGCCGACGCCACGCCGCCCTCGGCGAGCTGCTCGGAAACGGCAGCCATGAAGAGCCCATATCGGTTGGCATGGCCGAAGACGACGTGCTGCCACTTCTCGCGATCCCCCTCCGAGAGCCGTACGCGGCCATAGGGCGGATTCATCAGCGTCAGTGTGGGAGGGGACGGGGGCGGAGCCAGACCGTCTCCTACTTGCAGGAGGGCTGGCAGCGGCCGACGCCGGGGAAGCGGCACCTTGGCCCACACCGGGAGCATCTCCGCAGCAAGCAGAACGTTGCCGAGCCACACAGCCGCGGCGTCCAGATCACGACCGCCGATAGAGGAGCTCACCGCAGCTAGGACCATCTCAGGCTGTGTGCCGGACTGCTCAGCAAGCCAGGCACGCAGAGCAGGCAGCAGCAGCATGCCAGCGCCGCAGGCAGGGTCCCATATCAGCCCGGATGGGCGGCGCCCGAGAACCCCTGCGGCTTGCTGATAGAGGGCCTCGGCAAGAGGTGCCGGCGTGTAGTGGCGGCCATCAGCTGTCCGGACAGAGCTCTCAAGAGAGACGACGTACGCGTCGGCCAGTTCCTCGGGAGACGCATCGAAGAGGTCCTCACGAGGAGTGATGCCGTCGAGATCATCCCAGTCGAGAGGAGCTGTCGGGAACGACATCGCGTCGTCGATGCCCAGCGTGTGAGAGTCGGTCGCCCCTGCCGCGGCTGCACGCCGGCGCCACCAATGCGGCACAGCAGCAAGGACAGCTAGTGACCTTGCGGAGAGGTCGGCCGAGCCGTGAGCAGCCAGGAACGCACGCTGGGCACGGTTCGCCCGGGTGGTCTCCACCGCTTCGGCCTCGATCACTTACGACCCCTCCTTGGTTCCACTGGACGCGCTCCCGGGCGGACCGCCCGGCTTGAGGATTTCACAACACACTCTGTGAACTCAGCAGTCTCGCTCTTCCCGCCAGCGTGGCCCTCATAGGTAAGGGGAGAGCGGCAGGCTTGCTCGCTCGTGCGCCGGACGGCGTCGTGTACTGCGACGGGGTTCGGCCCCGCGCCCACCGCGTCATCGTGCCGCCGAAACTGGTCGTATACGCAGGTCAGAGCCTACGCAATGCGGGAGCATTGCGGGAGCGGATGCCCTTGGATCATCGGCTCGTGGGCTGCACCAGGCTGCCTGAGCTGGACGATCGATAGCCTCTGACCTGCATGGGAGCTCGCGAGCGGGATTAAGACTCTTCAAGCTGGACGCACACCTTTCGACTTTTAATCCGTTGGTTGTCGGTTCGAGTCCGACATGGCCTACTGCTCGCAGGCGGGGGTTAACCCCTCTGACCTGCTACTGAGCGCCCCACCCGATTCTGATTGGGTGGGGCGCTCAGTCGTTTCCGGGCCCGTGCGTGAGCGATGCGTGAGCGGACGGCCCGTCACCCCCTGGTCAGGAGGCGGACGAACGGGCACGAGGTACCAGCTGGGCCGCCGCTTCTGCGGCTGCCTGGTCGACCTCGGGTAGCAGGCTCGTGTACGTGTCCGAGGTCAGCGTGATCGTGGAGTGCCGGAGCGTCTCCTTGATCGTGTGGAGGTCGCCACCACCGCCGTGGGTGAGGGTGGCCGAGACGTGGCGTAGATCACGAAGGGTGATCGGCGGCAGATCGGTGCGGGCGAGTATCTGCCGGAAGGTCTCCGACGCCGTGCCGGGGTGGAGCCAGGAGCCGTCCTCCTGGGTGAAGACCTTGCCTGTGTCCTGCCAGGCCGGGCCCCACTTCTCCCGCTCCGCGAGCTGGCGCACCCGGTGCTCACGCAGGGCGGTCACGTTCAGGCTGTCCAGCGCGATGGTGCTGGCGCTGCCGTCCGTCTTCGGTGCGGACTCGTACGGGTCCCAGCCGTCCACCACGATCTCCTTGGCCGGCGTGATCTGCCCGCCCTCCAGGTCGACGTCGGACCACTCCTGGCCGACGCACTCGCCGCGCCGCAGACCGCGGGTGCCGGAAAGGTGGAAGAAGGCGTACAGCCGGTCGCCCTCGGCCTCGTCGAGGAAGGCGCCGAACTGGGCCGGGGTCCAGACCATGACGGGAGAGGGCTTCTCGCCGGTGAGGCGCCACCGGGCCACGCGGGCGTCCGTCCACAGCAGGGGCTTCGGGCGCTTGCCGGACTCCAGCTCTACGTGGGACGCCGGGTTGAAGATGATGAGCTGTTGGCGTATCGCCCCGTTCAGCGCCGCCCGCAGGGTGCGGCGGATGCTCTGCCGGGTCGCGGGCCCGGTGGGCTTCCGGAAGGGCTCCATCGCGGCGAGCTTGGCCCGCTCGGCGGCCAGGAGCGCCCGCTCGGCCGCGACCGGCCTGCCGGCCTTGCTCGGCTTGCAACGGGCGATCTGCTCGCGCCGGGCCAGGTTGTGGGCCTCGATCGCCTCGTTGGCATCGGCAAGGGCGTCGAACATCTCGACCAAGTGGGCGACGTTCAGCCGGTCGAGGCGGAGGTGCCCGATGCGGGGCCGGAGGTGGACGCGGATGTGGGAGGCGTAGCCGTTCGTCGTGGTCTTGCGCGTCTTCTTCGACGCGAGCCAGCGGTCCAACCATTCGCCGACGGTGATCGACCCGAGGAGAGAGGTTCCGGCCCGCAGTCGGCGCCGGGTCTCCTCGACGTCAGGGAGCGGCGCCTTCTCGTCGGCCACTTGCTCCAGGAGCGCCGCGACGCTGGCGACGCTCTCGGGGTCGTCCGCCGCCGGTATGCCCAGGAGAGCACGTACGTGGTCCAGGTCGGCCTGCGCCGCCTTCAGGTTCTCGTACCCGGCGCGGTTGAAGGAGCGGCGGGTGCCGTCCTCGCGGGGCGGGAGTTCCTGGCGTACGGAGTAGGAGCCGTGCTTGCGGCTGGAGAGCTTGGGGCACGTCTTGCCGAGCGGCTTGCCGGTCTTCGGGTCGCGGCAGTAGCAGCGGCGGTGGGTGGAGCCCTTCAAATGTCGTCCTCTTCGTCGGTGTCGGGTGGGTCGATGTCGGCGAGTGCTGGTGGCAGCTCTGGCGGGGTGGCGGCTTCGTCGCGGATCTGTCCACGGACCATCTGGAGTTGCCAGGTGGCCTCTTTGACCTGTGAGTTGTAGCTGTCCCTCTTGCGTTCGGCTTCCTCGCGCTGGGCGGGGTTGGCCGCCGTCTCGGCGGCGAAACCGGCCCGTTCCGCTTCGCGCAGGGCGGCCTCGATGGTGCGGACCAGGCTGGCGTGGCGGTTGAAGTCGGGGATCAGCCCGGCATCGGAGTAGTAGCCCGGTTCCTCGCCGGTGAACATCCGCATGGCGTCCCAGGTCGAGACGGGGTGGCGGAAGGGAAGTTCCTGGGTCTCCTCGACGTAGCCGATGGGGAAGATCAGGCAGATCGGGGACGTATACAGGGCGGCGGCCAGGATCATGACGTCGACCAGGGGCAGGTTGGCCCTGCGGCCTGATTCCAGGTTGGCGATCACGTTGCGCGGGATGGGGTGGCCGAGCTCCTCACATCGCTCTGCCAGCCGCTGCGCGCTCCATCCCATCTCCTTCCTCCGCCGGCGCACTTCGGCGGCGACGTTGTTCTTGATCCGGTCGACCCATTCCGGGACGTCGTCCTCGTCTTCATCATCCAAGCGGTGTTGTGTCATGCAGACACAATATCTTTCTTACCGTGGAAGTCATACGCCTGGAGCCGGACGCGATGACGTGTTCGCCGTGGGCTGTGATGAGAGGAGCGCCTCGTGCGCGACGAAAGGATCGCAAGCCGGGTGAAGGGGATGGGCCGCGAGGAGCTGTTGGCCCTTCCTGTGGCCGTTGACCTGGACACAGGCAATCGTGCTCTGGGTCTCGGGCGGAGCAAGGGGTACGAGCTGGCGAAGCGAGGTCAGTACCCGTGCAAGGTGCTGCGGATGGGCAACGCCTACCGAGTGGTGACCGCGGACCTGCTGGGCCTGCTGGGTCTGGCGGCTTGAGGGGGCGGCACGTTAGCAGACGATTCTGCGCGGAGATGACACAGAAACGCTGGACTGTGTCCGGGGCCGGACGTACTGTTCGTCTTCCCCCGCCGCAGCTGACTGCCCGCGAGCGAGGGCGAAGCGCCTGGCGGGCCAACGCCACAGGCGGCCCCCGTCACCTCCCCCACCCGCGAACCACCCGGCAACCCGGTGCCCGGCCGCTGCCGCATGCCCGCAACCACCCAACAAGGAGCTGCCACTTGGAACCCACCACCCCCGACGCCGAATCCGCACCCACCCCCACGCCCGCCGCTGCCAACGAGCCCTGGCCCGTGACCGCGATACCCGGCCGCCAGGGCGCCCACCTCCAGGACCCCCGGCCTGTGGAGGCGGCAACACCCCAGACCCCCACAGCACAGGACCGGCCTGCCGAGGCGAAGCCACGCCCGATCGGGCCGCTTCGTGAGGGCGAGCAGGTGCTGGCGGAGCTGCGGGGCCAGCTTCGGCGGTATGTCGTACTGCCCAGCGAGGACGCCTTCACGGCGGTGACCTTGTGGGTAGCGGCCACGCATCTGCAGACCGCTTGGCAGCATGCGCCGCGTCTGGCGGTGGTCGGTCCGGCGAAACGCTGCGGGAAGTCGCGGCTGCTGGATGTGGTCACGGAGACGGTCCACGATCCGCTGGTGACGGTGAACGCCTCGGCTGCCGCGATCTTCCGGTCGATCACCGAGACGCCGCCCACGCTGCTGGTCGATGAGGCCGACACGCTGTTCGGGTCGGCGAAGGTGGCCGAGAAGAACGAGGAGATGCGCGGCCTGCTGAACGCGGGCCATCAGCGCAACCGCCCGACCCTGCGCGTGTCCGGCCCGAACCATGAGGTGTCGAAGTTCCCCACCTTCGCCATGGCCGCGCTGGCCGGCATCGGTGACCTCCCCGACACGATCATGGACCGGTCGGTGGTGATCCGGATGCGGCGGCGCGGGCCGGGCGAGAAGGTCGCGGAGTTCCGCAGCGCCCGCGACATCCCCGCCCTCCACGCCCTGCGCGACCGCCTCGTGGCCTGGCTGGCCCCGCTCCACGCCGCGGCGATGGAGCTGGCGCCGCCGATGCCGGTGGAGGACCGCGCCGCCGATACGTGGGAGCCGCTGGTCGCCATCGCCGACCTCGCGGGCGGCGAATGGCCGATCCTGGCCCGCACCGCCTGCGCGGTGATGACGAGCCATGAGGCGCAGCGGGACCAGGACAGTGGCGGCACGGGCATCCGCCTCCTCGCCGACATCCGACGCGCCTTCGCGGGCGAGGGTGATCCGCCGGTGATGCGCACGGCCCGGCTGCTGGACATCCTGAACCAGGACGAGGAAACGGCCTGGGAGCAGTACACGGCCAAGGGCCTGACTGCCCGGGGCCTGGGGATCCTGTTGCAGGACTACAACATCAGCTCGGCCAACCGCCGTTTCCACAACGGCGACCAAGCCAAGGGCTTCACCCGCGAGCAGTTCACCGACGCCTGGGCGCGCTACTGCCCCCAGCCAAAGCCGGCACCCCAGCCGGGATCCGCCACCGGCGCCTGACCCGGCACGACCCGTCGCGTCCCGTCGCATCGCAGGTCAACCCAGGGACGAGTGGCAGGGCCGCAACGAGTCGACTCGACATCAAGACTCGACCCGTACCTGCTCTGACCAGCCCGGCGACGAGTCGCAACGAGACCGCGCCACCCCGAGGTGCCCCTCACCCAGCCCTGCCCTGCCCCGGTACGGGTGAGGCCGCCCCATCCCTCCGTCGCGTCCCGTCCCACTCGTCCCCGCGCGACCCGGCGCGGGGACGAGCGGGAAGGCGACGACGAGCCGAAGCGACATCAGCAGGCCTCTGACCTCGCCAAACCCGCCAGCCATGGCGTGCGGCCACCGGTAAGGGACTCCCCGGAGCTGGTACGGGTCGGTATCCGTCCCGACCCGTACCCCACTCGTCTCACCGGCCCGGCACGCAGTATCGGGCCGGTGAGACGAGTCGACTCGACATCAGGACTCCACCCGTACCTGCGCTGACCAGGCCTGCGACGAGTCGCAACGAGACCCGCCACCCTCAGGCGGCCCAGCCCAGCCCTGCCCGGCCCTGCCCCGGTACAGGTGAGGCCGCCCCCATCACTGCCCTTGGAGTACAGCCGCTTGTCCACACCCACCGCGGATGCGCCGCGCGGTCATCGCGTGAACCACAAGGGACGCATCACCCTCGTCATCGGCCTGGTGGCCGTCGTCCTCATGGCCTTCCGGGTCTCGTGGAACGCGCTGTCCGACGTGGCCCGCGCCATCGGCGCAGACGCCGCTGCCGCCCTGCTCTACCCGATCGTGGTCGACGGGCTGATGGCCCTCGCGCTGGTCGCCGCGCTCGTGCTGACCGGCGCCGACCGCAAGTTCGCGCTGCGGGTCCTGGCTGCCTACACGATCGCCAGCCTCCTGTTGAACTACGTGCACGGCCTCGTTCCGGCCCTGCACACGGCGTCGGTCCAGTGGGGCCGACTGGCCAACTGGGATCCCGCGAACTGGGCCCTCGTACTGCTGGCGACCTCACTCCCGGTCGGGTCGATCTACTTCGGCTCGGACCTCGTGGCGAAAGTGCTGCACCACAACCCAGAGTCGGCCGACGCTGCCGAAGTGGCCTCTGACCAGTCGGTTAGCCCGCAGGCTGACGAGTCGGCCAGCGAGCAGGCCGCACAGTCGAGGTCTGACCAGGCCGAGTCGGCCCCCGAGCAGCCGACCGAATCGACCCCCACGAAGGTAGCCGAGGCGCCCTCGACGGGGCCGACCGAGGCCGACGAATCGGCTCCCGCTCCCCCTGCCCGACCGCCCCGGTCGGCTGCCGTGGCGGAGTCGACCGGAGCCGCCCCGCGTCGGGCGACCGGTCGGGTCCCCGCCGCCGCCAAGTCGACCACCGACCGCACCCGCACAGACGCCGAAATTCTCGCCGAGGCTCAGCTCCTGACCGCCGACTGGAGCGACGACCAGCTGACCGCCGAGCGTCTGCGCAGCGAACTACGGATCGGCCAGATCCGCGCCCGCAGCCTGCGCGACCAGCTGCAGGCCGAGCGGACCGGCCAGGCCGGGCCACTCGACGGACTCGACGAAGCCGCCTTCCCCACCAGCGCCGTCTGAGCCCCGTAAGGGCACTGACCGCCTGGCCCTTCCGGCTCTTCCCGTGACCCCGTGCAACCGAGCACGGGGCCGCGCACAGCCAACCACCCGGCACCAGCACCCCACGGAGAACCGATCCATGCACGATGCGCACCGCGAACTTCCCACCACCCAGCAGGAGATGATCACCGGCCTCAACAGCCCAGCAAGGTATGGCGTTGGACCGTCCAAGGGCCGGTCCAACGCAGCCTCCGCCCCGGGGGTGGCGGAGACAGAACCCCGGCGCGAGGGCGCACCGGGGCAGGAGGGGGCGGTCGTCGACGCCGGACCACCGGTCGTCGTACGTGCCGCTGACGCGGCCGCGCTGTACCGCGTCGCCCGCCGTCGTGCCCGTCAGGAAATCCAGCGCACCCAGCGTGTCGACGTCCGCTACAGCGCCGACGAGAAGACGGAGATCCTCGCCGAGGCCCGTCGCCTCGGCCTCGCCGGCGCGCACCTCGTCGGCGCGATCGTCATGGCCTACCTCGACGGCCACTTCGAGATCCCCGGCCAGCGCACGTCCCACGACGACCTGATCGACGAACTCGTCGCCCTGCGCGCGGAGATCGCCCCGATCGGCAACAACGTCAACCAGATCGCCTTCAAGCTCAACTCCGGCGGCCGTCCCCACCCTGTGGACAGTGCCGTCCTGGCCCAGGCCGACCGTGTCCTCGCCCTCGCCCGGACTGCTGCCGAAGCGATCGAACTCGCCGCCGGCCGGACGGCCATCGCGAAGCGGGCGGCCTGATTGATCGCGAAGATCGGCAAGGCCGGCGCCAACACCCGAGGCGTCCTGAACTACCTCTACGGCCCCGGCCGCGCCAACGAGCACACCGACCCCCACCTCGTGGCCTCGTGGGACGGCTTCGCCCCCGACCCCGGCCGCGACGAGACGGCTACCCTCGCCAGGCTCGCCAGCGTCCTCGACCTGAGGGTGAAGCAAGCAGGAGACCGCGCCCCGGAGAAGCACGTGTGGCACTGCTCGGTCCGGGCCGCGCCCGAAGACCGAACCCTGTCCGACGACGAGTGGGCAACGATCGCCCGCCGGGTCCTCAACGCCACCGGCATCGCACCGGCCGGAGACCCTGACGCCTGCCGGTGGGTCGCGGTCCGCCACGCGGAGGACCACATCCACATCGTGGCCACCAAGGTCCGAGGCGACCTCACCAAACCCCGCAACTGGAACGACTACCTTCGCGCGCACAAGGAACTGGCCGCGATCGAGAAGGAGTACGGCCTGCGCCAGGTCACACTCGGCGACCGCACCGCAGCCAAGAAGCCGACCCGCGCCGAACAGGAGAAGGCCCGCCGCACCGGTACGGCCACTACGCCCCGCGAGAGGCTGCGCACCACCGTCCGTACCGCGGTAGCGGCTGCCACCAGCACCGAGGAGTTCTTCACTATCCTCCGCAGCACCAAGGTGCTGGTGGACATCCAGCACTTCCCCTCCGGCGACATCCGCGGCTACAAGGTCGCCCTCCCCGGTGACACCAACGCCCAGGGTGAGCACGTGTGGTTCTCCGGTTCCACCCTCGGACCCGACCTGTCCTATCCGAAGATCAGCGAACGCCTTGCGCCCACTGAAACCGCTTCCACAGATCGGCACCCTGGGCGTCGGCGTACGGCGTGGCAGCAGGTCACCGCAGCGGCCGACCGTATCCCCGATCTGCTGACGGAGACCGATGACCCTGCGGGCCAGGCGCACATCACCGTGCTCGCCGAAACCCTCGATGTCCTCCCCCTGATCGCCCCTGCCGCCTACAAGCCGCAGCTCGCTCAGGCAGCCGCGGCCTTCGAGCGGGCCAGCCGTTCCCGCATCCGCGCCCGCCATCAGCAGGCGCAGGCCACACGCCGGGCCATCAAGGCGATCGTCCGTGAGCCCGCGCCCAAGGACGGAGCGCTCCTCGCGATCCTCCTCGACGCCGTCTTCCTCGCGGTCGTAGCAGCGCAGCACTGGCACCACACCCGCCACCACGACCAGCAGGCCGAAGCCGCCCGCCAGGCAGCCGAACACCTGCACGCCGCCTACCAGGCAGCCACCGTCCAGCCCCTGACGGTGGTCCACCAGCGTGGCCTACGCCTGGCTCTACCCGTGCAACAGAGGCAGGTTGTCCTCGTCCGCCAGGCCCTGCCGGACCTGGCCGAGCAGATCCTCGCCGAACCCGGCTGGCCCGCCCTCGCCGCCACCCTCACCGACAACCAGAGCGCCGGCCACGACCCCGCCGCCCTGCTCACCCAGGCCGCCCGTCACAGGGAGCTCGACACCGCCGGCTCCCTCAGCGAAGTCCTCGTCTGGCGACTGCACCGCCTCGCCGACCTGAACCCCCAACCCGCCACAGGTGCCGCACGCACGTCAGCCCCGCCCCGGGTCACCAAACCTGTCACATCCGCCGACCGCCCCCGCAGGACCCGATGACACCAGCCACCCCACCGCATCCCTCAGCCCGCGCTCCCCCAGCAACGGCATACCTCAGCCCACACCCGCCGCACCCTTCCGGGCCTGCGGCAACACCAGCCGACAAGGAGCCACCCCTGAAGATCCACCCCTACGCCGACACATTCCCGATGCTCACCGAGGCCGAACTGCACGACCTCGCCGAGTCCATCAAGATCGAGGGCCAGCTGAAGCCGATCATCCTCGACCACGACGGCGTCGTTCTCGATGGCCGAAACCGCCTCGCCGCCTGCAAGCGCGCCGGCATCGAACCCCGCTTCACCACATACGACGGTGACAGCCCCGCCCGCCTGATCTTCAGCAACAACGTCGTCCGCCGGCACATCAGCAAGGGCCAGCAGGCCATGATCACCGCCATGGCGTGTTCCGGTTCGGGACACTCCCTGCGGACCCAGGCCAAGCTCCACGACATCAGCCGTAGCCGCCTCTCCGCCGCGAAGGTCGTACTCCAGCACGCCCCCGACCTCGCCGAACGAGTGCGCCTCGGCACACTCGGCCTCGACGCCGCCCACGACCAGGCCCGCGAACGCAAAACCCACACCGAAGCCCTCCTCGCCCAGAATGAACGCCTGCAGCAGCACGCCCCCGACCTCGCCGAGAAGGCCGCCGAGGGCCACCTCACCCTTGACGCCGCCATCGCCGCCCTCGACAGACGACTCGAAGGGGAACGGCTCCGCCAGCGCGTGAGGGACTGCGACGCACTCCTCCTCGCCGACCGCGACGCCACACCCGTCTTCAGCCCGCTCGCCGACCGCGGCGACATCACCTGGGGGCAGGCAGCCCAGCTCGCCGAGGAACACCTCACCCGTCGGCACGAGGCCATCCTCCGCACACAGCAGGCCCTGCAACTGATCGCCGACAACTGGGCCGCCGTCCGCGACCTCGCAGCCCGACACGACACCCCCTATGCCCAGGAGATCCTCGACGGCCTGACCCCCGAAGCGCACGCACTCACCACATACCTGACCACCACGGCCGCCTGACACAAACAACGCCTGTGGGGCCAGCGCAGAACGCGTTGGCCCCACAGGCGTTGTTCCCGACCTGGTCACGTCCGGCTGCGTCGGTGGCGACCCCGCCCGCGGACACCCGACCTGTCTTCCCGACTGCACTCGGGCCGATGCGCAGGGTACCCAGGGTTGTCGTGGAGCTGGAGGGACTCCCAGACGCGTTCTTGGATTTCTCCGATGCAGAGGCCGCAGGCGTACATGGGTGCCTGGGCTCCGGCGACACTGACCGGGCCGATCCACAGAACGCGGGTCTGTCTCTGCCCGCAGTACAGCCAGCAGGTTCCGTCGACCCAGTGGTTGCCGTCGTCGGTGGCCGCCGGGTCGGGCAGGCCGCCGCGCGCGAACTCGGCGATGCCGGGGATCACCGGGTGGCGCGGCAGGCCCAGCTCGGGCCGCACCAGCTCACGGTTCCTGTCCACTGTCACCGTCAGGTGAGGTCGCCGGCGCCGCAACATCGACGGCAGTACCCGCCTCAAGGGTGTCGATCGGTGTCCACTCGTGCTCCAGGATCGAGTAGGTGATCGAGTCTCGCCAGGCTCCGTGAACGAAGACGTGATCGCGGATCCGCCCGTCCTCGGTCATGCCCGCACGCAGAAGCGTGCGGGCGGATGCCTCGTTGAGCGGCGAACGCGCAGCCCAAATGCGGTGCAGGCCCAATTCCTTGAAGCCGAGCGCGCACAGCAGGTGGACGGTCTCCGTGCCGAGGCCCTTGCCCCACTCCGCGGGGTTCAAGGCGAAGCCGATGGTGGCTGCCTGCTGCGGTTCGGTCGCCAGGCGCGCGTAGCCGATCAGCCGATGTTCGCCGAGCGGGGTGATTGCGAGGCAGTACTCGGTTCGCGGGGTGTCCTTCGCGGAGGCGATGGACCGGTCGATGATCCCCTGGGCCTGGTCGCGGGTGCGGGGCTCGAAGCTGAGGTGCCGGGTGGCCTCGGGGTCCCCGTAGATGGCCAGGAGGGCCGCAGTGTCCTCGGGTTCGACTTCGCGCAGCGCCAGGCGGGGGCCGGGCAGGTGGACTGGGGTCATGCTTTCGGAGCCTACCGGCGGGGTCATCGGACGAGGACCGACGTCGGGGTGGCCGTGAAGGCTTCGATCTCCTCGCGCAGGCTGGCTGCCGCGCCTCGGCTTCGCCGGCCCTCGGCCTTCAGCGCGTCGTGGACCCGCTGGGCGCTGCTGGTGATGCCGAAGTTCCGCTGCTCGATGGGGAGGTCGAGCACGGGCTGCACCGCCTCGATGGCGCCTTCGATCTCGCCCCGGGCGATGCGGGCGAGGGCGAGGTCGGTCTGCGCGCCGGCCTCGTCACCGAAGGCCCATTCGTCCTCCGTGGCGCTGCGGTACGCGGCGACGGCGGCCTCCGACTGGCTCTCGCCGAGCGCGGGGTCCTCGCTGAGGTGCACGGTGGCCTCGGCGATGTAGTACAGCTGGCGGGGCACCGGGAAGGTCATGATGCCGCCGAAGGCATCGAGGTCGTCGGGTTCGAGCGTGGTGCGGGCCTCCTCGGCCTGCTGGATGGCGGTGCGGGTGGCCTCGCCGTCGCCGAGGAGCGCGTGGGCGCGGGCGGAGAGACAGGCCAGCCAGACGCTGGTGGTGCCGCGGACGCTCCCGGAGGTGCTCTGGCCGAGGGTGGCGTAGTCGGCGGCCTCGGAGGGGCGTCCGGCCCAGTAGGAGATGAGGGACTGCAGGGAACGGACCCATGCGCGCATGGCGTGGTGGTCGGCGTTGTCCGCGCACACGAAGGCGGTGCGGGCCTGCATCATCGCCGCGTTCGGGTTGCCCAGGTCGTGGCTGGCCTTGGCGAGCATGCCCGAGGTGATTCCGGCGAGCAGGTAGAGCTCGCGGGCCTGCAGGGGCTTGACCCGGCCGTGTTCCAGCAGCCGGAAGGTGAGGTCCTGTACCTCGACCAGATCGCCGAGCAAGGTCGGCAGCGCCAGCTTCGGGTACGCGACGGTCAGCCGTCGCACTTCGTCCTGGATCTGGCCCAGGGTCTCCGGTCCGACACTGCTGCCCTCCGCCATCGCGGTGAACCGGAGCGCACGACGAGCCGCCATCGCAACCTGCCTTTCCAATTCTGTGGTGCCCGCCTCGAAGCGGGTCTCGCTGCTGAACGGACCACCGGCAGGCAGCACCTGTGCCTGCTCGGATGGGAGGAGGACAGAGCTGAGCCGCAGCGGTGGGGTGACGAGGGAGGACTCGACCGGGGTCGTCGGTGAGGCGGCGGGTGCGGGTGCAGGTGCGAGGAGGAGATCGACGCTGACGCCGAACATGGCCTCCAGTACCCGGCACTGATCCGGGTACGGGCGTGTCTTCACCGCGCCGGCGTACCAGCGCTCGAACTGCCGCTTGGAGACGGACAGACCCCCGAGCGACGGGTCTTTCTCGTCCAGCGCCAGGCGGTGGGCCGCTTCCTCGAACCGGAGCAGAAAGGTCTTGTAGACCTGCCAGTGTCTCCGCAGGGTCAAGACCCTTAAGAGCGTGGGAGTTTCAGCCACTACAGATCCCCTCCGGTCCCTGTTCGTCTGGTCTGACGATAGCCCCGGCCGATCGGCGGGAAACCCTTTCCGCGGGCCCACGGAGCAGATGACGGCAGCCATGACGGTGGTGATGACGCACCACGACATGGACCGGCCTTCCGGGCGGGAACGAGGACGTCCTCGCGACGGCAGCGGCGTCGTATCCATGCGCTCCGGCACGTCGCCATGCTGGGCGGCACTTCGCTTTCCGTGTACCGCCGACAGCGAAGCGTGAGACCGGGAGCGCGGCTACAGCGCTACCCGAGCAACCCCCCATCCAGCACCACGTGCCCGCCGGCCCACGACTCGGGGGCCGGCAACGGGAGGGAACTGATGGACAACACCGTGACCGCTCTGGCCGGGCAGATCGCCCAGCTGGACTCCGTCGATCTCGCTCAGCTGGAGCGGATGCGCCACGAGGCCCTGACCGTCCAGGCCCCCTGGAAGGCGGAGTACGGCGCCTACCAGTCGGGCGGCTGGTGGACGACCTCGCTGATGAACGTCTCCGGCGATGCCGCCGACGTGACGATCGGCGACTGCGCAGCCAAACCGACCGAGCTGCTGGCCCAGATGCCGGCCACCTCCGCACTCCTGGACGAACTGGGCCTGAACTACATGTGGGTGCGGCTCGCGCGGCTGGAGGCCAACGCCTTCCTCTGGGAACACCGCGACTACGACGAGCTCGACCAGGTCGAGCGCCACCGGCTGCACATCCCGCTGCACACCAACACGTCGGCGTTCCTCGTCACCGGCGGCACCAAGGTGCACATGAGCGGTGGACGGATCTGGCGGCTGACCCCGACGTACGCCCACGGGGTGTGCAACCTGCTCGGCCCAGACCGCATCCACCTGATCGCAGACGTGTACGCCGACGACGCCTACCGGCGGCTGGCTCGGCACCCCTCGCTCCACCCCGGCACCGCCGAACCGCTGCCCTCCGCGAACCACGCGGTCCTCGCCGAGCGGCTGCAGGCAGCCCGGAACATTGCCGAGCTCGGCTACACGGAAGCCGCCGAGCGGATGCTGCTGAGGCTCTTCTACACCTACGCACTGCCCGAGGGCGCGGCCTACGACCTGATCGCCGAGCTGCACACCTCGCTCGGCGACATGGAGGCCGCGACGCGATGGACGGCGGCCAAGCGACGCCTCCTCGTCCTCACGGCCTGATCGGCCGCCCCCGCAAGTCCACCCCGCCGGAATCCGAACGGAGGACGCGCATGCCCACCCTGCAACTGGCCGAACTCACCCACGCCAACCGACCGGCCCAGCTCCCGCTCCTGGCGAGCCTCGCCGACATCCTGGCGACCTCGCGGGCCGTCACCCACCTGATGATCCGGGGCTCGCTGGCCCACGGCACCGCCGACCGCCTCTCTGACGTCGACTTCGTCGTCGGCGTCCACGACGCCCAGCTGCCCGCGTTCGTGAAGGCCCTGGACGATCTGATGTCCATCGAGGCCGGCGCCCTGCTGCCCGGCTGGCGCGACACGATCGTCGCCGACCTTGGCGGCGTCGGGATGGTCTTCCTCGTCCCGGACGACGGCAGGCTGCACCAGATCGACCTCTACCTCGTGCCCGCCACACGCATCCCGCGCCTGCGCGCAACGGTCGCCACCGCCTCGATCCTCGACCGAGAGCCGACACCCGCTGGACCCGAGGCGGTCCGGGCAGCCGGGAGCTTCGCCGCGGAGTTCCTCGCCCGGCCGCGTACGTGCACCGAGCTGCTGATCGAACACCTGGTGCTGGCCGTACTGCTGCACAAGCGCATCAAGCGGGGCCAGCGGTTCGTCGCCTACTCGGAGTGGCACCGGCTCCACACCGCGACGAAGGACCTCATCAAGGCCGCTCTGGCCCCGGCGTCCCGGTTCTGGGGCTGGTACCAGCTGCGCGAGGAGATCGCCGTCACCCCGATCGGCCGGGCCTGCCTGGGGGACCTGGACGCGGCGATCAGCGGGCCCGCCGTGCCGACGGCCCCCGACGTCGTGGCGGCCATCGAGCGGATGCTCGCCCTCGTCGAGCGGGCCTGCCCCGAAGCCCTTGACGGCCTGGGCGATGCCATCGCCGCCTACCGCACCTACCAGGAGCTGGTGTGAACGCACTTCACCTCGCGGGCCCGGCCACCAGCTGGGCCCGCGAGGGCCTGACCGCCGTCTTCTTCGGCGGCGTCGTACCCGCCTCCGCAGAGGAGGAGAAGCTGGCTGAGGAGGTCGGCCGCGCCCTGGCCCAGGCCGGCTACTCGCTCCTGCACGGCGGCTACAACGGGCTGATGGAGGCCGCCGCCCGCGGAGCGAGCTCTGAGGGAGCGATGGTCACGGCGGTCACCCTGATCGGCAAGCACGACGAGTGGGGACCGTTCAACCCGCACGCCACCAGCTCGGTCCACCTGCCCGACCTCGGCGCACGGATCAACCACTACCTGGCACACGCGGATCTGATCGTCGCGATGGGCGGCGGCGTCGGCACTCTGCACGAACTGACCGCCGCCCTGTACTACGCGACCACCATCCGGCCCGTACCGATCTTCCTCACCGGGTCGGCCGCCCTTCGCCTGCTCACATTCCTGCGGCAGGAGAAGTGGCTGTACGAGACCCCGACGCGGCCACTCGGCTACCTCACCGCCGTCGAGTCCGCCGACGCCTTCCACGCCTGCCTCGCCACGCTCGACACAGCCCCGATCGGAGGAGCATGACCACCAGCCCGTCGCTGGCCGGCCTCACTGCCCGGCTCACCGAAACCGCCTGCGTCACCGCCCCGTTCCACCTCGCCGACGGCGCCCGGCTGGACGCCTACTTCGACGAGTACCGTCTGGCCGCCGACCCCGCGCTCCTGCACGACACCGCCGCCGCCCTGGCCGACCTCGTGCCCGACGATGCCCGACTGCTCGCGGGCATCGAGCTCGGCGGCGTCCCCCTCGTCGTCGCCCTGTCCGCTGCAACCGGCCTGCCCGCCGTCTTCCTGCGCCGCCGCCCCAAGGGCTACGGGTCCCACCGGCAGATCGAGGGCGCCCCGCTCGACGGCCGCCGTACCGTCCTGGTCGACGACGTGGTCCGCTCCGGTGGCCAGCTGTTGAAGATGGCCCGCACCTTGCGGATCGCCGGAGCTCCCGTCACCGACGCGTTGTGCGTGCTGGAGCGCCCGCTCGGAGGCCGCATGCTTCTGGCAGAGCACCACGTCACCCTGCACTCCCTGCTCACCGAGGCCGACGTGCCACCCGTGCAGGGCGGTGATGCCGCGTGAAGCGGGCCGTGCTCTTCGACCTCGACGGGGTCCTCCTCGACAGCCGCACCGCCCAACTCGCCACCCTGGCAGGCTTCGCAACCTCCGCTCTCGACTGCCGCGTCACCACCGACGACCTCCCCACCGGAGCCCTGACCAGGCCACGCGAGCAGGTACTGGCCGAACTCGGCCTGAGCGGGGTGATCAACGAAGACGGCTGGGACGCCGCCACCGCAACGGCCGGTCTCCACACCGAGACCTTCCCGTTCGTCGGCGAGACCCTCACGGCCCTCCGGGCCGCCGGCGTCGCCACGGCCATCGTGACCCTGCGAAGCCGCCGCAGGGTCGACTGGCTCTTACCCCCGGACATCCTCGACCTGATCGACACCATCGTCTGCTTCGAGGACGCGACCCCCAAGCCCGCCCCCGACGGGCTGCTGCTCGCCCTGCGACAACTCGACGTCGCGCCGAAGGACGCCGTGTTCGTGGGCGACACGGACATCGACATCCACGCCGCCCGAGCGGCAGGCATCAGGGCAGTCGGCGCCGGCTGGGGCTTCGCCGGCCCCGACGCCCTCACCAGGGCAGGCGCCGACCTCGTCCTGCCACACGCCGCCGCGCTCGCCGACGTACTGCTCCTCCTTCTGGCGGGAGCAGAGCCTTCCCACCAGAACACCAAGCGATCTTGACGCCTGACCCGCTACTCTCGGTGGTGCAGCGCGCACAGGGCCGTCGGGTCCGCGTGGGCTGCACCACCTGTGAGCAACGGATCTGGAGTCATGGTCTACACCGTGGGGGCGCGAGCTATCTGCGTCGAGCTGGAGAACTGAGAACCACTCAGTCCCCGTTCTCGGCCCGGCTCGGCGTGTGATCGACCCCCACCTCTCCACGACTCTTCCGTGAGGGCCACACCCATGCGTTCGACGCAGATCCGCTCCACCTTCCTGGACTACTTCACCTCGCGCGGCCACCGCCAGGTCCCGTCCAGCCCCCTCATCCCCTCCGACCCGACCCTGCTGCTGGCCAATGCCGGCATGAACCAGTTCAAGCCCTACTTCCTGGGCGAGGTCACCCCGGAGAACCGCCGCGCCACCACCATCCAGAAGTGCGCCCGCACCTCCGACATCGACAACGTCGGCCGCACCAACCGGCACGCCACGTTCTTCGAGATGATGGGCAACTTCTCCTTCGGCGACTACTTCAAGGCCGACGCCATCGCCTACGCCTGGGAACTCCTCACCGAGGGCTACGGGTTGGAGAAGGACCGGCTCTGGATCACCGTCTACGAGGACGACGACGAGGCCGAACAGCTCTGGCGCAAGATCGGTGTCCCCTCGGAGCGCATCCAGCGTCTGGGCATGGAGGACAACTACTGGTCCATGGGCGTCCCTGGCCCTTGCGGCCCCTGCTCGGAGGTCAACTACGACCGAGGGCCGGCCTTCGGCCGTGAGGGCGGACCCGCCGTCGACGGCGAGCGCTACGTGGAGATCTGGAACCTCGTCTTCATGCAGTACCAGCGCGGCGAGGGCGACAAGAAGGGCAACTTCCCGATCCTCGGCGAGCTCGCCCAGCAGAGCATCGACACCGGACTCGGTCTCGACCGCCTCGCCGCGATCCTCCAGGACGTCGAGAACGTCTGCACCACCGACCTGCTTATGCCCACCCTGAACACCGTCCAGGAACTCGCCGGCCGCGACTACCCCGGCAGCGCCGAGGAGAAGGTCTCCTTCCAGGTCGTCACCGAGCACGCCCGCTCGATCGCCTACCTCATCGCCGATGGCGTCCTGCCCTCCAAGGACGGCCGCGGCTACGTCCTGCGCCGCCTCATGCGCCGCGCGATCCGGCACGCCCGCCTGCTCGGCATCGACCAGCCCGTCCTCGCCCCCACCACGGCCAGCGTGATCGCCAACCTCGGCGACGTCTGGCCCGAACTCACCGACCAGGCCAACCTCATCGAGCAGGTCGTCACCGCCGAGGAGGAGTCCTTCACCCGCACCCTCGCGCAAGGCACCCGGCTCCTGAACGCCGCGATCACCCGCACCCGGGAGAGCCGCTCCGGCTCACTGCCGGGCGAGACCGCCTTCGAACTCGCCGACACCTTCGGTTTCCCCCTGGAGCTGACCGTCGAGGCCGCCCACGACGCCGGCCTGACCGTCGACGAAGACCGCTTCGCCACGCTGCTGGACGAGCAGAAGAAGCGGGCCAAGACCGGCGGCAAGGCCAAGACCGCCGACGCCTTGCGCCGCCAGGACACCTACCGGGAGCTGTCCGCCCACCTGCCGCGCACCGACTTCCTCGGCTACGAGCACCTCACCGCCGAGGTCACCGTGCTCGGCCTGATCTCCGGCGGGGCCGTCACCACCAGCGCCCCCGAGGGCTCCGAGATCGAATTCGTCCTCGACCGCTCGCCGTTCTACGCCGAAGCCGGCGGCCAGATCGGCGACACCGGCACCCTGCGTACCGAAGACGGCACCCTGCTGCGGATCACGGACACCCGGTACGGCCTGGAGGGCTTCCGCGTCCACAGCGCCCGGGTCGTCGAAGGAGAGCTCCGCACCGGGGCGAGGGGCGAAGCCGCTGTCGACGCCGACCGCCGCAAGGGCCTCATGCGCTCCCACTCGGCCACCCACATCCTGCACGCCGTCGTACGCGCCACCCTCGGCGATCACGCCCGCCAGCAGGGCTCCCTCGTCGAATCCGACCGCCTGCGCTTCGACTTCGCCCACTTCTCCGCCGTCACCCCCGAGCAGCTCGCCCGGATCGAAGCCGCCGTCAACGGCCACGTCCTCGACGACCCTGCCGTCCGCGCCTGGCACGCCGACCGCGCCGAAGCCGAGGCCGCCGGCGCCATCGCCCTCTTCGGGGAGAAGTACGGCGACACCGTCCGCATCGTCGACATCGGCGACTTCTCCCGCGAGCTGTGCGGCGGCACCCACGTCGCCCACGGCTCCCAGGTCGGCGCCTTCCGCCTGCTCAGCGAGGGCTCGATCGGCTCCAACCTCCGCCGCATCGAAGCCCTGACCGGCCACGGCGCCTTGCGCCACCACGACGTGGAGCGCCGCATCCTCGAAGAGGTCTCCGCCCTCCTCGGCACCCGCCCGAAGCAGGCCGCCGAGACCCTCCACAAGCGCCTCGGCTCCCTGGCCGCCGCGGAGAAGGACCTCTCCCGCCGACGCGAGGCCGACCTGCGGAGCCAAGCGGAACAGCTCGCCTCCTCCTCCCGCCAGGTACCCGGAGGCCGGATCGTCTCGCAACGGGTCTCCGGACTCGGCGCGAGCGACCTGCGCAGCCTCGCCACCACCACCGCCGACCGCCTCCGCAGCGACCGCGCGGTGGTCGTCCTCGGCACCGAGCACGACGGCAAGGCCCTACTCGTCGCCGCCATCACGCCCGGCGTCCTCGACTCCGGAACCCAGGCCAGCCACATCCTCGCCTCGGCCGCCCGCACCGTCGGCGGCGGAGCAGGCGGCACTGGCCCGATCGCCAATGCCGGAGGTCGCCGCGTCGAAGCCCTCGACGAAGCCCTCAGCCTCGCTGTCCAGGAAGCGACCCGCGCCCTCGACCAGTAGGTGATCCACGCGGGAGGCACACGGCAAGCGAACGCCCCAGCCGGGGCCGCCGCCTGCAGCGTGCCTCCCGCCATCACGATCAGCGCGGCACCAGGTCCTTCAAGAGGACCACGCTGTCGTAGTTGGTTACATCCCACCGCCAGGCACCCACAGGAACGTAGCCTCGTCGGCGGTACCAGCCGACGAGATCGGTTGCCTGGGACGAGGTGTCGATGACGACCTGCGCGGCGCCGCGAGCGGCGACCCTCGCTTCGGCAAGTGACAAGAGCCGCTGGCCCAGCCCAGTACCTCGCTGAGACGGATCCACCGCCAGCTGCCAGAAAGACCCCACGCCAGTCGGCGCAGGGTAGCCCTGCGGGGCCACGTATGGAGTTGCAACAGTGACCGTCCCGACCAGCGACTCCCCCTGAAGCGCCAGCCAGCACTCGCCGCCCCGCAGGCGGTGAGCCGTGTCCTGCGGAGACTGGTACGAGGCGAAGAAGGCCCGTCCGGCGGCAGCGTGATCGGCGTACGCACGGTGGAGCAGACAGGTCAGCTCGCGCACCGAATCTTCCTCGGTGAAGAGCCTGATCACGGCTTCGCCGGACGCCGTACGTTTCGCTGCCTTCACGGGTTCAGTCACAGCGTCGGCCTCCAAACCACCGATCCGCTGAAGCGGCTCTGACCTGGACGCTTCGTCCACACGGGGCGGGCGCCTGCCAACCTCAGCTTGCGCCAACCGACACCGGAACGCTCGTCGAGCGAGGCGGGCAGCGCCAATCTGCCAGCCGCTTCATGCGTCCGGCTCCTTGCCGTCGCCGTGGACAATTTGGGCTTCGCGCGACCACCGCACCCATGGGGATGGCCGAGGTCGCCGCACCACTGATCAGCCGAAAGTTGCAGTCACGCTGCGAGGACCGCGCGAACTCCCAGAAGGGCCTCAAGCTCCGCGACGGCCTCGTCCTCACCGGTGGCGTGGACGGTGGTGATTCCCAGCTCCGCGGCTGGCGGAAGGTTCACAGCGTGATCGTCCACGAACACACACCGCTCGGCCGGCAGACCGATGCGGTCCAAGGTCAGCCGGTAGATCTCCGGATCAGGTTTGGCCATGCCGACCAGCTCGGAGACGACGTGGACATCGAACAGGTCCCAGATTCCGACGTGCTCGTACGGGTTGAAGGGGTCCAGGCCGAAGCTGTTGGACAGCAGGGCAATCCGATGACCAGCCGCCCGTGTGGCACGGGCAAGGGCAGCCATCCGACGAGCCGCGGGCACCCCGGCCCACGCCCGGCCCATCAGGTTCACCGGGTCCACGTGTGCACCCAGCAGCGGGGCAGTCCCCTCGTTCCACTCCGCCTGCCCTATCTCCCCGACCTCCAGGGCCGCGTACAGACGCCGGCCCTCCGGGTGGTTGTTCAGGGTGCTGCGCCAGGCTTCCGGCGCCAGCCCTTCGGATACGCACCACGCACGGTGGACAGCGAGAGGGCTGGCTGTGAGCACTCCGGCGAAGTCGAGGATCAGGCCGAGCTGTTCACGCCCGCCGACGCTGTCAGTGCTGTGCGGCATCCGGTGGCCGTCCCTTCCACGATTGGTCTCACAAGGGACGCTACCGCGCACCCAGACAGGCGGAGCATGGGGGAAGGCCCCGAGCCCTCCAAGCGTCCGCTCACGCTCTCAGACACGAGCCAATCCCCCATCGGCGGTGGTCCGGCTCCGCCATCTTTCCTTGTCCACCACCGCGCTGCCGCAGGGTGCGCCCCACCATTGCCCACAGCGAACGATCGACTCCTGCGCACGCAGTCACCACACAGCACCGCGAACCACCGCACCGCCGCCCCCGTACGCCATCGCCGCGCTGACCTCCAGGATCCGGACGTCGTCAACACCAAGCCCGACAAAGCCATCGACGGCTACACCGGCCGAGCATGCCGGGCCAGGTGGCTCGCACGTTTGCCAAACGTTGATGGCACCAACCGCATTCGACGTCACGTTGAGTGCGCAGATGTCTGGCATATCCATTGCCATCCGCGTACCTTGCCGTGATGCGTCGTCAGTTTGGTCCTGGCATCAACAACGACGAAAGGAAAATTAGTGGACATACGGGTAAAACCCCGGCGCATCAGAATGCTGCTGAGCAGCCTTCTCGCAGTCCCGATCGCGGCTCTCCTGATTCTCACCACTGCGACTTCCGCGAGCGCGCACTATGTGTACGCACAAGACGAAGTCTGGGCCAACGCCGACAGCACCAAGTGCCTTTACACCTATGCCGAGGTGTCCCACGGAGACGGTGGCGGATACACCAAGACGCAGGCGAACGCAGGTCGCGACCTGTACTGCATCATGCCGTGGAAGCGCCTGCCCGGGGACCTCGCCGCCAAGTACGAGTACTACAAGTGGGATGGCGCGGACTGGTATGTCTGCGCTCTGATCGGGGAATGGCAGTACAGCTCCTTTGAATCGGGCCAGTACACGCTGTCATGGAACTTCGGCGTCGCCCCGCCCTGCGGGGGTGGCTACTACGGCACGACTGGCTACACGTCCGTCCAGTACGGCGGGGACTGGTACGGCTGGAATGTTGGCATCTGGTCGGGCTTCCACTACATCGAACCGTAGGAGGCACGCTTGAACAGGGCACGTTTCGTATCGGTGCTGGCAGGTGCTGCCATCCTCGTCGCCGGGGGCGTCATGACCGCCACAGCCTCCGACAGGCCGGCTGCTCCTCCGCGGCCGCCGTGGGTAAAGGCCGACGGCACGGTGGACACGACAAAGCTGCCTGACCGGATGCCCGTCATGGGCCCGGACGGCAAGCCGGCGAAGGACGCCAGCGGCAGGCAGATCACCGTGGACGTACGGCCGCCTGGGCAGCCGACTGGGCAGCAGAACCAGAGCGACCCTCCGGGTAGCAGCAGGAGGGTAGAGAAGGGCGAGAACGGAGCGGTCAACGAGATCTTCGAGATCAAGCCCTCCGCTCCGGCCGCCGGCTGACCCGTCAGAAGGGCCCCGAGCGGGCGATCGCTCGGGGCCCAACCCGTAGGAAGGGGCGCGGCATGTCCGCGTTGGTGTCACTTGTCGCGGGCCTTTGGTATGCGGCCATCGCTGTCATCGTGTTCGACGACAACCTGCCAGCAATCCTCTTCGCCGCCGCATTCGGCGCTGCGGGCTTCGTGCTGGCCTCGGCCGGGGTCCGCATGCTGACCGGTCACCCGGATCAAGCTCTCCTTGCCCGGCGCGGCGCGTGGCTCGCACTTCTGACAACCGCGATCCCTCTGGCCGTCTGGGCGGTCAACATCACGTCCTCTGACGCTCCTGCCGCGTACACACAACTTGCGGTCTCGCGTGGGGTCTTTGGATACGTTGCTCTGGCGGTGACACCAGCAGTCCTGACCCTGTTGCTGGTCCGCACCCGCGTTCGCCGCTGAGTACCACGCGATCACGACGAACGTCTCGCGGAGACAGGCGCGATGACGAAGAAAGTGGACTTGGTCTGCACCTGGCCCGACTCTCGCCCATCCGTAGACCGTTCGGGGTCACACACGTACGGGGCGTGCGCTGAGGTCGGGATCGGCGCTCATCTCGTCCAAGCCACTTCAACCCCACGTGTACGGCCAGCCGCTGAGCGGGGCGGTACCTGAATTCCTGGAGCTCCTGCGGATTTCTCAGCCGGGGAGGCGCGCTGCTGTGCGCGGGCCTGGACAGATGCGCCGCGTCGCGTGTTGGCGATTGCTGGTGCCACCAAGCGCCGGAGTGCGTACCTGCCCGAATGGGTGACAGAGCGGGACGCTGCTTGTCAGGCGGCCAGGTCTCGTGCGCGGTAGCAGCTTCGGGGGCGTGCTCCTGCATCTGGCCTTCGCTTCAAGCAGAGGATCCGAGCATGCCCACCCTTGAAATCCCGGATGGCTTCACCCGAGAGCAGTGGACCGCCTACGTCCACCGCGCCCGACGGGCCGTGCGGTCCAAGAGCGCCAGCAACTTCGAGATCGGCGACATCCTGAACGAGATGCTGGAGGGACGTCCGCGCGGCGGGGGCGAGGTCACCCGCATCAGGTCCCTCTTCTCCCGACAGATCCGGGTGAAGGAGATGACACTCGCCAAGTACCTCTACGTGACGAGGGCCTGGCCGCCGGACACGAGGCGCGACGACGTGCCGTGGACGGTTCACGAACTTCTCGCCGGGCAGTTGAACCGGTTCCAGTTGATCAGGGAAGAGCCGTCAGACGACCTGGACCCGAACCATCGCGGCGCCTGGCACTACGACGCCGCCAAGCGCGCGCGCCACTCACTGCCCCACGTGCCGGCCACTCCTACAGAACGCATCGACACAGCCAAGCGTCTCCTACGTGACACAAAGGAGGCAGCGGAGGCAGTCACGCAGCTGGCCGATCGCACGGAGGTCCTGAAAGCTGCCGTCGAAGACCCCTCCTTCCGGCGCGCGGTACGTGACGCTCATCGCGACCGCGCCCGCCGGATGGAAAAGGAGGCGGAAGCTCAGTGGGGAGGGCCAGGGCCGGTACGTCCCAAACCTGAATCCGATCCCGCCCTCAGCGAGACCGGTCCGACGGTCAGCTACCGCGAGACGGCGTCCTCCGTCCTCAGGATCCTGGGCCAGTGCACCAGCTTCTGCGTGTCCATGCAGAACGCCGTCGTGCTCGCCCAGGAAGAGCTGCTGACCACCGAGGAAGAGGAAGCCGTCCTCGACAGCATCAAGAAAGTTCGCGCGGTCTGCGACTGGTGCGAGCACGTCGTCACCACCGGCCAGACGGACATGGATGACGAACTCGCCCGACTCCTCGGCGGCGGGGAAGGAGAACAGCTGTGAAATCCCGACGCAGGTCGCCTTCCGATCTCGGCCTCGAACTTTGGGATCTCGTCAAGGACGCCGGCGAGGATGGGATGGCGCGGGAGATCGCGCTCGACCACATGACCCCCAGCCAGTTCGAGGCCGCCAAGGTCTGGGACCGGGACAACATGTGCGAGCAGGAGCATGAGTGCTTCCTCTTCGTACTCGGCCAGTACCTCATCTCCCGGGACCCTCAGATGTCCGTCCTCGCCCTCAACCGGGAGATCGAGCTGCTCTACCGGCGCGCCGTCCGCCTGCACAGAAGTGCCATAGCCCCGCTGGGTGAGAGCGGCCGGCAGAGTCCTCAGCTCAGGGTGGCTCACACCGTACTTGCGGGGATGATCGAGGCGGCAGCGCCTCTGCGGCATGCCGGGTTCTCGGCTGATGTCGTGGTGCGAAATGGGGCCGGGACCTGACTCGCCTGCGTCGCTGCACACGCAAGAGCATGAAAGTCCTGGTCGGCACGGCCGAATGCGTGAGCGATGCGTGAGCGGACGTGCTGGCACGGCCTGGCCTGGCGTGGATCGAACGACAGGGTGCAGCTCTCTGACCAGGCATTGCCGGACATCGACGGACCGAGCGGGATGGCCCGGCATGATCTTGCCTGGACTTTTAATCCGTTGGTTGTCGGTTCGAGTCCGACATGGCCTACTGCTCGCAGGCGGGGGACACCTCCTCTGACCTGCTACTGAGCGCCCCACCCGGTTCCGATCGGGTGGGGCGCTCAGTCGTTTCCGGGCCGTAGCCGGGATCGGAGGCCGGAGCCTCCGGGCCGGCTACGGCTTCGCAGGGGTCCGGTCGCGCAGCCAGCGGGCCGCGGCTTCGAGCGTGCGGTCCTGGCTGCTGCCGAGGTCGCGGGTGTCGTCCGGGACCTGTTCGTCGGGCGGGAGGGGGCCGTTGTGGATCCGTCCCGTGCGATCGGCTTCCCGGGCCTGTGTCAGGAGGATGAGCGCACCGTCCGGGAGGGAGTGGGAGTCGTTTCCCGTGGGGACGCCGCGGGTTGACTGGCCGAAGCTGCGGGTGTCGGGGCGGACGCGGAAGGCGATGGCCACCGCCTCGGCCGCGCTCGCGGTCCGGCTGCTGGTGAGCACCGCCACCGCCGGAGCGGTACGGGCCAGGGGGGCGGCGGGGCCCCAGGTGGTGAGGTACTGGCGCGGCGTGCCGCTCTGGATCGTCCACGGGGTCCGCTTCCCGTCGGCCTCCACGAACGCTCCGACGTCCCCGTCACCGAGGACGGGCCCGACCGCGGCGAGCGGTCCCCACATGTCCCCGCCCGTGTTGCTGCGCAGGTCCACGATCCATCCTGAGGCCCCTTGTCCGTCGATCTCCGCGACGGCCTTGCGGGCCTGCTGCACGTAGGCCGTTGCGGCGAGGTCGGACGACACCGCGGGCAGGGACAGGTAGCCGAGGGAACCGGTGAGCATCCTCGCTTCCGGCAGCGCGGAGCTGCCGGGCTCCGGGCTCAGCGCTTGCCGGGCCTCCTGCGGGGTCATGAACCGGCTGTGCCGGTCGCCCAGCGCCTGCAACGCCTGCCTGACGGCCTCGTACGTATCGGCGGGGACCCGTGCGCGTCCCGCGCGGGCGGAGGCCTCGCGGCGGATGGCCGGCCAGTCGAGGTCCGCGGCGAAGAGGGAGTTGCCCTCCATGACATCCAGCGCGGCGGTGAGGTACGCGCGCGCTCCCGGCGACAGTGCCGTTCCCTCTGCCCGGTGCCGGCCGGCGCAGCCCGTCGCGGTGAGGAGGGCCGCCGCGGCAGCGGCGATCAGGCGCCGGCGGGCCAGGGGATTCGGGCTGCTCGTCTTCATCCGGATCAGCCGTTCCCTCGCGAGGACCTCAGGTCGGAGCCACGATACAGAAGCCCCCGGAGCCCTCCACAGCCCGCTGGGAGGGCCGGATTTATGGCTCTGACCTGCGGTGATGTCCTCTTCCTCGGGGGTGTGGCCGGTAATTGGCGGGGGGCTCCCCCCGGATGGCGTAGAGTTGGGTTTACCGACGCGGGGTGGAGCAGCTCGGTAGCTCGCTGGGCTCATAACCCAGAGGTCGTAGGTTCAAATCCTGCCCCCGCTACTCAGTACGAAGGCCCGGTCCCCTCAGGGGGACCGGGCCTTCGTCGTGTCGTGGTCACGGGCGCGCCTCCCGTCACTCGAACGGTCGCGCCCGGGTCGCCGTACGGGCCCTGCTGCCCCCAGCCTTGGGGAGGCGGGGCGGACCGGGCGGCAGGAGAGCAGCGTGGCGGGGCTGGGCCGGCAGGGCAGGGGCGAGCGCTTCTTCGGCGCGATCGCCGGCAGTCCCGCGGTCCGTCGGGTGGTCGGGACGCTCCCGGCCCTTCTGATCGTCCTCGGCTTCCTCTTCAACGTGCTGACCCCGCCCAGCTTCACCGGCTCCCCCTTCTTCTCCGCGGCCCCGCTCATCGCGGCCCCGCTGTTCACGCTCCGGGGAACCGTCCTGACCGGGATCGCGGCCACCCTCACCGTGATCCTGCTGCACCTCTACAACGGCATCAGCTTCGAGGCGGAGGCGCTGACCGAGCTGGCGACCGTCTTCACCGTCTCCGGGCTCGCCACGCTGATCAACGTCGTCGTGCGGCGCAGCACGGAGCAGCTCGCCTCCGCGCGCGGGATCGCCGAGGTCGCCCAGCGTGCCGTCCTGCCGACGCCCGCCGAGCGGATCGCGGGCCTGCAGGTCTCCGCCTCCTACGAGGCCGCGCAGGCGGACGCCTTCATCGGCGGCGACCTCTACGCCGTCCAGGACACCCCCTACGGGGTGCGCCTCGCGGTGGGCGACGTGCGGGGGAAGGGACTCGGGGCGGTCGAGGCGGTGGCCGTGGTGCTCGGCGCGTTCCGGGAGGCGGCCGAGAACGAGCCCACCCTGGAGGGCGTGGCACGGAGGCTGGAGCGGGCGCTCACCCGGGAGGGCGGCCGGCGCGACAGCCTGGACGCGGTGGAGGGGTTCACCACGTGCGTGCTCGGCGAGATCCCGCCGGACACGGGCCTGCTGCGGCTCGTCAACCGGGGCCACCCCGAACCGCTGCTGCTGTACGCGAACGGCGGCCTCGCGGAGCTGGCCCCCGACGAGCCGGCGCTGCCGCTGGGCATGGGGGACCTGGGCGGTTGGCCGGACCGGGTGCAGGAGTGGCCCTTCCCCGAGGGGGCGACGCTGCTCCTGTACACGGACGGGCTGACCGAGGCCCGGGACGGGCAGGGGATCTTCTACGATCCGGCGGCCCGGCTGCGCGGCCGGGTCTTCCCCGGACCCGACGAGTTGCTGAGCGCGCTCGCCACCGATGTCCGCCGGCACACCGGCGGCGCGGCGACCGACGACATGGCCCTGCTGGCGGTGTCCAGACCGGGGGCGCGGCAGCCGAGCCGGCGCCGGACGGTGCGGGTGATCCCGAAAGGGGACGGAGCGTGACCGAAGAGGCGCGCTCGGCAAGCAAGCTGACGGATCATCAATGTGAAGATGTGGCGCGAGAGGTGGGAGGGGAGGGTGATTTTTGCCCGGGTTGATCCACGAGGATGGCGATAAGTCCTGGCCAAAGCCGTGCGGGTAGTGGCTGATTGTCGTTAACGATCAATCGCAACTGCTTGGAATCACTCCCCCTTCTCTATTACCGTTCGATAACGCAGAGCGGTCGTCCCAGCCGTCGCAAGAGACGGCACCGTGCGCGTGCTCGCCCATGAGGAGTGTGCCCCGGTGGCCTCCAACTCGCCTGCCCCTGAAGACATCGACGCTCAGGAGCAGCCCACGGCCGGTGCCTGGGGCGAGTGGAACCCCACCGAGGACTCGGCCCGGCCGCCCCGCGGCAAGCACCGCGTGCTCAAGTCCCGCGGGGGACTGGCCCGTTCCTCCACCGTCCTCGGCGTCGGCGTGATCGCCGCGGTCGGCGCGGGCGGCATCGCCACCGCCCAGGACCGGCCCCAGGTCGCCATATCCCTCCCCTCGCTCCCCTCCCTCCCCGGGGTGCTCGGCGGGGCCGGACAGGCCACCGGTGACTCCGCCCCCGACGGCTCCGCCGACGGTGACGCCGTCGGCGCGCGGTCCGCGGAGGCGGCCCGGTCCGGGATCATCCCGCAGCAGACCGACCGCCGCTCCGACGCCGGCGAGCTGCTGCGCAGCCGCATCCTCCAGCAGGCCGACTCCCAGCACGAGGCCGCCGCCGCCCAGGAGCGGGCCGAAACGGAGCGGCTGGCCCAGGAGGCCGCGGCCCGGCAGGCGCGCGATGCGCAGGCGGCGAAGGAGGCCGCCGAGAAGGCGGCGGCGGAGGCGGCCGAGCAGGCCGCCGCCGAGGAGGCGCGCCAGGCGCAGGCGGCCAAGGAGGCCGCCGAGGCCAAGGCCAAGGCGGAGAGCGCGGCCCGGTCCGCCGGATCCTTCTTCCTGCCCACCTCGGCCTACACCCTCACCTCGCACTACGGCGACTCCGGCTCGATGTGGTCCTCCGGCCACCACACCGGCCTCGACTTCGCCGCCCCGACCGGCACCCCCGTCAAGGCGGTCGGCTCCGGCAGGATCACCTCGGCCGGCTGGTCCGGGGCGTACGGCTACCGCATCGTGCTGGAACTCCCCGACGGCACCGAGATCTGGTACTGCCACCTCTCCTCGATGTCGGTGACCGGCGGCTCGGTCGCCGGGGGCGACACCATCGGCCGGGTCGGCGCGACCGGCAACGTCACCGGCCCCCACCTCCACCTCGAAGTCCGCCGGGGCGGGGTCACGGTGGACCCGCTGTCATGGCTGAAGGCACGGGGCCTGAACGTCTAGGCCCCGGTACCAGCACGGGCCCCGGCACCAGCACAGGCCCCGGCACCAGGCTCGGCCCCGGTACCCGTCCCGGTACCCCCAGCGGGTCGAAGCAGGGCGGGAGGAGCTCCTCCAGCACCGCCGCCCGGGACAGCGCCGGGCCCGCCGTCGCGCGGCGCAGCCAGAGCCGGCGGAGCAACTCCCGCTCCCGCCGGGCGAAGTCGGGGTCCCGGTCCGGGCCGCCGCCGCGCGCGCGGTGACGTAGCAGAGCCAGGGACGCGGCATCGGCCTCGTACAGGGCGACGGCCCGTCCCGCGGGCCGGCCCCCGGTGCTCCTGGCCAGTGCGCGGGCCAGGGAGCGTGCGGGCATCGACACCAGCGCGGGGACCTCGGCCGGGCTCAGCCAGCCGGCTGCCGCGTACACGGCGAGCTCCCCGGCGACGGCCCGCAGCCGCCGGCGCCGTATCCACACGGCCAGGCAGGCCAGCAGCACGAACACGGGGACCATCACGCAGCCGTAGACCACGTAGAACCCGGACTCGCCCAGGTCCGAGGAGCTGTTCCACAGTGCGTGCAGCCCCATCGCGGAGGCGAGGCCGAGCAGCGGCAGGCCGGTCCGGCTGGTGCGGCGCACGGCGAGCGCGGCGGCGCCGAAGCCGAGACCGGTGGCCACGGTGAACAGCGGATGGGCGAACGGGGACATGATGCCCCGGACGAAGAAGGTCGCCGCCGTCACGGAGTTGAGCACCCCGGTGCCGTTCGCGACGTCCTCGTCGAAGGCGTTGCCGAGGTAGAGGATGTTCTCGGTGAAGGCGAAGCCGGTGGCGGTGAAACCGGCCATCACGAAACCGTCGGAGGGCCCGCTGAACTGGCGTCTCCTGAACAGGAACACCAGCAGCAGGGCGGCAGCCTTGGCGCTCTCCTCGACCACCGGAGCGATCGCCACCGAGCCGAGCTGGTCGGCATCGGACGGATCGGCCGTGGCCGCGGCTATCCACTGGGTCGCGAAACTGTTGGCCAGTATGGCGATCAGCGCCGCGGCGCACGCCCCCCAGCCGAAGCAGAACGCCAACTGCGCCCACGGATGCGGAGAAGCCCGCCCCACCCACCGGAACGCCGCCATGAGCGGCGCCACCGGCAGCAGGGCCAGCCCCAGGCCGACGAAGAACCCGGGCGTACCGGTCTGTTCCCGTACGAGTTCCAGGATCGCGATGCCGCAGACGCCGAGCAGCGCGACGAGGGCGTACGTGCGCACGGCGCCGGCGGTACGCGGCACTCGGTGCAGCAGCCGGGACGGCCGGGTCGCTCGGGGCACGTGATGACTCTACCGAGCGGACCCGACACGAGGAGTGATGTCCTCAGTTCTGGGCGTTACCCGTACGCCGGAACAGCAGATCGTGTACGACGTGCCCCTTGTCGAGGCCCTGCCCCTCGAAACGGGTGAGTGGCCGGAAGTCCGGGCGGGGCGCATAACCGCCGTCGGCCTGCGTGTTCTCGAACTCCGGCTGGGCCGTCAGCACTTCGAGCATCTGCTCGGCGTACGGTTCCCAGTCGGTCGCGCAGTGCAGGACCGCCCCCGGCGCCATGCGGGTGGCGGCCAGCGCGAGGAACTCGGGCTGGATCAGCCGCCGCTTGTGGTGGCGGGCCTTCGGCCAGGGGTCCGGGAAGTACACGCGGAGCCCGGCGAGGGAGTCCGGGGGCAGCATCTCGCGGAGCAGGATGATGGCATCGCCGTTCGCGACGCGGACATTGGTCATGCCCCCGCGCTCGGCGAGGGCGAGCAGATTCCCCTGCCCCGGGGTGTGCACGTCGGCGGCGAGGATCCCGGTGCCCGGATCGGCGGCGGCCATCTGCGCGGTGGCCTCGCCCATGCCGAAGCCGATCTCCAGCACGACGGGGAGCCCGTCGAACATCTCCTTCAGATCGAGCACCTCGTGCCCGTCGATGTCGAGCCCCCAGGTGCCCCACAGCCGCTTCAGGGCCTCGCCCTGCCCGGTGGTCACCCGGCTGCGACGGGGCTGGAAGCTCCGGATCCGCCGCTCGTGGTGCGATCCCGCCGGATCGGGCGCGGGCCCGTCGGGGAACCGGGGCTCGGTGCGCCACTTCGGGGGCACGTAGGTGGAGGCCGCCTCCGGCACGGGCTCGGCGGCGGGATTCTGGGGACTCAGAGACTCAGACACAATCCCCGGATTCTACGCGCGGCGGCCCTGTCCAGCCGTCCGGCGCCTGAGGACCGGGGTCCGGGGCGGAGCCCCAGGACCTTTCCGGGCCCGGGCCCCGCAGGGCTACGCGCTGCGCAAGGCCTTGAGCGCCCGCCCGGCGATCTCCCGCCCGATGGGCAGCGAAGCGGTGGCCGCCGGGGAAGGCGCGTTCAGCACGTGCACCGCCCGCTCCCCCTCCCGGATCAGGAAGTCGTCCACCAGCGTCCCGTCGCGCAGCACCGCCTGCGCCCGCACTCCCGCCGCCGCGGGCACCAGGTCCTGCGCCCGCACCGCCGGCAGCAGTCTCCGTACGGCCTCGACGAAGGCCGCCTTCGACAGCGACCGCCGCACCTCGCCCGCTCCGTACCGCCAGTGCCGCGCGGCCATCCGCCAGGATCCCGGCCAGGCCAGCTCGTCCGCGAGGTCGCGCGGCCGGACCGTGCCCCAGCCGTACCCCTCGCGGGCCAGCGCCGGCACGGCGTTCGGCCCGACGTGGACCCCGCCGCCGATGCCCCGGGTCAGGTGGACGCCGAGGAAGGGGAACGCCGGGTCCGGCACCGGATAGACCAGCCCGCGCACCAGATCGGGCCGGGCCAGGTCGTAGTACTCGCCCCGGAAGGGCAGGATCCGCATCTGCGGGTCGTCCCCGGCCAGCCGTGCGATCCGGTCGCACTGCAGACCCGCGCAGTTCACCAGCACCCGCGCGCGCACCACGACGCCCCCGCTCGTGCGCACCGCCACCCCGGTCGCGCGCCGCGAGATCAGCTCCACGGCCCCGCCGTAGACGATCTCCGCCCCCGAGGACTCCGCGAGCTGCTGCGCGACCCGCCCGTAGTCCACGATCCCGGTGGTCCCGACGTGGATCGCCGCGAGCCCGCGGACCTCGGGCTCGTACTCCGAGATCTGCGTCGGCCCGAGCTCCCGCACCGGGATGCCGTTCTCCCGGCCCCGCTGTACGAGTGCGTGCAGCCGCGGCAGCTCGTCCCGCTCGGTGGCGACGATGAGCTTGCCCGTCACCTCGTGCGGGATGCCGTGCTCCGTGCAGAACTTGACCATCTCGGCCGCCCCGCGCACCGCGAACCGCGCCTTGAGCGAGCCCGGCTTGTAGTAGATCCCGCTGTGGATCACCCCGCTGTTGCGGCCCGTCTGGTGGCGCGCGGGGCCGTCCTCCTTCTCCAGGACGACCACCCGGGTCCCCGGAGCGAGCCCCGCGAGGGCGTGCGCCGTCGACAAGCCGACGATGCCGCCGCCGATCACCAGCACATCGCAGTCCAGCCCGCCCCGTCTGCTCATGCCGCCCACGCCGCCGCCCACACTGACACCTCCCACCCCTGCATAGTGCACCCCGCCACTGACATCGGGGCCACGCGGGGCCTATGCCGGGGTTACCAGCAGAGGCCTGGCCCGCTCGCGCAGTTCGGCGACGCGCGGTTCGTCCCCGTACGGTTCCAGCCGGTGCAGCAGGTCCCGTACGTACTCCGTCGTCCGGGCGGACGAGATCCGTCCCGCGACCTCCACCGCCCGGGTCCCCGCCGCGCACGCCGCGTCGAGGTTCCCGGACTCCAGCTCGGCCACCGCGCTCACGACGAGCCGCAGCCCGTGTGATCGTACGTACTCCTCCGTCGGCCGGGACAGTGCCTGTTCCGTGAAACGCCTGACCTGGCGCGGGAGTTTGAGGTCCCGGTAGCACTCGGCGGCGTCCGCCGCGAAGCGGTCGTACGAGTAGAAGCCCAGCCAGGTCGGATCGGCGTCGCCGTCCCGGGCCCGCTCCAGCCACCCCTCGGAAGCCCGCAGCGCGGCCCCGGCGGCCGCCGAATCCCCCGCCTTCGCGTGCGCCCGGGCCTCGACGAGGCGGAAGAAGCTCATCGTCCGCGCCGTGGCCAGCCCCCGGTTGCGCTCGACGGCGGCCTGCGCCAGGTCCACGCCCTCGTCCGGGAAGTCCCGGTAGGTGGCCTGCAGCGACATCGACGCCAGCACGTACCCGCCGAGCGGTACGTCGGCGGCGGCGCGGGCCAGGCGCAGCGCCTGGATGTAGTACCGCTGGGCCGCTTCCTGCTGCCCGGTGTCGAAGGCCATCCAGCCGGCCAGCCGGGTCAGTTCGGCGGTGGCGCCGAAGAGCGCGCGGCCCACCTCGTCGGTGTAGGAGCCGAGCAGCAGCGGCGCCGCGTCCACCCGCAGGCATTCCGGGACCATCGAGGAACGCCAGTCGCCGCCGCCGTACTTGGAGTCCCAGCGGCGGGCGTCCTCGGCGGCCTCGCGCAGCTTGGTCACATCGCTGTGGCCCACGCGCTGCGGGCCCCCGGCGTCGGGTGCGGCCGCCGCGGGCGCCGGCGGCGTTTCGCGCGCGGGCCGGCCGGGCACACCCCCGACACGGGCGCCGGGCGGCGCCGGAAGGCCCTCCGGCGGGGCCGCGCCCGGTACCGCGTCGCGGGACGGAGCCGTGCCCGGTACCGCTTCGCGGACCACCGGCTCGCGCGCCACCGAGCTGTCGGCGGGAGATATCAGCCAGCGCGAGGCGGGCGTCGCGTAGGCGGACACCGAGAAGGAGCCGGCGAGCGACTGCCAGATCCCGCCACCCCCGCGCCGGCCGGCGAGGTCGAGCCGGTAGAGGTCGGTGGCCGAGCGCACGGCGGCGGCGACGTCGCGCGGGAAGGCCAGCCCCACCTCGGGCGCCGGATCCGCGTCCGCGAGCCCGATCTCGTGCAGCGGCACGGGCCGGCCGAGCTTCGCGCCGATGGCGGCCGCGATCAGGTGCGGGGCGGCGCCCTGCGGCACCATCCCCTTCGACACCCACCGGGCCACCGAGGTCTTGTCGTAGCGGAGGGTCAGACCGCGCTGGGCGCCGAGGTCGTTGACCCGCCGCGCCAGCCCGGCGTTGCTGATGCCCGCGAGGGCGAGGACGGCGCCGAGCTTCTCATTGGGCTCGCGGAGCTCCCTGGACATGCGCCACCCCTCGTCACACGCGGAACGCATACAACGCCAACGCAGCCGGGGCATAGGCGCCCGGCATTTCGTAAACCCAGCGTAGTTCCCCGCCTCCCAAGCGTTAAGGCCTCCTGTTCCGTATGGCGGGATTGTTGTCCGTATGCACAGTCGGGCAGGAGCCCGGAGCCGGGGCGCACGTGTCAGTGCGTGCTCCATCCGTGTGGCCGTGCGCCCGGCCGTGCGCTCTGGCCGCCGTGGGGGCCCGGCGATTCGATGTGCGGTGCGTGGGTCGGCCCGCCGCGCGGACCGGGCGGGCCGGGGGATGCCGCTGCCTCAATCCCCGCGGGTGGCGGAACGGTCCGGGGGGTGGATCCCGCCCCCCGGGCCGCGCTCCGCCGGGCGGGCCCGGGCGGCGGACCCGCGGGGCTGCGCGCAGGACTCCTCTCGGGGCTCTCAGCGCGGCCGAAGAATGGCCGAAACCGACCTATGGGGCGGTCGGAACGGAACGCCAAATACCGCATGGCCGGGGCGTGTTCGTTTATACGTGCGCCCCCCTTACCCACTCCCGCACGCCTGTCTCGTGGCAGCATGGACCCCGAGCCACCCGGGGTCCCTCCGGCCCGCGCGCAGAGCGCCGGCCGCGCGGTTCGCACCCCGGTCAGGTGCCCACGGGCTGGGGAGGCGGCGGTGCGCTGGTTGGTGGGGTGGAGCAGTATCGCCGCGAGCTTCGGCACGGCCGGACGGGTCGCGGCGCACGGCGCTGCGCACGCCTACGACCAGGGAACATACGGATCCGGCCCGGGCTACGGATCCGGCCCGGGCTACGGATCAGGCTCCGGTTCGGGATACGGCTCCGGTTCGGGATACGGCGCGGGGTACGCCTCCGGTGGCGCCTACGCCTCCGGGAACGGCTCCGGCCCCGACGGATGGGCCGACGGCCAGGTCCGCGGCGGGCTCGCCGACGCCGGCCACCCCGACGAACCGGGCGCCGCCGACGCCGACCGCACCGTGGTCCCCGTCGGCGCCCAGCTGCTCTGGGGCGATCCCGACCCCCTGTGGGCCGTCGGCGACTGGCGCCCGGACGAGATCCGCACCCTCACCGCCGACCCCGCGGACCCCTTCACCCGCCTCGCGGTCCTCGGCTGCTGCGGCGCCACCGACGAGGAACTGCGCCGCGCCCTCTACGCCGCCCGCGGCGGCGCCCTGCGCCACCTCACCCAGTGGTCCGGCAGCTACACCGCCGTCGTCCAGGCCGGGCGCCGCATCACCGTCGTCGGCGACCTGGCCGGTGCGCGGCCCGTCTTCTACACGCCCTGGGCGCGCGGGACCGCCTACGCCACCGCCGCCCTCCCGCTCGCCGACCTGATCGAGGCGCAGCTCGACATCGGCCATCTCGCCGCCCTGCTCGCCTGCCCCGACAGCCCGGAGGCACTGGGCGACGGCACACCGTACGTCGGCGTACGCCGGATCCCGCCCGGGCACGCGCTGATCCTGCGCGAGGGCTCACGGGAGATCACCGGGTACGAACCGGTGGCCTCCCTCGCGGTGGCCGCCCCCACGGCCGACCCGGCGCTCGCGGTGGAGGGCGTACGGGAAGCGTTGGTCGACGCGGTGCGCGCCCGGCTCACGGCCCCGCGGCATGCTCCCGAGACGCTGCCCTACGACCCCGGGCCCGTCCCCGGAATGGGCCCCGCCGACCGGCGCGCCGCGCGCGGCGCCCCCGCGCCCGTCCCCGGAGTCGGCGCCGACCTCTCCGGAGGCAGCGCCTCCGCGACCCTCGCGCTGCTCGCCGCCGGCCTCCCCGGCGCGCCCGGAGCCCTGCTCGGCGGCACGGGCAAACGCCTCCTCGCCCTCACCTTCAACGACCTGGCCACCCCCCAGGGCCGCGAACCCGAACTGGAACGCGCCCACGCCATCGCCTCCGACCCCCGGCTGCACCACGTGGTCGTCGCCGCCGCCGAGGAAGCCCTGCCCTACGCCGAACTCGACGGGCCGCTGACCGACGAACCGGGCCCCTCCCTGGTCTTCGCCGCCCGCGAGCGCCGCCGCCTCGCGGCCGGCTCGGCCGACCACTTCACCGGCCACGGAGCCCGCCAGGTCCTCGACGCCCACCCCGCCCGGCTCGCCGACCTGCTGCTCGACCGGCGCCGGCGCCACCTGCTGCGCCCCACCCTGGCCCTCGCCCGCTCCGCCCCGTCCGAGGGCGACTCCCTCCTCGGCCCCCTGCTCGTCCCCCTCACCGTGTACGCGGCCGCCCGCCGCCTGGCCCGTACGCCGTACCGCGCCGGCATGGAGGCGGCGGCGGCCCGCCTGCGCGACGGCGTCGCCGCCCCGGGCCACTGCTCCCCGGTGGACGCCTCGCTCGCCGCCCTGGCCTGGTCCCGGCCGGGCCCGGCCGCGGCCTGGCTGACGGGCGAAGCCCTGGCCGAGGTATCCGTCCGCCTCACCGCCGCCGCGGGCCGCCCTCCCCTCTCACTGCGCCCCGGGGAGGCCCGGGCCCGCGCCGTCCTGGCCCGGCACGCCGCCGACCACCGGGTCTTCGAGCAGGCCGTGGAGGTCCGCAGCCAGCGGCTGCACGCCCCGTTCCTGGACAACCAGGTCGTACGGGCCGCCCGGGCCCTGCCCGAATCCCTGCGCGTGCAGCCCGGCGCCCGGGCGGCGGTCCTGCGCGGGGTCCTGTCCTCGGCCGGAGTACGGGACCTCCCCCCGGGGTGGGGCGCCACCGCCCACGCCCCGAACGAATCGGCGACCCGCCTGGGGCTGCGCGCGGCCCTCCCGCACCTGCTGGCCCTCTTCGAGTCCCCGCTCCTGGCGGACGCGGGCCTGATCGAAGCCCGGGTCGTCCGCCAGGCACTCCTGGACGCGGCGGACGGCCGCCCGGTCCCGCTCGACGGCATCGCCGAACTCGTCTCGATGGAACTGTGGCTGGGCCGCCTCCTGGCCCGCCGGGGCACCTGCTGGACCGGCACCTCCACACCCCGCCGCAGGGCCGTCCCCACCGGGGTCCCGCTCCGCCGCCCGGCCCTGTCCTGACGGGCCCTCCGGCCGACCGCGGCCGTACGGGCCTTCGGGTCCGGCGCCCTCAGCGGCAGCTGATGACGGAGTCCGCCCAAGTCGCCAGCGTCGGCAGGCGGCCGCCCTCGGCACGCTCCACGACCAGGCGCAGCGTCTTGTGCCCGGAGAGGGAGACGGACACGCTCGCCGCCGGGTCCCCGTAGCCCAGGGCCCGGGACTGCCACAGCCGCTGCCCGTCCGCGTACACGGAGAAGCGGACCGTGCCGTCGGTGAGCAGCGACATGCCGTCCACACCGGCCCGCGCCGAGAAGCCGACGCAGCTCCGGTTGAGGGTGATCTCCACGGAGGAACGGGAATTGACGGTGATCCCGTGCGAGAAGCGCTGCCCCCCGATCACCGGCGCCCAGCGCTGCCAGACCCAGCTGCTCCGCCAGGTCTCGATCTCGGGGTTGTCGTGGGCCCCGTACGCGGACTGGCCCAGGGTGGAGAGCCGGAACCCCTGCGGTGCCGGCGGCGGCTTGGGCGGCGTCGGCTTCGGCGGCGGTACGGGAGTCGGCGTGGGGCTCGGCTTCGGGCTCGGGGCCCGGCTCGGGCTCGGCGCGGGCGAGGACCGCTGCGGGCTCCGCGAGGGCTCCGGCGCGGCCGGTACGACGGCCGCCGGCGGGGGCGTCTGCTTCCGCGGCGGCGGTACGGATCCCCGCGCCCGCGAAGGCTGCGCCCGCGACGGCTCCGGCTCCGGCGCGGAGGGCGCCGGACTCCGCGGCACCGGCGCGGACACCCCCGGCGCGGGGTTCGCGCGCACCGTCGGTCCGGCGTCGTCACCGGCCAGCGCGAACACCACCCCGGCGGCCGCGGCCACCACGACCCCGGCGGCGATGGCCGCCTTGGCCGGCAGCCCCAGCCCCTCCGAAGCCACGGCTCCGCCGGCCCCGCCGGCCCCACCGCCACCAGCGGCCCCGGCCCCACCAGCGGCTCCGGCCCCGGCTCCACCAGCAGCCCCGGCTCCGGCACCAGCCCCGGCCGTGGACCCGCCCACCGCTGCGGCAGCCGCACCGGCACCGCCCGCGGCGACGGCCCCGCCGGCCACCACTCCGGCCGCCTTGGCCGCGTACCCGGCGGCGAACCACCCGATGACCGCGACCGGCAGCAGCGCGGGAATGCCCGCGTTGACGTCCTTGAGCTCGCCCGCGGCGAGCCGGCACTGGGCGCACTCCTCGAGGTGCTTGCGCAGCCCCCGCTCGGCCCGCATCCGCAGACCCCCGCGGGCATAGGCCCCCAGCCGGTCGGCGTACCGGGCGCAGTCCCCGCCGGAGCTCAGGGCCGTGCTCACATGGGCCTGGAGGTAGGCCTGCTTGAGGCCCTCGCGGGCCCGGCTGGCCAGGACCGCGGTGGCGTTCGCGCTCAGCCCGAAGAGCGGGGCGATCGAGCTCGGCGACGCCTCCTCGACGGTGGTGTGCCAGAGCACGGCCTGCCACCGCTCGGGCAGGCTCCGGAAGGCCTGCATCGCCAGGGTCTGCTCGGCCTCGTGCATGGCCCGCACATCGGCGCCTAGTTCGAGGGTGTCGTCCCCGGCGCGCACGGGCAGCCCGCCCGCACCCTCGCCGGACCCGGAGGCCTGCTCCGCGAAGAGCGCGAAGTCCTCGACCAGTTGCTCCCGCTTCGCCGTCTTCGCCCAGGCCGCGGCGACCCTGCGTACGGTGGTCAGCAGGTAGGCGCGCACGGACTGGTCCGGACCCGCCCCGCCCCGTACGGCCTGGAGGGTCCGGGCGAACACCTCGGCGGTCAGATCGTCGGCGGTGTGCTCGTCGCGGCAGCAGGTGCGGGCATAGCGGCGCACGGCATCGGAGTGGCGGCGGAACAGTTCCTCGTAGGCCCCGTCGTCGCCCCCGCGCATCCGCGCGATCAAGTCCCCGTCGGAGGGCGGAAGTTCCCCGCTCGCCCCGGCGGCGTGCCGGCCGCCCGGTTCGCGCTGCGCCGGGACCTGCCGCGCGGGCAGGCTGCCCGCATCGACGTCGCCGCCGGTGCCACCGTGTGGCTCTTCCCGCCCGTCAACGCTCATCGCGGAGGCCCTCGCACGACACACTCAACCGGTACACCGATTCAGCGTGTCACACGGCGGGCGCGCGCCGAGCCCGTCTGCACACCTTCCACTCATCCGGGCAGGCCCCGGCGAATTGCCGTACGGATCCTCACCCGTTCGAGCGAGAGCTCCCCGGGGGAGGCGCCGGTTGACGCACCGGCCGAGCCGCCCGGTCCGTGAACCTCACGTCCCGGGCGCCCCGGCCGAACGACCCGGACCGCACTCCGAGCACCGCCTTCCGAGCGCAGCACTTCCGACCGCCGTGCTCCGCGTTACGCCGTCCGGGACCGCAGCCCTTCGAGCAGGATGTCCAGCAGCCGGGCGGAAGCCGCCGCCTGCTGCGCCGCGTCGGGCAGCGCGGGCGCGGCCGTCGCGATCACCAGCAGCACATCGGCCACCGTGACGTCGGCGCGCAGCTCACCGGCCTCCCGGGCCCGGTCGACGAGGCGGCCGACGACCTCGAGCAGCTCGCCCGCGCCCGCGTCCTCCGACGGCTCGTCGTCCAGGCCGGTCCGGGAAGCGCCGACGACCCGCAGATCGGGCGCCCCGCCGGCCGCGACGACCTGACGCTGGTGCGGAACCCGCGCGGCCTCCCCGTCCACCCCGTCGGCCCCGTCCTCACCGGGCCCGCCGACCCGCAGCACCTGCGGAGGCAGCAGCCGCCCGGCGCCCGAGGCCACGGAGGTGCGCAGGAAGCGCGACAGCGCCTGCCACGGCTCCTCCTCCTGGCCGAGAGCCGTGCGGGCCTGCTCGGTCAGCCGCGAGGTCTCCTCCTCGGCTATCCGCCGGACCAGGACGTCCTTGCTGGGGAAACGCCGGTACACGGTGCCGACGCCGACCCGTGCGCGCCGTGCGACGTCCTCCATCGGAGCCCCGTAACCGAGCTCGCCGAAGACCTCGCGGGCCGCGCGAAGTACGTGTTCGAGATTGCGCTGTGCGTCGACGCGCAGCGGCGTGGAGCGACCCACGCCGTGTGTGGTGGCGCCGCCGGCCATCAGCCGCCCGTGGCTGTCGGTCGCGGAAGCGGCCGACGACAGAGCGGTGGCAGAAGCATGGAAATCGGAAATGTGCATATGTATCCCCCGGTAATCATTTGTCTCCCCCCGGAGACACTCCCCGCCTTCATGTCGAGGGGGGCCACGGTCATGAGGGCCCTGGTCCTACTCCTCGACGAGTTACGAACATAGTTGAGCCAGAGTCAATTCAGAAGAGGCAGCCCCGGACGGACCACCGCCCGATCGGAGCATTCACCCTCAATTTTCCGTTCGAAGCCCCCAGAATCACTCATTCCGTACCGCCTGACCTGCATGCCTTCCCTTCCATCCGCACCCCTTGACGGCCTCGCCCCGCCGTCCCCTCCGGTCACACAATGTGCCGGGCCTGTGGACAAACTCCCGGCCACGTTGCGTCATGGGACGGTGAAGGCTGCTAACTCCCGGGGCACGGCCCCCGGTACCCCGTCCCGTACGCGGATCCTCATCGTCGGCGGCGGCTACGTAGGCATGTACACGGCACTCCGGCTCCAGCGAAAGCTGAGAACCGACGAGGCCGAGGTCACGGTGGTCACTCCCGAGCCCTACATGACGTACCAGCCCTTCCTCCCCGAAGCGGCCGCCGGCTCCATCTCCCCGCGCCACGTCGTGGTCCCGCTGCGCCGCGTGCTGCCGAAATGCCGCATCGTCATCGGCGAGGCCCGGCACATCGACCACGCGGCCCGGATCGCGACGGTCACCACCCTCGCCACCGACGAGGAGGGCGGCGGCCCGGTGGAGATCGAGTACGACGAACTCGTCCTCGCCCCCGGCTCCGTCTCCCGCACGCTCCCCATTCCGGGACTCGCCGAATACGCCATCGGATTCAAGACCGTGGAAGAGGCCATCGGCCTGCGCAATCACGTCATCGAACAGATGGACATCGCCTCCTCCACCCGCGATCCCGCCCTGCGCGACGCCGCCCTCACCTTCGTCTTCGTCGGCGGCGGCTACGCCGGGGTCGAGGCGCTCGGCGAGCTGGAGGACATGGCCCGCTACGCCGCCCGCTACTACCACAACGTCAAGCCCGAGGACATGAAGTGGGTGCTGGTCGAGGCCAGCGACCGGATCCTCCCCGAGGTCGGCCCCGAGATGGGCACCTACACGATCCGCGAACTGCGCCGCCGCGGCATCGACCTGCGCCTGGAGACCCGCCTCGAATCCTGCGAGAACCGGATCGCCGTCCTCAGCGACGGCGCCCGCTTCCCCACCCGCACCGTCGTATGGACCGCCGGCGTCAAACCGCACCCGATCCTCGCCGCCAGCGACCTGCCCAAGACCGACCGCGGCCGCCTCGCCTGCACCTCCTTCCTCACCGTCGAAGGCGTCGAGCACGCCTGGGCCGCCGGCGACGCCGCCTCCGTCCCCGACATCACCGCCCCCGAGAAGGGTGTCGCCTGCGCCCCCAACGCCCAGCACGCCGTCCGCCAGGCCAAGGTCCTCGCCGACAACCTGGTCTCGTCCCTGCGCGGCGGACTCCTCACCGAGTACGCCCACAAGTACGCGGGCTCCGTGGCCTCCCTCGGACTCCACAAGGGCGTCGCCCACGTCTACGGCCGCAAGCTCAAGGGCTACCCGGCCTGGCTCATGCACCGCGCCTACCACCTCAGCCGCGTCCCGACCCTGAACCGCAAGACGCGCGTGCTCGCCGAGTGGACCCTCTCCGGCCTCTTCAAACGCGAGATCGTCTCGCTGGGATCCCTCGAACACCCCAGAGCAGAATTCGAACTCGCGGCGGGCGGAGGCCCCAAGGACCCTCCGAAGAAGAACGCAGGCTGAGGCCGTCAGTCCCGTCGGTCACACTGGACGTGTGACCATAGGTGGGCTCACACCTGCACAGAGTGACATCAGCGTGACATCCGAGTGCCACCCGATTGCCACCGAGTGACACAGCGACCACGAGCGACACCACGAGGCTTGAAAGCAGTGAACTTCACGCGCTGGAGCGCCCGGTTCCCCGGAACGCAGCGCCGCGCCGCGGCCCGGTCCGAACACGCAGCCGCCCAGGCCAAACGGGGCGAGGGTTCGGTCCCCGCCGCCCGCGGCGCGGCCGGCCATTCCCCGGCCGGCCCGGACGGCTGCCCCGCGGACCCCACGGTCCGCGGCACCGGCTCCGTCACCGGCAACGGCAACGGTGCCCGTTCCGCGTCCGGCGCCGCCGAGGGTACGGGGATCCCCGTACCCTCCCTCGACGAGCTCTCCGTACGCGAGGTCCTCGACCTCCTCCCGGCCCTCGTCGCCCTCGTGCACGGCCCCGACCACCGCGTCGCCTACGTCAACGACGCCTACACCGCCGGCTTCGGGGCCCGCGCCCCCGGCGCCCCCGCGCACCTGGCCCTCCCCGAGCTCGGCGACCTCGGCCTGCTCCCGCTCCTGGACCAGGTCCAGCGCAGCGGCAAGCCCCGTACGGCCAAGAACCGCACGGCGCCCGGCGGCACCAGCTCGTACACGGTCACCTGCACCCCGATCGAGTTCCCCAAGACCAAGGCCGACGCCGACGGAGCCACCGCCCACGCCCACGCCACCACCGGCTCCGGCTCCGGCACGGGATCCGACACCGAAGCCGAAGCCCACACCGGCACCGGCGTCCTGATCCACCTCGCCGACGTCACCGACCACGCCGAGGCCGTCGAACGGCTGCGCGCCAGCGAGCGCCGCCAGCGCGAGGCCGCCGTCACCCTCCAGCGCTCCCTCCTCCCGCAGGAGCTGGAGCAGCCCGACGACCTGCGCGTCGCCGCCACCTACCAGCCCGGCGGCACGGAAGCCGCCGTCGGCGGCGACTGGTACGACGTCATCACCCTCGGCGCCGGCCGCACGGCCCTCGTCATCGGCGACGTCATGGGCCGGGGCGTCCGCGCCGCCGCCGTCATGGGCCAGCTCCGCACCGCCGTCCGCGCGTACGCCCGCCTCGACCTGCCCCCGCACGAGGTGCTCCAGCTCCTCGACGGCCTCGCGGCCGAGATCGACGCCAGCCAGATCGCCACCTGCGTCTACGCCGTCCACGACCCCAACGAGGGCCTCCTCGCGTACGCCTCCGCCGGCCACCTCCCGATCCTCGTCCGCGACGAGGACGGCACGGTCCGCCGCGCCGCCGACCCCACCGGCCCGCCGCTCGGCACCGGCGGCTGGCTGCACACCTCGGGGACCATCGCGCTGGGCCCCGGCTCCACCGCCGTCCTCTATACGGACGGCCTGGTCGAGCGCCGCGGCGAGGACATCGACGAAGGCGTCGCCGCCCTGGAGCGCGCCCTCTCCGGCGCCCAGGGCACCCCCGCCGTCATCTGCGACCGCCTGATGCGCGCCCTCGGGGTCGACGCCGACCACGACGACGACGTCGCCGTGATGGTCCTCCAGCAGCCCGCCCGCACCGGCGCCGACGCCGAGCTCTTCCACAACGCGGCCCTGGAACTCCTCGGCGGCATCGAGGCCGCCCCGCGCGCCCGTGCCTTCGCCCAGGGAGTCCTCGCCTCCTGGCGCTTCCCCGTGGAGCTGTGCGACCTGGGGGTCCTCGCGGCCAGCGAGCTCGTCGCGAACTCCCTCCAGCACGGCACCCCGCCCATGCGCCTGCGGCTGCGCCGCACCGACCGCCGGCTGATCATCGAAGTCACCGACGGGGACGACCACCTCCCGCGCCGCCGCCGCGCCGAACCGGCCGACGAGACCGGCCGCGGCATCTCCATCGTCGCCACCATCGCCTCGGCCTGGGGCTCGCGCCGCACCCCCGGCGGCGGCAAGGCCGTCTGGTGCGAGTTCGCCCTCCCCGACAAGGCCCCGTAGCCGGACACGACGAAGGCCCCGGTCCACCGGACCGGGGCCTTCGTCTTCCCCATGGCTTCCCCGGCTACGCGGGCACGGACTCGGGCTCGGCGTCCATGACCCGCTTCACCACGACGGTGCTCCCGGCCAGCGACGGGTTGTCCTGCACCGGCGTCAGCTGCTTGCCGAGGCGCAGCGCCAGCGCGGCGATGCCGAGCGAGACCAGGACGAATATCCCGATGTAGAGCATCGGAAGGCCGGCGGCCAGCGGCACACCGAGCGGCCCGAGTGCCAGAGCCAGCTGCTTGACCAGCGCGAAGGCCGAGTTGTACTGACCCACGGAGCCCTCCGGCGCCAGGTCGGCCACCAGCGGCGCCAGCGTCGGCGACAGCATCGCCTCGCCGATCCCGAAGAGGGCGTACGTGGTCACGAACGCGGCGGCGGCCATGACCGCGCTGCCGTGCCCCAGTCCGGAGAAGGCGGCGATGATCCACGCCACGGTCCAGAGCAGCCCGACGAGCGCGATCACCCGGGACCGGCGGTGGTTCTCCACCAGCCGCAGCACGACGAACTGGGCGAGCACGATCGCCCCGGTGTTGGCGGCGAGCGCGAAACCGAGCGTGGAGGGGGAGATCCCGGCGGCCTCGGTACCGAAGGCGGCGAGCCCCGACTCGAACTGCCCGTAACAGGCGAAGAACAGCACGAAACCGAGGATGCAGAACTGCACCATCGCCTTGTGCTCCATCAGCCGCTTCCAGCCGCCGCCCGCCTGGGCGGCGTCCTTGGCCAGCGCGGTGCTGATGGCCGGGACCTGGGGCATCCGCACGGTGGCGATGACCCCGGCCAGGACCAGGAACATCACGGCCTCGATGCCGAAGAGCAGGGTGAAGCTGCCGGGACGGCTCTCGTCGACGATGAGCCCGCCGATCAGACCGCCGATGCCCAGACCCAGGTTCTGCATGAAGAACTGCAGGGCGAAGGCACGGGTCCGGGTGGACGGGGTGGAACAGCGCACGATCATCGTGGCCAGCGCCGGCTGCATGACGGCCTGGCCGGCGCCCAGCGCGAGCGCGGAGAGCAGGATCGCCACCACACCGGTGGAGAGCCCGAGCGACAGCGCGCCGAGCGAGGCCACGACGGCCGCACCGATGACGACGGGGACCGGACCGCGCCGGTCGATCACCCGCCCGGTGAAGGGCAGCGCGAGAAGCGCACCGAGGGCGAACGCCATGAACGTGCCGGTCGCCCACATGGGGTCCAGCTCTCGCACCTTCGCCGCGTAGACGTAGAGGAACGGAACCGTGAAGCCGATACCGAACGCGGTCAACGCGTTCCCGGCCTGGATCCTCCGCATCGCAGCGCCCATCACCTTGGTCACTTCTCACCACCTTGATTGCTGAAGCTTGAAGACTTCATACCTAAAGTTCGATGCTTAAGACTACACATCGAAGGAGTTAGACGCCAACGGCCCCGTGCCATACTTCGAACCATGGGTGACACCCCCGACGGCACTGCGCCCGTCCACGAGCCGAGCCTCGACGAACAGATCGCCGTCTATCAGCGCGAGTTCCAGGACCTCGACCCCCAGGTCGAGAAGGTCGTCTCGGCCCTCAGCCGCCTGAACCGCCGCATGAACGTCGCGTACGGCCGCCAGACGGCGGCCCTGGGCATCAGCAACGCCGAGTGGGAGGTCCTCAAGGCCCTCGTGCTCTCCGGAGCCCCGTACCGCATGGGCCCGAGCGAGCTCGCGAAGCAGCTCGGCCTCACGCCGGCGGCGATGACCCACCGGATCGACCGCATGACGGCGGAAGGACTTGTCACGCGCGAGCGGGACGAGAACAACCGCGTCCGCGTGATCGTGGAGCTCACCGCGGAGGGCCGCAGCAAGTGGCTGGACGCGATGCGCGCGGCGACGGTCTTCGAGGAGGACCTCCTCCAGGACCTCTCCACGGCGGAGCGCGGCGTCCTGGGCGACATGCTCACCCGCCTCCTGGACCGCGTCGAGGACCTCCAGTCCCCGCACTGACCGCCCAGTGACCGGGCCCTGAGCTCCGGTTTGACACGGGCCCCGCGGATCCGTAAGGTTCTTCGAGTTGTCCCTGAGCCGAAAGGTTCCGGAGCCAACGAATCCCGCCGCCTCGTTGCGGCACCCAACTCAGCAAAATCTCCCACCGGGAACGTATTCGGCATGCCCGAATTCATTCCTGAAGGTCGATTATGAATCGCCCGGGAAATCCACTAGAGTTCGGGAGTCGGAAGGGCCCAACAGCCCCGAAGGCAAAACCCGCTGACTGGGAGTCAGGCCCGAAAGAGTCTGATAGAGTCGGAGACACAAGAACGAAACGAAGCGCCCGGAGGAAAGCCCGAGAGGGTGAGTACAAAGGAAGCGTCCGTTCCTTGAGAACTCAACAGCGTGCCAAAAATCAACGCCAAAAAGTTGATACCCCGTCCATTTCGGTGGATGAGGTTCCTTTGAAAAAGACCTGTGAGGTCGCAGCTTCGGCTCTGACACTTGCAGGCAATTACACAGCGAGGATGCAGTGGACGGTCGGTCTTATTCCGACATGACTGTCCCGCTCTAAGTGCGTGTGCACCCGATTACGGGTAAACATTCATGGAGAGTTTGATCCTG